>NZ_CP157428.1:2551479-2870414 GCF_041021895.1 Acinetobacter sp. XH1741
GAAACGATGATTTGATACTTCTTTAGTTAAGTTTATGACTAAAGAAGTATCTTTCCCTGAACCCATCAAAGCTTTTAAAATACTCTTGAGCCCTGCATGTAGTCGTGACTTACTTGATTTAAAGCACTTAAAATTCTGCTGTTATCTTGAGTAAGTAAGGCTTCATTTAGACAATTCATATAATTGATTAAAATTTCTTTTGAAGTTCGAGCAAATTCACTTGTTACCGCTTCATCTTCATACAAAATCACATAACTACGGGCAAATCCATAGATAAGATAAGTAGCTGCGTTTTCGTTTAAGTCAGAAGATTGCTTGAGAGACTGTTCGCAGGCATTTTTTAAGTTTTTAAATGCATCTGTACCAGTAGATTGATTTTTGAAAGATGAAAGTATTGTTTGGAAATTCATATCCACATTCCACTCAAAAAGTAAAGCTACAGAACAAGAATTTAACTGTCAAATAATATATTGTTTTATATGAATTTAAATTGTAAAAAAATATAAGAAACGCCCTATAATATGGGCGTTTTATTGAATAAAAAACTTAAAAACTCACCTCAATATTGACTGTTGTGCCAGATTGTTCAATATGGGTTGAAACATTGAAACCTCGTGTTTTTAGCTCTTCCTCTACCAAAGTAATATGTTCCGGATGTAAAGCATCTATTGGAAACTGGAAAACTGCTCGACGCTTCCCTTCCTTTGAGATTGCCTCAGTGCCAGATAAGATTTTTTCTAACAGTTTTGTTTGATCTATTTTCACATCTTTAGCATTTTTTTTAGCTTGTTCAGCATTAAAATTATTAGTCATATTTATCTCTCTAATTATTGGTTACTTTAATTTATAGCATAAAAAGCAATCTCAACATTAACTTATTATTGATTTTAAAAACTTTTTAAAAACTATAGATATAAAATTAGAGGCCTACTCTCCCCGAGTAGGCCTCTATATTTCTGCACTGAAATAAACTTATAGTTATATATTGTTTATTTAGAAATTGTTTTTCTTGTTGCCAAGAATATACAGACCTGTATATATACGCAATTGAATTTTTCTCACCAATACAGTTAATTTAATTCAGCATTGCCCTATAAAAACTAGAATTATCCTATTTTTATAATCATATACTTCATAAAACCACACAATTATAAATTCAAACTAAATAAAAAGCTTTATTTATAAAAATAAACTTATAAATAGGCTTTATTTTAAAGTAAAAGTAATCACTTTCATAAGGATAAATATTGATCAATTAAACTTTTTAAATACTAAAAAGTTAATTTTAAATAAGACGCCTTAATAAATCTAAAATAAAAAGCTTGCTTTCTCTTCTTTAAACAACTGAATAAGTGGTTTAGTTAATAATTCGTAGCGCCAACCTAATAAATAGTCAGGTAAATCCTGCTCATCACCTTTAGAAATCACATGTAGATGAATCGCATTTAACCATTTCTTACGAAGCAGAACTTCTTTAGGGATAGAAGTCTGTTCTATCGCATTTGCGATTAACGCCTCCATCTTTTCTAAGGTTTCTCTTGACGTAATTTTAAAAGGCTTGGCAATCTTAGCTGGCCATTGTCCTTCTACAGGCAGATCTTTTATAAGATCAAGAATAGTTTTTCCATACTCACGAACAATATTTGGACGTATATCTTTTACTTGCGAGAGCTGGAAATTATTACGTGGATTTTTTTCAACTAAATCAATCATTGCCGAATTTCTAAGAACAAAACTGCGTGGCTGATTTGTTGCTTTAACAACATATTCACGCCATTCGCTTAATTTCTGTAATTGCATTAACTGACGGCGTGAATGACGATAATTACCAACATCGGTATATAACAACGGCGTTGGAGTTTCACTAATAATTTCTTTAGTTAGACTTCTGCAATCTTCCAAAACGTAATCATAGAGCCCTTTTTGCTTAAGCTGGTCTTTAATATGATTTGCCAATTGCATGAGATATAAAACATCGTTTGCTGCGTAACATAACTGTTGAGGAGACAAAGGTCTTGCTAACCAGTCAGACCGAGTTTGGTCTTTTTCAATATCAATCTCTAAACAAAGCTTCAAAGCACCTTGATAACTCACTTGTAGGCCATGCCCCAAAAAAGACAGTCCAACTTGAGTATCAAAAACATTTAATAGGTTCTGTTCATCCGCATAATGGTAGATTAAATCGATATCCTCACCACATGCATGAAAAATATTTTGTTGAGCAAGAAAGACTTTTTTCCAAAACTGGCTTAAATCTAGTGACACTCCATCCAACAGATATACATTTCCGTTGACATTGACTTGACATACTCCAAGTTTAGGCCAAAGGGTATCAACCTTAATAAATTCTGTATCAAGTCCATAAATCGAACATTGATCCATTTGTTGAAGAACATCAACCAATTCGGTTTGCTGTTGG
Organism: Acinetobacter sp. XH1741; assembly: GCF_041021895.1. Classification (NCBI taxonomy): domain Bacteria; kingdom Pseudomonadati; phylum Pseudomonadota; class Gammaproteobacteria; order Moraxellales; family Moraxellaceae; genus Acinetobacter; species Acinetobacter chenhuanii. The sequence goes on from NZ_CP157428.1 coordinate 2,553,899, forward strand.
ATAAACTGAAACATGCTTTCTCAAAATGCAAAGAGTGCTTTAAACTCTGGTATATATAACATAGGAATAGAAAAATGCTACTGAATCCTTGATGAATAATCTATTTTTGAACAATTTTCATAAAAAGCGCTAGTTTTTTGATCATTTATTTTTATGTTTACAGTTTTAAGGGTTTATAAAAATTATATTTTTAAAAAATCTTTTTTAATTTAGATATTCAAAAACTAATATTAAAAAAATATGTTGATGTCTTTTAAAAAGATTTTTTTAATAATATTACTTATTGATTAAAAAATTTGAAATAAGCACCTGAGTACTTATTTCATCCGCATCCGATTATGAACAGCTTGACTTAATGTATGGCTGTCAACATATTCAAGTTCACCACCTTGTGGTACCCCTTGAGCAATACGTGTCATTTGAATAGGTAAATGTTTAGTCGCTTCAACTAAATAATGTGCTGTCGCTTGACCTTCAACCGTAGCATTAGTAGCCAAAATGACTTCTTCTATCTTACCTTGGCTTAAGCGCTGGATCAGATAAGGGATACCTATTTCTTCAGGTCCTATACCATCCAAGGGAGAAAGATGCCCACCCAAGACATGATATTTACCTCGAAAACTACCGCTTTGCTCAATCGCCATTACATCTGCTGGTGATTCAACCACACACAATACTTGGTCATCTCTATCAGTTGAGGAGCAAATATCACAAATTTCATGTTCAGTCAGAGAGTGACAAACACTACATTCGTGAATATAACTTGATGCCTCATGTAGAGCATGGGCTAACGCAAATGCACCTTCACGGTTCTTCATCAAAAGATGTAAAGCCATGCGTTGAGCCGACTTCGGTCCAACGCTAGGTAATATACGTAAAGCTTGAACGAGTTGTTCAAATCTATCACTAAACACTGATGATCCTTAGAACATGCCCGCTAAGCCAGGTGGTAAGCCCATCCCAGAGTTAGCTTTTTGCATTTTTTCTTCAGAAATCACTTCTGCTTGACGAACAGCATCATTAACCGCAGCAGCGATTAAATCTTCAATCATATCTGGTTCATCTTGCAGTAATTCTGGATTAATTTCGATACGTTTTACGATATAACGGCCAGTCATCGTTACTTTAACTAAACCACCGCCTGCTTCCGCCTGTACTTCAGTTTGAGCAAGCTCTTCTTTGGCCTTTTTTATATTTGATTCCATATCTTTTTGCATGCGCTGCGCTTGCTGCATAAGCATATTGATATTCATAAACCTAACTCCGTATCTCTATCAAATAGGATTGATAGTCACATAACACTTGAGAACTTAAACTCTTTTGGTACCCCTATAGATCGTTAAAATCATTGGGGTCAGTACGTTTAAGTCAAAATCAATCCGCAATTCTGACACAATAACTTAATGTTTTCTATTGGTATCTATGAAACTATTTTCGATTGCTAATCCATTTAAAGCTTTTAATAGATAACTTTAACTGGATCAGCAAGTACTAGAGTTTAAGATAATTTATTGCGAGGCCTGTAGGTTTTTATTGTCAGGTTTATATTCATTTAAAGGCATTTTTTGAAAAGAAGAATTCGCTTTTTCTATTGAAAGATCGGCATCTTCAACTGATTTGTTCGCATCATTAATTAATAATACAGTTTCGCTGATCTGTGTCGGTTCATCCTTTTGGGCAAATACTCTATATCCAACTAAACCAATTGCCCCTATAGCGACTAAAATAATTATAGGTTTAAGCATGGTTAACACTCACTTTGTTATTTTTATTAAATTTAGAACTTTTATACGTTGTGATTTTAGATTCATTTATAACAAAATGTAGTCTTTTTATTGCGATTGTTGCTTATGAGTAACACCTCATTTAAAGAAAAGCCACACTAAAATAAGTATGGCTTGTCTTAAATACATAAATTATTTAGATTAAATCTAATCCACGAGAAATATCACGAATAATATCGTTAATATCTTCTAAGCCAACTGAAACTCGGATTAAACCTTCCTGAATACCTGCAGCTTGTTTTGCTTCAGCAGAAAGTTTGCCATGAGTTGTTGTGGCAGGGTGTGTAATCGTTGACTTCACATCACCTAAATTGCCAGTAATAGAAATAAATTTCGTGTTATCAATGACCTTCCATGCACCTTCACGCTCACCTTTAACAACAAAGGAAACAATTCCCCCAAAACCGTTTTGCTGTTTTTTTGCAAGTTCATGTCCTTCGTGAGCTGGAAGTCCTGCGTAATAAACTTCCTGTACGTTTTCATGTGTAGATAACCATTCAGCAAGTTTTTGTGCATTTTCACAGTGCGCTTTCATACGCAAATTTAAGGTTTCTAAGCCCTTTAAGAATACCCATGCATTAAATGGGCTCATAGAAGGACCTAGAGTACGAACAACACCAAAAACTTCTTCTAGGAGTTGATGATTACCTACCACTGCTCCACCGAGGGCACGGCCTTGACCATCTAAATATTTAGTTGCCGAGTAAATCACAAGGTCTGCACCAAATTTTAATGGTTGCTGTAAAACAGGTGTACAGAAACTATTATCAAGTGCAAGTAATGCGCCGTTTGCGTGTGCGATATCTGCAAGTGCTTGAATATCAGCTATTTCAGCTAATGGATTAGAGGGTGACTCAACAAATAATAGTTTAGTTTCTGGACGTACTGCATTTTTCCATGCATCTAAATCATTTAGATCGACAAACGTAATATCTACACCAAACTTCGCAATATATTTTTCAAATAAAGCAACTACTGAACCAAAAACTGCTCTTGAACAAATGACATGATCACCAGCTTTTAGATAAGCCATAGCAACTGACAGAATTGCGCCCATACCAGAGCTCGTTGCAACTGCACGCTCAGCGCCATCTAAAGCTGCCAGTCTTTTTTCGAACATCGATACAGTCGGATTAGTGAAACGCGAATAGATATTGCCTTGAACCTGACCAGAAAATTTTGCAGCCGCTTCCGCAGCGTTTTCATAAACAAAAGATGAAGTCAAAAAAATAGGTTCGCCATGTTCACCCTCAAAACTGCGTGTATGTCCGGTACGAATGGCTAAGGTATCAAGTTGGTATTCTAAATCATCAGACTGGTGCATTAATGTTCGCCTTTACTGGTCATGTACTAAAAACTATCATCATTTTGAGTGCCTAAGGTATTTAAGGTCAAGGTAAACCTTAAAATTATCGCTTAGACTTCAATCAATCTTTAGTATAGTTGGTAAAATAAGATGAATCGCTTAAAGTCCCTCGTCTCAGACCAAAGTCAAATCAAGCACCTCTCTACCCGACTATTTCACCCTAAGACATTGGTGTTATCACAAAGCACACCCTACGAAGTCATTGGTCAATTTAATCAAACTCGTGTTCGTTATTACGCGGCTACCCAAAAAAGCTTTAAAGAGCCATTAGTATTTGTCGCACCTTTGGCAATCAATATGGCTATTTATGATTTATATCCATACCGTTCGCTTATTAAATATTTTCAAAACTCAGGTTTTGACGTATATCTTGTCGATTGGGGGCATTTAGGTTTTAAAGATAGGCATCTTAACTTTTTATCGTTTATTGAAGATTTTATTCCTAAAGCGATAGAGCTTGTTCGTACACATTCAGGTAGCGAGCAAATTTCTCTACATGGATGGAGTATGTCTGGCATATTCGTGACCTTATATACCGCACATAATCATCCAAATTATGTTAAAAATCTGATGGTGTTAGGCAGTCCAATCGATAGCTATGCTTCTGGCCAAATTGGAAAGCTCTATCGCAGTATAAATCACTTTATTGGTCGCAATAAGAAACTTCAGGAACGGATTTATTCAGGTTTACCTAAACATTTGATTCATACGCCTGGTATTTTAAATTCTTTAGGCTTTAAAATTCTTGATCCTAAAGGCTGGCTTGATGGGCACATTCAATTACTTAAAAATTTAGATGATCTTCAGTTCGTACAAGAGCATGCCACCTTAAGTAGTTTTTTAAACAATATGATTGATTATCCGGGTGGGATTAATCAGGATATGTTATTCAATGTATGGCTACAAAATCCGCTGAAGCAAGGTTCTATTTTATTAAAAGACAAAAAAATTGAATTAAAAAATATAGATTGCTCTCTTTTAGTGGGTGCAGGTCGTGGTGATCAACTCGTAACAGCAGATGCGGTTTATCCATTAAGTCAGTTGACGAATAGCCAAGATGTCACCTTTACTCTCATTCCTGGTGGCCATTTGGGACTCATGTCAAGCCAGGCAAGTGCTCAAGAGTTTTGGCCAAAGCTTGCTGCATGGTTAACTGAACGTTCAACAAAAATTTAAAAAAAAAAAGCTCTTGCTTGAGCGCTTTTATTTGACTTTTTCCATGAAATTTACCTCATGAGATGAGGCACAGATAATAATTTCATCACCAAGAGACCACTCAGCAGCTCGGGCTGCCATTGCTGCGGGTACTTCTTGGGAGCCGGGTCCCGCAGGTACGTTATAGGTCGCATGTGCATCATGTGGTAAAAGTACTCCATAGCCTAGCTCTAGACCAGCACGAGCAGTAGCCGCTACACACATTTCGGATAATAACCCACAGATTGCAAAGGTTTGTACCCTGCTTTTATTTAAAATCTGCTGAAGAGGCGTACCATCAAATCCATCATCATCATGTTTTCTTAATACGATTTCACCTGCTTTGGGTAAGAAAAATAGCTCCCAACCTGGTTGAAATGGTTCATCTGCTGTGCCTATATCACCATCATTTTGAAGAAAAATGATAGGTGCCTTCGCCAAACGCGCTTTAGATATTAAAGTATTAATTGCCAAAAGAAGTTGTTTTGATGCTGGAACAGCTTCATTGCCTGATACAAAAGCTTTTTGTACATCCACTACAATTAAAGCATCAACTAAGTTATTGTGAATTAAAATTTTTATCTCCTCACGGCTTAAACAGCCCATCTCATACGAACTTTATAAAGATATGAGCAAACTATTTCAAAGTCTTTAGGTTATTAAAGATTTTTCATATTTCATACATCTTGAATTAAAACTAGAAAGCTATCTTTTTAAATACAAAATACCCGACCTTACTTTCAAAGCTTCCGTCTTTTTGGATGTTAAAATATTTTTTTACTATATCTGATGCATTTTCTTGAAGATATTTAAGCGTTTTTATTTGATCTTCGGGAGTTTTCATACGTTTTACCCAACTCTCAAACTCTAATATTAGTGTTTGCTTATCCAAGGCCGTCAATTCAAAACCTGCATCTTCTATAAAATAAACCCATTCTTTAATGCTGTAGTTTCTTACATGACTCGGGTCGCGAATAACTTCTAGAGTCTGCAAAAATGTATCTAAAATAGGAAAGCTTGAGCTAATGATATCGACAAAAATGACTGTACCATTAGGTTTTAAAACACGGTTTATTTCTTTCATTGCTGTAGGTACATGCTGCCAATGATGGGCAGAGTATCGGCTAATAATTACATCAAACTGCTCATCAGTAAAAGGCATATCTTCGGCAATACCCTGCTGTACAAAGATATTCTTTATTTTTCGGTCATTTGCAGCTTTTGAAACAGTGTCGAGCATTTCATGAGATAAATCATAAGCAAAAACAAGATCGGCGTAGTTAGCAACGTTATACGCTACGTGTCCACCCCCACAACCTAAATCTAAAACTACGGCATTTGAATATTTTTCAAGTTCCTTAATAAATTTATCAAACTCAACTCCTTCAGAGTGAGCTTTACTATTTAAATAACTTAAAGACTTATTTTGATACTGTTTTAAATTTATCTCATGTTGGTTAAACATTGCTTATCCCTCTTCTCCAATCAGCTAAACATAAAAGAAAAGGTAGATAAAAAATAATGATTAGTTTTTAAATAATTAATAAAATAAAGTTATAAATAGATTTGATATATTTTTAAAATTAAAGGTGAGCCCACAATAGCTTAAAAAAAGAAACCACCAATTGGTGATTTCTTAAATGAAAGCTTGAGAGTTCTATTTCAACGTTACTTCGCCTGAAATTTGATGTTGAACTTTCTGACCTGTTTTCTTAAGTCTGGATTAGAAGGCATAGTAAAAGGGCTTGCACGCCATATCGCTTTTTCAATGCTTGATTTAAATTTTTGGTCTTCTTTATCCAAGAAAATAATTTGCTCAATCTCACCACTATCACTTAAAAAAACTTTAACGCTTGCACTCATTCCTACCGAAGAAGGTGGAATATCCCAAGTCCGTAAAATTTTTCTTTGATATTCTTGCTTATATTTTTGAGCCTCTAAAAGAATTTTATCATCAGTATTTTTAACTGGAGATAATGATTTAGAGTTAATTGCACACCCACTTAATAAAAATATAGAAGTTAAAATAATGATACTTTTCATTTATAAAACCAATTTTTTCAACGATTAAAATTTAACACTTTGTTTTATTAAAAACTACCTAATAGATAGTTCTTCTATTGAATAGCGATCTCTAAATACGTTCCCAGTTACTTTTATATTTGAGCTCGTCTATAGAACTATTTAGTTTAACTATTCAATCTCTGTATTAAGCACCTTTTAAAATGATATTTTATAACGCGAATTTATATTGGAATGCTCAGGCATATCAGCAATATCTTGTTCAGTGAATATGCCATGTTCAAGTACTTTAGTTCCATTAAATGCCGTATTAACAGGAGTAACCGGTGACTTACTAATATAGTTTTCATCGGCTTTGTGTGTTAACGCTGTACAGCCTTCTAGTCCAAATCCTGTCATCAATATAAATAAAAATTTCTTCATTAAATTCACCAATAGTTATAAAAATCATACAATCTAACAAACTGAGCTTTAATTGTCACATTTTTACAACGCTGTAGGGCAAGTGAAAACTTAGAGGAATGTAAACTAATTTGCATAAATTGTTAAATTGTGTAAAATACCTAAATAATTTAACGATATGTTTTCACTTATGGTTTTTCTACTTTTTTTAGTTTTATTATTTACATTCGTACTTCTTTTAAACGTTCATTACAAACAATAGAAGTCCTTATCTGTCATTCATCCTGGATGCATGTCCTTTTATTTAAAAATAAAAATTTATTGCATAAACTTAAATTGGCTATTTGAGCCTATAGTTTTATAAAAATAAAAAAAGCCCGCTTTGTAAGCAGGCTTTACCCTTTTGATTTTTTGCGCTGATCATTCAGGACTTTTGCTGTTTGTAACAGCGTTCGGATATTACACTTATACTTAAAAATTAAAAAGACTAATGTTATTTAAACTGATGTTTTTACTCATCAACTTCGATTGGATCACCATCTTCAGGACGAATATGTCGCGTTCCATCATCGGCAGGATCAACACTAGACCCATCTTTAGTAATTGAGTTGTACATTTCATCCTCTTTTTTATCATCCGTGAATTCTTCATCTTCAAAATCAAGAGGCTCGTCATCATCTTCAAAATTTAGAGGCTTTTCTTCATCTATCATGTGAACCATCCTTCTTAAACTATGTATTTTCATGCTCAAATAAACGTGAGACATATTCAACAGCAAACACATAACATTTATGTAACGAATGCTTAATAACTATTAAAAGACAAAAAGCTAAATGAGTTATTTAAAATACTTGAGGAACTCGTCCATCACTGGCAAATGGGCAAAATTTTCATGAGCCTCACCTAATACCACCCACTCATGTTTCGATTCTATACAAAAATTAAGCTTTAAGACTGGATTAAAAGGTTGTTCCAGCAGTCCAAGTGGTATCCACATATAGTTTGTACCATTAATTTTATTGGGTACTGGGGAACCACAACTACTACAAAATGATGAAGTAAAACCAGTTTCCTTTTTATAGCTCTTAATATATTGATTGCCTACCAACCAGTTAAACTGGCTATCTATTACCAAAGTCGCTGCATTCGCTCCCGTACCAGTTTGTTTACGACATAAGCTGCAATGACAGTGATAAACTGTTTTTATTTCACAAGATATAGAAAACCTGACTTGATTACATAAACAAGAACCGATGTTACTCATATAATGTATTTAATTCATTATTACTTAAGCTTTTAATAATGACTTTAAACGTTTGTTAAATATATATTTAAATTGTTTAATATAAAAAGAAATGCAATCATTTGATTTAAAACAAATTTTAAAAAAGATCTTGATATATAAAGCTTTTTTGTATTATAAGATAAAATATGACTTTAAATCACGCTTGAGTAATTAATAGTCATTGAAATATTGGGAATAAACCTTATATTGAGTACAGGTTCATACCTTTAACTGAGGAAAAGCTCATGAATAAATTATTGGTTGCAGTATTTACTGGAATGGTAAGCCTTGCCGGTTTCAGTGCTCAAGCTGCAACACCTGAGCAAGAATGTCAAAAATTGCAAGACGATTACAATTTGATTTATGCATCAAAAGGCTTTTGTTTTAAAGACCAAGATGCTAAAGAAAAATATGGTAATGAAAACTGTCATACGACTAAGCCAAAATTCTCTGATAAAGAGCAGCAACGTCTAGACGCAATTAAAGAACGTCAAAAAGAATTGAAGTGTAAATAGTATTTAAAGGAATAATACATGGCATATGATGATCAAAATATCTTCGCAAAAATTTTACGTGGAGAACTTCCAGCGATAAAACTCTATGAAGATGATCAAGTTCTAGCTTTTATGGATATTATGCCCCAAGCCGATGGTCATGCATTAGTTATTCCAAAAACTCCTGCAGAAACTTTACTTGATTTACCACCTGAAGCGGCAGCCTATACTATTCAGATTGTGCAAAAAATTGCTAAAGCAATGGAAACTGCATTGAATCTAGATGGAATTGTACTCATGCAATTGTCAGGTGCCGCAGCTGGACAAACCGTCCCTCATGTTCATTTTCACCTAATTCCTACAAATGTTCACCAACTAGGTAAACATGCTGCACAATTAGGAGATCAGGATAAAATCAAAGCATTAGCTGAAAAAATTAAAGAAGCACTTTGATTTTAAGAGATAAAAGCGGAGTTTAGACTCCGCTTTTTTTATTTAAAAAGTGTAATAAAAACAAGAATAAATAAAGTATTTCTAATTTTTAATTGTCATAAAACTGTCACTTCTTCTTCACTCCTTTGTCACAAAGTTTACAGATACTTCTTAGCAAGTTGGTGAGCTTCTGTAACTTTTTGTACACAAGTCAACTACAAAATAATTAGTTAACAGGCATATGCCATTTTTAAAATACTTTTGGAGAAATCTCAATGAAGAAATTGCTACTCGCTGCCGCAGTTGCAACTTTGAGCATAAACGCGGTGCAAGCAGCGCCAACTTTGTATGGCAAACTGAATGTTTCTATTAACCAAGTTGACAATAAAAATTTCGATGGGAAAAGTGACGTTACTGAAATTAACTCAAACGCTTCTCGCATTGGGGTAAAAGGCGAAGAAAAATTAACTGACAAGCTATCTGCTGTTTATTTAGCTGAGTGGGCAATTGCTACTGATGGTTCAGGTTCTGATAGCGACCTTAGCGCTCGTAACCGTTATATCGGTTTAAAAACTGATGGTGTTGGTACATTAAAAGTAGGTAAATACGATTCTTACTTTAAAACTGCTGCTGGTAATAACCAAGATATCTTTAATGACGATACACGTTTAGATATTACTAATATCATGTACGGTGAAAACCGTTTAGATAACGTAATTGGTTTTGAATTAGACCCTAAATTATTAGCTGGTGTAACTTTCAACATCATGGCTCAAACTGGTGAAAGTACTACTGATAATAAACCAGGCGAAACTGGTAAAGACAGTAAAAACAACGGTTTTGACTCTGTATCAACTGCACTTGGTTATGAAAACAAAGACCTTGGCTTAGCAGTTGCTGCTGCAGGTGACTTCGGTATTAAAGGTAAATATGCGGCTTACGGTCTAAAAGATATTTATACAGACGCTTACCGCGTAACAGGCTCTTATGACATCGCAAAAACAGGTCTTGTAATAGGTGCTTTATGGCAACACGCTGAACCTACTGATCAGTTAACTGCATATGGTCAAACATACAAAGCAGATGGAACAGTTGATAAAGCTGGTAAAGCTTACCGTGATTTACAAGAAGAAGCATATTCAATAACAGCTGCTTATAAAATCCCAAATACTAAACTTAAAGTGAAAGCAGAATATTCTTCTGCACAAACACAAGTAAGTGGTTTAGCAGATCGTACAATTGATTTGTACGGCGTAGGTCTTGATTACCAAATCAATAAACAAGCTCGTTTCTACGGTATTGTTGCTCAGCAAAAACGTGATTGGTTGAGTGATAACGACAAACAAACTGTTGTTGGTACTGGTATCGAATATAACTTCTAATCAGTTACATTCAATTCAGATATAAATAAAAGGGCTTCTGCCCTTTTATTTTATTGTACCAGCTAAAAAAGCCGATATAAAAATGATCGGCTTTTTTAATTTATATCTTATTTTAAAAAACCACTCACAAGATTCATGACATTTTGAATGTCTTGATTTGCCTCTTGATGGTCTGTATCAGCACCTTGTGGGGTAAGTGAATCAATCACTTTTGGTAGAACTGTCGCAATTGCACCATAAACTTGCTCTTTCGGAGCCTGAGCTTGCTCTGCAACTTGTTCAATATCTGCTGGATTAAAAAGACTTTGTAATTGCTGAGTCGGAACCTCACTATTACTTTGATTTGGGTCAACCCAACTTTGAACTTGATTGCCTAAACCAGCGCCTTTTAATTTTTCAAGTGCGGCCTGTAAACCACCTTGTTGTTGAACCCAACCTAAAATTAAAGGAACAACTGCAATTAATAAACTTTGTACCCCGCCACCTGCTTGAGGTGCGCTATTGTTCCCAGTCACTTGGCCTAATACCGAACCTAATACACCACCTAGACCACCTTGAGTACCAGAAGAAGTATTACCACCCATTTGTCCCAATACAGAACCTAAAATTCCACCTAAACCACCTTGACCTGATGCTTGCTGGTTCCCACCTAAAGCTTGCTGAGCCAAAACTTCTACAATATTGCTTAAATTTGTCATGAGTAACTCTTATGTATGGTTTATACACGAGCATACGCGTTTTTTTGTTAAGACAGCAAAAGCGAAATTGTTAAATTTTGAAAGAGATTAAATAGTCTTTTACCAACGAAATTTGTTCCAGTTTTCCGGGTTTGCCCAAAATTTTGAATTAAACCAGTCTGGAACATGTTTGTAGGTCAAGATATTAAATTGCCATAAAGCGAAATCACTATCATGTGAAGTTTTATCGATGAGTTGCGTGAACCCCAAAGAACGTAATAGCTGTTCATCACTGCGTTTGCTTACCACAACAATTCGTTTTGCTAATAAATCTCTTAACTTCACTAATAATTGTGATTTATGTACATCGCTAACGCTTTGCATTTCATCTGTATCAAACAATACAAAACCTAAATCATAACGCTGAGTAAAAGGCAGACTTAAAAGCTCAGTTACGGTAAAATAGTGCCATTGAATTGCGTTATTCTGGTCAATTTTCTGGCCAATACAAAGTGCAGTATGAATAGGCTGTTCGTTTGATAAATCGTCTAGCATAGAAGTGATGACATTTTGTTCAGCCATAACTGCAACCCTTAATTGAAAGATGTGAGTTTAAACTTTATGGAACTACAAGGCATTTGCCATAAAATGCATGCAGGCCTAAAAGATGCTAGTGTAACTGATCAACAGACAACCAAGGCAAATGTTGAATACAAATTTGTATTAGACCGTTCAGAAATTGATCTTCCTTTTAATTTAGGACAAGAACTAGAAATCGAATGGACAGGTAATATTTATTGCACATCTTGTGGCACCAAAACACCGAAGTCCTATTCTCAAGGTCACTGTTTTAAATGTTTTAAAACGAAAGCTGAGTGTGATCTTTGCATTATGAAACCTGAAACATGTCACTATCATTTAGGTACATGTCGTGAAGATGACTTTGCCCACAGTGTATGTTTCCAACCACATATTGTGTATTTGGCAAATTCAAGTGCTTTAAAAGTAGGAATTACCCGCGTTAGCCATATGCCAGGTCGCTGGCTAGATCAGGGAGCAACTCAGGCTTTACCTATTTTAAAAGTTGGATCACGTCGTTTATCTGGTCAACTTGAAACCATGTTTGGTTCCCTAATTGCTGATAAAACTGACTGGCGTAAACTTCTTAAAGGTGAAGCTGAACCTTTAAATATGGTTGAGCAACGTGATCAATTAATTGAAGAGTTTGCACCTAAAATTCAAACTATACGTGAAGAGTTTAGCCAAAATCTTGAATTTAACGAGACAGTTGAATTACTAGAAAATGAGTTACCGCGTGAGTTTGTTTACCCAGTTGAACAATATCCTGAAAAAATTAAGTCTCTAAACCTAGATAAAACACCAAAAATTCGTGGTGTATTACAAGGTATTAAAGGCCAATATTTAATTTTTGATATTGGTGTTATCAACATTCGTAAATATACGGGTTACGAACTGATCGTACGTGCATAAGTAGATTTAAAAAGCCCCTAAAAATGGGGCTTTTTCATTAATACGATTAAGATAATCTATTTCTAAATAGCCAAGCTGCTAAAGGTAAAGTGATCAGTCCAAGTATGATCATTGGAATAAAGTTAAATTTTACTTGTGCAAAACTTGCCCCCTCCAAATAAACCTTTTGTACTAAATTAATTCCAAATCTTAATGGGTTTGCGTAAGTCGCTATTTCAAGTGCTTTTGGCATATTTTCTACAGGTGTCAGTAAGCCTGAAAGCAACATCAAAGGCATAATTAGTAGAAACGTAAAAAGCATGGCTTGTTGCATATTTAAAGATAATGCCGAAATTGATAAGCCCACCCCAACTACAGCTACGTTAAAACTCAATAAACCAAAATAAAGCAGCCCAATAGAGCCATTCATGGGAATGTTAAACCAGAATAAAATGATCAATAAAATAATGGTTGATTGCATCAATCCGACAAAAATGGGTGGCAAGGCTTTACCAATCATAATTTGTAGTGGCGTATACGGTGTAACTAATAACTGATCAAACGTACCTTGTTCACGTTCACGCGCGACTGATAAAGCAGATAAAAGTAATGTCTGCATCATACTTAACGCCGCAATTAATGATGGCATTAAGCTCCAGCGAGACTCTTGATTTGGGTTATACCATGTTCTTGTTTCAAGACTAATCGGTAAACCTGAATTAAATTTTTGCTGATTAAACTGAGCAATTATTTTATTTAGATATGAACCAGCCGCAGCAGCAGTTGATGAGTTCCTGCCATCAACAATGACCTGTATAGGAGAACTCTGGTTATTATTTAATTTACTCTCAAAGTCAGAAGGAATCGTTAGCACAATCAATGCCTGACGGTTATCAATGACCTGTTTGATTTGATCAGTAGATTGAAGTGTTGCGACACGCTTAAAAATACCGGAACCATCCAATTTTGAGATTAGCTCATGTGAGGCCTGGCCGTTGCTCTGATCTAAAATTGCATAATCCACACGGTTAACATCATAAGTGGCAGCATAACCAAACAAAAGCGCCTGCATTAGAGCGGGTACAAATAAAATAACTCTATTTGCAGGATCACTAAAAATGGTTAAGAATTCTTTTTTGACCAAAAAACTTAAATGTTTCAGCCAAGTGATTAGTTGCTGCCACATCTCTTTATCTCAACCGTTTTCTTAGTGAAAAGTTCACAGCACATATCAAAACAACGATATATACCAATAAAATACTGCACTCTTTAAGCCATAACGTCCAATCATCCCCTCCCATAAAGAGGGTTTTAATTAAAATCATAAAATGCGTAGCGGGAAGTAGTTGGCTAATAATTTGCACGACCAAAGGTAAGTTGCGGGTATCAAAAACAAATCCTGAAAGCATGAGTGCAGGCATAAAACTTGCCAATAAAGCAATTTGACTTGCCTGAAACTGACTTTGAGCAAAGCCTGATATAGTTAGACCAAGTAATAACGAGACAATTAAATATAAAAATGAAGCCGATAAAATTGAGAATAATGAACCGCGCATAGGCACTTCAAAAATAAAATACGCAGCAATAAGACAAATCACGATATCGATCATACCAACCACAACATAAGGAATGAGCTTGGCCAATACAATTTCAAATGGTCGTACAGGTGTAACGAATAAAGCTTCTAGAGTTCCGCGTTCCCTTTCACGAGCAATAAGTAATCCCGTTAAAAATGCACCGATTAAAGTTAGAATGAGTACCATTAAACCCGGCACTAAAAACCACGTGCTGTTGCCTGATTCGTTAAACCATATCCGTTGTTCAATATTAACGGCGCTTGAAGTTGCTACTATTGGACTACGATCCATCTGTATAGACGGTTCGGTTGCCAAAGCACCTGCGACATATCCCTCTAAAGCTGTTGCTATAGTGGTTGATCTACCATTTAATAACAGTTGAACCTTTGCGTTACCTTGTTGTGCCTGACTCACAAAATCTGATGGGAAGTGCAAAATCGCATCAATTTTTCCATCTCGAATAGCTTGCTCTGCTTCAGGAAAATTATGGAACTCTTGACTCGTTAAATACCGCGAGCCACTTAAACCCGTTAAAACCTGATTGATCTGTGGTGAAGGTTGATCAACTACCACACCAACACGTGCCTGATTTAAGTCAAATGACAGCCCATAACCAAACAGTAAAATTAAAATAACAGGTAAAACGAGTCCAATCCCGAGGCTGCTTTTATCACGAATGAGCTGCTTCGTTTCTTTACGAACTAATGCCGTCAATCGATTCCAAAATCCAAAGCTCATTGTAGACCTCCTAAACAGCATGCCTTAATGCACGTGCTTGCTCCACAATTGCAATAAAAGCCTCATTCATGTCACCAATATATTTATCTTTACTTGCTAATTTACGTACTTGTTGTGGTGAACCTAAGGCTAATAATTTTCCAGCATCCTGTATGGCAATGCGGTCACAGTACTCCGCTTCTTCCATAAAATGCGTGGTAATAATGATGGTAATGCCCTGATTTGCGAGCTCACCAATCGCGTACCAAAATGAACGCCGTGCAAGCGGGTCAATACCGCTCGTGGGTTCATCTAAAAACAAAATTTCTGGCTCATGTAGCAATGCAGCAGCCATAGATAACCGTTGTTTATAGCCACCGGGTAAATCACCGCTTTTACTATGCGGCTTTAAATCGTATTGCTGTAATACTTTATCAATTTGTTGCGTTAGTTTTTTGCCTGATAACCCATAAGCTCCACCAAAAAACTTCAAGTTTTCCAAGACTGTTAAATTGCTATACAGTGCAAATTTTTGAGACACATATCCTACTTTGCCTCTTGCCTCAGCACGAGCTGTCCGTAAGTTTTTACCAGCAACCTCTAGATAACCACTACTTGCTGGTAATAACCCACATAACATCCGAAATGTAGTCGTTTTACCCGCTCCATTTGGCCCTAATAATCCAAAAATTTCACCGCGCTGCACATCAAATGAAGTATTGGCAACAGCGGTAAAGTTTCCAAAAGTTCTAACTAAATCTTTAACTACAATAACAGGATGATCAGATTTCAACTTATCATTTTGTTCTAATGTAAAAGCCCCCTCAGAGCTGGAAATTTGGTTCTGTTCTTTTTGATTTTGCTGTAACAACATCATAAACGCATCTTCGAGCTCAGGTGGTCGTGCATTGGCTTTTAGCCCGTCAGGTAAAGTATTGGCTGATAGCACTTTTTGACGACTAATAAAGTTTACTTGTTCACCTTTTGGTACAGCATCAATAATCTGTATATGGTTATCAAGTAGTTGAGCTTGTAAGGTCCGAGCTTTAATTTGCTCTGAAGGTTTTATATTCCATGTTTGTCCACTTACTATTTCTTTTAATTGTTCAGGTGAGCCTTGTTTTAAAATTTTTCCCTCATGCATGATATATACTTGGGTACACTTTTCTGCTTCATCCATATAAGCAGTACTTATAATTACGGTTAAATTTTCGTCCTGAACAAGTTGTTCAATAATGATCCATAAATCTCGTCTTGATAAAGGGTCCACTCCAACACTAGGCTCATCAAGTAAAAGTAGCTCTGGAGAACGAACCAAAGTACATGCCAGTCCTAGTTTCTGTTTCATTCCACCAGAAAGCTGTCCTGCTAGACGCTCAGTAAATTGAGTAAGATCCGTTATTTCTAATAAACGTTTAAATCTTTGATCACGAACATCCTTTGAAACGCCGTGTAAGTCAGCATATAACTCTAAATTCTCTTGTACACTTAAGTCTTCATATAATCCAAAACGTTGTGGCATATAACTAATACGGTCTTGCACAGCTTGTGGATATTTTTCAATATCAAACCCAAGTACATGAAGAGAACCAGATGTCGGTTTATATAGCCCTGCAATTAATCGTAATAAAGTTGTTTTTCCCGCACCGTCGGGACCGACTAAAGCAGTAAGTTCTCCTTTATTGATCTGTATATTCAAATCACTAATTGCAATAACTTCTGCTGCCTTTTTATTTTCAGCCTTAAATGTCATGGCTAAATTATGCGCGTTAACTACTGTCTTTTCATCTGTCATGGGCATTCTCACCTGAAGTAAGTGGAACTTTGACCGTCACTGGCTGACCCATTTTTAATTGATCATTTGGATCGTTTACATATACTCGGACTTCATAAACCAATGTTGTTCTAATTTCTTCAGTCTGCACTGTTTTAGGAGTGAATTCAGCAACTGAAGATATATAACCAATTTTTCCATTGATGGGTTGGTTCGGATCAGAGTCACGAATAACTTGAGCCTTAGCTCCCATCTTAATTGAACTTAAATCTTGTTCATTTACATATACCCGTACCCATTTGGGGTCAGTCAAAGCCAACGTATAAACGGCCTTTTGCGCAGTTGTCATATCGCCCACTTCTTGTAACCGTGCCCGTACCACTGCATTTACAGGAGACTTTAGTTCAGCTTGGGTAAGGTTATAATTAATTAAATCTAAATTAGCCTTCGTCACTTCATATTGTGCTTTAGTCGCTTCACGATCTTCTTTTCTGGCACCTTTAATGATTAACTCTAAATTAGCTTGTCTTTCACGAACTGCTGCTTCAGCACTATGTTGATTACTTTTGGCATAATCTAACTCTTGTTGACTTATAGCACGGCCATCAGTACTGCTTACCAAGATCTGTAAGCGTTGTAAATTTTTATTGGCTTTATCTAAGTCAGCTTGAGTAGAGGCGAGTTGGGCTTTTGCTTGGTTAATTTCTTCAGGACGAGCCCCTACCTCTTGTTTAACAATTGCCTCTTGTTGGGCTTTAAGTTGTGCTTGAGCTTGCTTTGCTTGAATTTGTAATGCATTGGTATTAAGGGTGGCTAATAATTGCCCCTCTTTAACCTTGTCACCTTCTTGAACTAAGAGTTTTTGAATACGCCCAGATTGTTCAAATGCAAGTGAAACTTGGCGAATATCCACATTCCCATATAAAGTTAAATTATTATCTAATTGTTTTTTAGTAGTATATTTCCATGCCCAAAAGCTGATGACAACCGCAGCTATAACAACTAAGACGATGGCAATCACTTTTTTATTCATCTTATTGGCCTTCTTATTAAATTCAAATTTTTATTAGTTTAAATTCAATTTAAATTTAAATTACTCCAATCTTTGAATAAAAGATATACTTTTATGGTGAATTAAATTTAGGGTTAAATATGTCCAGATCTAGACGAAGTGATGGTGACTTAACCAAGTCTAAAATTATTGAGGCAGCAGGACCTTTAATCGCTCAATATGGTTTTGCAAAAACAGCGAACAAAACAATTGCCAACGCTGCAAATGTCGATTTAGCTGCTATTAATTATCACTTTGACGGACGTGAGGGTTTGTATCAAGCTGTATTAATAGAAGCTCACACTCATTATCTGGATGAAAAATACCTACTAGAACTGGTTGAAAGTACTTACTCTTCCGAAGATAAATTAAGTTTATTACTTGAGACATTACTGCATAAATTAACTGAAAAAGATGTTTGGCATGGCAAAGTCTTTATTCGTGAACTGTTTTCTCCTTCTGAACATTTATTAAATTTTATTGAACATACAGGTATGAGAAAATTTTTTATTATTCGAAAACTGATTAGCCAAGTAGCTGGCCTAGATGAAAATGATCCAGCTGTTTTACCGTGTATTTTAAGTGTTATGACGCCTTGTATGATGCTCATTATAGCAGGGCCAAATGCTCAAGCACCTGAGCCCCTTAAGAATATTGCTCAGATGCCTTTACATGATTTAGTTGAACATTTTAAAAAATTTTCATTAGCTGGTTTAAAAGCAATTAGCCAATCAAATCTTAAAAATTAGCTATTTAAGCATTGTAAAATTGCTTGAACTGGATCTTCTGTATTTCCAGAGATAAGCTGTTTATGCATAGTTAAATGTTGCATCACTTGAATTTGAGCAGTTTCCACATTCATCAGTTTCTCTATTTCAGCTGCTAAATTTTCTGGTGTCGCATCTGTTTGAATCAGCTCTTCAATGACTTTCTTACCTGCAATAATGTTCGGCAAAGAATAATAAGGAATTTTCACCAAAAGCTTAGCAATAAAATAAGTTAACCAATGCAATTTATAGAAAGTGACCATGGGTCTATGCATAAGCATGGCTTCTAATGTCGCCGTTCCAGAAGCTAACGCGATAATATCACTCGCGTTCATAACCATACGGCCAACTTTAGACTCACTCTCTGTATTTTCTAAAATATGAATTACAGTTTTCAAATTAGGCGCTAATTGTTCAATACCTTGTTCAATCTGTTGCTTACGAGCATCATTAATTGCGGGAATTAAAAATTGAATGTCTGGATATTTCTTATGCAGGATATTGGCTGTTTCAAGCAACATAGGCAAAAGTCGCTCTACCTCACCTTTTCGACTACCTGGTAACAAAGCAATATGTTTTTGATTTTCATTAAGACCCAATTGCTGTTTGGCAATTTGAATTGGATTTTGAAGGGGTAATTGTTTAGCTAATGGATGTCCTACAAATGCTGCTGGAACTTCATATCGTTCATAAAAAACTTTTTCAAAAGGAAATAAGCACAGCACTAAGTCTATACTTTGTTTAATGCCATGAACACGTCCTTGACGCCATGCCCAAACGGATGGACTTACATATTGAACTGTTTTTATAGGGAGATTTTTTTCTTTAATACTTTTAGAAAGTCGAAGGTTAAAATCTGGTGCATCAATACCGATAAAAATATCAACTGGATGTTGAGTCCATTGATTAATTAGGCCATCTCGTACAGCAAATAGTTTTTTTAGATCTTTTAATACTTCAACAATCCCCATCACAGAAAGAGTTTCCATCGGGTAATAACTGCTAAAGCCTTCAGCAATCATTTGAGGT
Source organism: Acinetobacter sp. XH1741 (assembly GCF_041021895.1). Classification (NCBI taxonomy): domain Bacteria; kingdom Pseudomonadati; phylum Pseudomonadota; class Gammaproteobacteria; order Moraxellales; family Moraxellaceae; genus Acinetobacter; species Acinetobacter chenhuanii. The sequence goes on from NZ_CP157428.1 coordinate 2,573,322, forward strand.
CCACCAATTCCCTCAAATTCGGCATCGATTCCCTGTTCACGAAAACTGCGCATGAGTTTTACGCCAAGCGTATCTCCAGAAACTTCTCCAACCACAATGCCTATTTTAAGTTTTCGGTTTACCAAGGCAATTTACCTAAAAATTTGAAATAATGCATTCTAGCATAGTGGCTTATCAATCTTGAACTTGCTATATGCATACTCACTACAACAGACCACTACCTACCCTAATCTAAAATTACATTCATTCACTATTTTTTAATCTAAATTAACAATGTTATTTGAATTGTAGCTTACATTTACAAACAATAGAATAAATGAGAATTATTTGCATTATATTTACCATTATGAATATCCCACCTCGACCATTTAAGCTCTCTGTTATCGCCTGCGCGATTTGCTATGCAAATCTCACTTATGCTCAAGACACAGATGTACAATCTTTGCAGACTATTCAAGTTAAAGCGACAAACGCCGAGCAGAATTCTGAACAGACCAAAGCATATACTGTTAAAAACTCAAGTAGCGCAACCAAGCTTAATATAGAAGCGAAAGAAACGCCCCAAACCATTAATGTGGTTACTCGTCAGCAAATTGAAGACTTTGGCCTTACCAGCACCCGTGATGTTTTAAAAAACACCCCAGGCGTAACAGTGACCAATCAAGAAACTGAACGCACTACTTACATGGCTCGTGGTTTTGAGATTTCAAATATTTTAACTGACGGCGTAGGTTTTCCCCTTTCAGGTTATAACTATAACAACACGAATCCCGATACTTATTTTTATGACCGTGTAGAAGTTGTAAAAGGTGCCGACTCTTTAACTAATGCATTTGGTGACCCAAGTGCAACTATCAACAATATTCGAAAGCGACCAACTCAAGAGTTTCAAGCGAGCGGTGGTGTAAGTTATGGGTCTTGGGATACTCAGCGTTATGAAGCAGATGTATCTGGCTCAATTTTACCGAGTGGAAAAGTACGTGGCCGTATTATGGGCTACGAGCAAACTGGTGATTCTTATCTTGACCGATATTCTTCAGAAAAAAATGGATTTGCTGGCGTTATTGAAGCAGATTTAACAGATACCACGTTACTTACCGTAGGTTACAGCCAAGAAAAAAATAAACCTAATGCAAACAACTGGGGTGCTCTACCCTTGCTTGATGCCAATGGCAAACAAATTTCTTATGATCGCTCATATAACCCAAACCCTGACTGGGCACATTGGGATAGTGAAACACAAAATGCCTTTGCTGAATTAAAACAAAAAATTAATGATCAATGGACAGCTAAGCTGACTTATAACTATCTTAATAACAAACATGATAGTCGTCTCCTTTACTATTATGGCTATCCCAAAGCTGATGGTTCAGGCGTATCTTTAACACCATGGGGTGGTCAGGAACATCAAGAACAGCACGCAGTTGATTTTAATATTGAAGGAACTTACAAACTTTTTAATCGAGAACATGAAGCAACTTTGGGTTATAACTATGTCCGTAGTCGTCAGCACGATAAACAATCTACCGGAACAATTAACGACAGTAATGTGATCAACTCAACCACTACAAATTGGGCAAGTTGGACACCTCAATCTATCACGTGGTCAGATTTCACAGAAGCTGCAAACTATACGCAAAATATAGATTCAATCTACGCTGCTACACGCTTACATCTCAATGAAGATTTAAAACTTTTACTTGGTGCAAACTACGTGAGAGCCGAAAGTAAAGGCGAAAGCTATGGTTCACCAATGGCATATAGTGAAAGTAAAGTTTCACCTTATGCAGGCCTAACCTATAACTTTACGCCTGAATATACAGGCTATATGAGTTATACCTCAATTTTCCGTCCACAAACTGGTATTGACCAAGATACCAATCAGGCTTTAAAACCGGTTGAGGGTAAAAGCTATGAAATGGGTGTAAAAAGCTCATGGCTAGATGATCGTTTAACAGGCACTTTTTCGGTATTTAAAACTGAGCAAAATAATTATCCTCTACGGAACTCAGATGGAAACCCACTTAACCGAAAAGTACCAACCAGTGATTTAGAATCACAAGGCGTAGAAGTTGGTTTATCAGGTCAAATTACTGATAACGTCAATCTTGCTTTTGGCTATGCTCAATTTAGTATTAAAGATCTTAAAAATGGCGGCGAAGCGAGAACGTATAATCCGAGCCAAACCCTTAACTTGCTGACTACTTATACACCAACAGTTTTACCTAAGCTGAAAGTTGGTGCAGGCTTACAATGGCAAGATGGAATAAAGCTATATGACTCAACTGCAAATAGCACCATCAAACAAGATGCTTATGCCTTAGTCAATTTAATGGCAAGCTACGAAGTGAATAATCATATTACGCTTCAAGCAAACGGGAATAACATTTTCGACAAGAAGTATTTATACAGTTTCCCTAATGGCCAAGGCTTTTATGGGCCCTCGGCCAACTATACAGTTGCTGTAAAGTTTAAATATTAATACCCTAGCCAACGCTAATTTAGGCGTTGGCTCTTCTTTTATCTTCGTTTATGTGCCTGTAAAATGTCCAAAGCTTTAAATCTCCCTATGTCATATCGCATAAAAGTTATCTATCGACTCTTAATCGTTTTCGGTATGGGTTATGCCTGTATGGCGTATTTAAGTCTTGGACTTACAGGTGTTTTTCATTTGACCTTAGATAAACCTGAATCGATTTTTTTGGCAGCGTTTATCTCTATTTTGTTTTATGTGTTTTTCGTGATTTTAGGCTTTTGTATTCAATCTTTATTGAAACTGACTGGACTATCAATCGCGCTATGTGCTCTTTTCTTTTTTATGACACGGATGGTAGGTTATGCATAAAGGTATACGCCAATCGATGGCATGGCTTCATTCATGGACTGGCTTAATTTTTGGTTGGCTCATATTTGCTATTTTTTTAATGGGAAGTTTGTCGTATTACCGCCATGAAATTAGTTTATGGATGCAGCCGCCACTTGCACAATATGAAGTAAAGCAAGACCTCGCAATTAAAACCGCTTATCAGTACCTACAAAAAAACGCTTCCGATGCTAAATCTTGGTATTTAAATGTTGCCACAGCAGATAGTCCCGTCAACACCCTGTATTGGGAAAAAGCCGATGGCAGTTATGGAAATGCGACACTCGATGCAAACACAGGCCAAGAACTAAAACTTTCAGCAACTGAAGGTGGTGACTTCTTTTATCGCTTCCACTACCAGCTTTTTGGTGTTCCAATTTTAATTGGGCGATTAGTTGTATCGTTGGCAGCCTTTATCATGTTGATTGCTTTAGTCTCAGGCATTATTACCCATAAAAAAATCTTTACCGACTTTTTTACCTTACGCACCTTTAAGTCTCAGCGCTCATGGCTAGATTTTCATAATGTTTCTTCCGTTATTGCACTCCCCTTTTTCTTAACGATTACTTTTACCGGTTTGGCAATTTTCTTCTATTTATATTTGCCGTGGGGAATGCAAAAACTCTATCCAGAGAATCCCTATCAATATTTTACTGAGATACGTACAAAAGCAGTCTCAGAAAGCAAAAAATTACATGCTTCGCAAAATTTACCCATTGAAAAATTATTAGCCCAACTTGAACAGCGTTGGGGCAATCAAACTTTATCGACCATGAGTGTTAAAAATCCAAATACTAATCAAGCTCAAATTACCTTCATTCAGCAAAAAGACCAATCAATTACTCGTAATCAGGCACAGATGACCCTAGATGCGTCTACTGGTAAGGTTTTAGGCGATACGCGTAATCATAGTTCTATTGCTACGCTTTATGCGAGTGTATATGGTCTACACATGGCAACATTTGCTCAGCCCTTACTTCGCCTAGGCTTATTTTTCTCTGGGCTTTTAGGCTGTGTAATGATTGCTTCGGGATTATTACTTTGGAGTTTGAAGCGCCAAATACAGAATAAAAACACACATTTTCATTTTGGCTATTATTTAGTTGACCGTTTAAATGTTGCCACATTTGTAGGTTTGCCTTGTGCAACATTTGCCTATTTATATGCAAATCGTTTATTTACCGTCACGGCGACTACAATCAATTATGAAATTTATAGCTTCTTCATCATCTGGTTTATGAGCTTTATTATCGCTCTCATCACTAAAAAACAATATTTATGGCGTACTCAACTGGGCATTTTTATTATGCTGTGTCTTGTTCTTCCTATATTGAATATAAGTTATTTAATGAAAAATCAGTATGTTCATAACTTAAGTGGCTATTGGGATTTTGCACGTGTAGATGTATTTTTTTGGTTATTTGCGGTATTAGCCATTTTTATATTTTATAAAATTAAACCGATTCAATATAAAGCTGTAGAAAAAATTCAAAAAAAGCTAAATAAATTAAAGATTGAGGTGAACTCATGATGTTCATTGCCATTTTCTTGACGTTACTTGGTATGTATTTCCTATACATGTCGAGTGAAAAATATCGTGCGCCCAAATCAACAGGCTATTTCAAATCATTCAGCCAAAAATATTATCTTTTGTTTAGAGCATGTGCCTTTGCCTTATTTGCTTTATGTGTATGTGTTCTTATCCAAAAATTTGGTTTTTCAGTTGGCTTTGTCAGTTGGTGGATCTTTGCAACACCTTTAACTTTTATTCTTATCCTTTTGATTAATCCACTAAAATCATCAAAATGATCTCTTTATTAAGAATAATGCTTAAAAATAAAACAAACTAAGCAATATTTGCATTGCTTAGCTTTTTTTTGCATAAGTAAATCATTATTCATGACAAAAGTTTATCTCTAAAAGGAATAAGATATCTCCGTTTCGTGATAAGTGGCGATAAAGATGTCTGGTGCTTTTGAATTTATCTTAGCGGGTATGTTAGTTGGCTTCTGTGTAGGTATTACAGGAGTTGGGGGTGGATCATTAATGACACCCATTTTGATTGGTCTTTTTAGAATCGAACCTCATATCGCAATTGGCACCGATTTACTTTATGCCGCAATCTCAAAATTTTGTGGATCAATGGTTCACGCGAAAAAATTAAATATTGTCTGGCCTATTGTTTTGTGGCTAGCAGTCGGTAGTATTCCTGCATCTTTCGGTACTGCATGGGTATTAGAGCATTATTTAAGTCAATCAACACACTATAAAGCCGTATTAACAATGGTATTAGGCTTTATGCTAACTTTGACTGGTGTTTCTATCATTTTTCGTTCACGTATTGAGAAGTTCTTTAATAAATTTAGAAATAAAGAAACTACTCATACTGAAAATGAGCAATTAGCGGTTCAAAATAAGCGTACTTATATTGTGATTATGGGTATCATCTTAGGTGTATTCGTAACACTTTCATCTGTAGGGGCCGGTGCCTTTGGAATTATGGCACTCGTGATTATGTTTCCTAACCTACCTATGATTCGAATTATTGGCTCTGATGTAGTACATGCCGTATTACTAACTCTAGTCGCTGGGCTTGGACATATGAGTGCGGGTAATGTCGACTTTATGTTGCTTACGTGGTTATTAGTAGGTTCTATCCCGGCAATTATTATTGGAACATTAATTAGTTCTCGTATGCCTGAACGTCTCATCCGTAAAATTTTAGGTATTACCCTATTTGCTTTGGGTGTTAATTTTATCGTTCATCCAGTCAAAGCCAAACCGAAGGCGCCTGTGGTACAAGAACAAACCGTGATTGCTGAAAAAACAAGCAATTCGACACAAAGATAGTAAAATCAATAGGATTTTTCCAAACTGAAATACCATGAGATGTAGGATTTTCATAATTATTTCATGGTATATTCAGTACACAAAACAACCTCTAGTATGATCGAACCAGTGACAGCAATGACTACACATTCAAATTCAGTTTCCAAGCCAGATATCGACGACGTTAATATTAAAAGCATTCAAACTCTTGTAACACCAGCTGAGCTTAAGTCAGAACTTCCTCTGTCTGACATCGCTTCGCAAACTGTTCTAAAAGGCCGCGAAACTATTCGTAATATTTTAGATGGTTCAGATAAACGTGTGTTTGTCGTTATTGGTCCTTGCTCTATTCACGACACTAAAGCTGCTCACGAATACGCTGATCGCTTAAAAGTACTCAGTGAAAAAGTGAAAGATACTTTATATCTGGTTATGCGTGTTTATTTTGAAAAACCACGTACAACAATTGGCTGGAAAGGCTTAATTAATGATCCGGATATGAATGACTCATTTAACATCGAAAAAGGTTTACGTATTGGTCGTAAGCTTTTACTTGAATTAAATGAAAAAGGTTTACCATGTGCAACTGAAGCACTTGACCCGAACTCTCCACAATACTACCAAGACTTAATTTCATGGTCTGCTATTGGCGCACGTACAACCGAGAGCCAAACTCACCGTGAAATGTCTTCTGGTCTTTCATCACCAGTAGGCTTTAAAAATGGTACAGATGGCGGTTTAACGGTTGCAACCAACGCTATGCAGTCTGTTAAATATGGTCATAGTTTCTTAGGCTTGAATGAAGACGGTCAAGTTTCGATTATTAACACAAATGGTAACCCTTATGCACACGTTGTATTACGTGGCGGTAATGGTAAACCAAACTATGATGCTGGTTCTGTTGCAGAAGCAGAAAACGCTTTAGCAAAAGCTAAAGTAAGCAATAAAATCATGATTGATGCGAGTCATGCCAACTCAAATAAAGACCCGTACTTACAACCACTTGTTCTTAAAAATATTACTGAACAAATTTTAGATGGTAATAAGTCAATCGTAGGTATTATGGTTGAAAGTCATTTAAAAGGTGGTCGCCAAGATATTCCTGAAAACCTTTGTGATCTTGAATATGGTAAATCAGTAACCGATGGCTGTATCGATTGGGAAACTACTGAAAAAACATTGCTTGAAATGCATGAAGCTTTAAAAGATGTTTTACCAAATCGTTAATTCATCTGTTTAAGATTAAAAAATTAAGTCCTCAAAAATGAGGGCTTTTTTATTTTGTTTGGACCAAATTCAACATTAAAGTAAATAAAAATAACTCACCACAAAAGTAAAAAGCAGCACAGTTTCACTAAGTTCAATCGCAGCACCGACGGTATCACCAGTAATACCACCTATTCTTTTTATAAATAAATATCTTAAATAAACAAGACTGATTAAAAAACCAATGATGGCAATAAGTCCCTGCCACCCCCAATATAAAGGCAACAGTAGAACTAACGTAGCTACTATCCATGAGGCAGTTTTAGGTAAATGATCGGTCAAAGAGCGTCCCAAACCTTTTTCACGGACATAAGGCGTAGTTAAAAACAAAATAGATGGTACCACTCGCCCAAGGATGGGAACACATATTAAAAATAACATTTGGTGTTGTTCAATCAGCACATAAATCAGTGCGAACTTGAGCAAACAAATAATCACTAAGCTGAGTACTCCAATTGGGCCACAACTTGGATCCTTCATAATTTGTAAAGTACGCAGTTTGTCACCAAAACCACCTACCCATGCATCTGCAGTATCGGCTAGCCCATCTAAATGCAAACCTCCTGTCAGCCAAACCCATAAAGCCGTGATAATGATTGCAAGTAAAAGAACAGGTAATTTGGCAAAAAGACATGCACTAAGAAAAAGAATACCACCAATAATCAGTCCAACCAGAGGATAAAACAAAATAGCCCGACCATTTTGTTGCACCGTCGGTATAGTCTTTAACTCAATAGGTAGAACAGTTAAAAATTGCAATGCAATCCAAAAAGGTGTCATATCCAAGTCTCTAACTGATCTATATTTTAAATAGCTTGAATTATGAAGAAATAAAAATGGGAATAGCAATCCCTATTCCCATGAAACACTTCAAAAAGTGAAAAGCTATTGCATTTGATAACACTGCTTCAATTTAATGTAGTCGTAGTAAAAACTGCTTGGTGTGTAACGTGCATAGTCGCATGCAGACTTAAATAAAGTCTCTTTTTCGTTATAAAGCATTTTAACCAGCGTATAGCCTTGGTTGTTTTGATAAATATCCCATTGAACATTTGCAGCCATAGGTGATACTACTTCACCACGCCATGTGCTTGTTGAATAATTATAAGTCTGACGCAGGGGCAAAGGTTGCATCATATTATGTATATCTAAGCTGGTGGCTAGAGGAATAACAATTTCTGCATGTGCAAAACGTAAAACCGCTTTGTAAGGTTGAGCTTTATTTACAACGGCATCAACTTGTTGGAATAAATCTTGTTTGAGTCCTTGTGCAATTTCACTTGTGACCTGATTAGATTCGGTAAAACTTGGTCCCTTTTGGTAAAAATCATTGGCATCATTAAACTCAGCATAAAATTCTGCTGCCTCAAGAGGCATATATTTATCAAAATTAATATCTTTTAATTCATCTTTCATACCACCAGAAATTGAATAAAGCTCATAAATATATGCAGCGGCATCCACTGCACTAGCAATCGTATTTTTACCCTTACCTTTTTCTGTAATTTGCTCACCTTTTGGTGAGGTAACTGTAAATGATCCCGTATTACTAAAACTATAACCTGCTGTACCGAGTTTTTTAATAAAGTCTGCTTTAAAAATTGGGGCAAGTACAGTCTGGGCAATTTTTTCAGCCTGAGTGTTTTTTGATAACTCATTTAGTTTTTGAGCTAAATCTTTATTGTTTACTTCAAAATCTTGATAGGCCTGACTTGCGTCATAAATTTTCTGTTGGCTAGCACTGAGTGGTTGAGTTAAATCCTCAACCGCATTCAAACTATGAAAATAAAGTTTAAAACGATCCACTCCACCATCTATAACACTAGGAACACTTGTACTCGATAAACTGGTATAAGACACGGGAACAATTTTATCTTTAAGCTGAGGCTGTTGTTTAATCAATTCAGCAGTAAAGAATTTGGCACTATCTACCGCACGATCTACACCAGAACTTTGTACCAATACAGATGCTTGCGGATTTAAAAGTGTTGGTAAGCGCTGCAATAATCGGTCTGCAATGCCGCGATGTTCTAAAATACCAGTCATCGTTTCATTACCATAACCATATTGGCGTATGCCTTCCACACCATAGCCTAATAATATGTTGGCTTTCATCATTGCTTCTAAATCAGCACCTAATTGCTCGCCTAACGGCGTTAAAGCATTTTCTGCTTTTGCCTGCTTCCATAAATTATAAAGTGCTAAATCATACTTAATACTTGATAGACCTCTTGAACCATGACGTGCAACTAACTCAGTAAAAACTGGCTGAAACCCATTCGGAGCTTGTTCGTAGTTTTTTAGATTTTGTTGCGGTTGATAAGGTGTTTTTGTTTGATAATATTTTGATGAATTTGTTGGTGATGTTGTTTGTGTATCTTGATCATCATTATTATTATTACAGGCTACTAGCAATATTGATGTGGCAAGCAATGCCGTTTTAAATAAAATATTCATAAGTCAGATAATTTATTACTAAGAAATATTAATATCTTAATTTTTTGCGGTGACAGTACGATTACACAAATTCAAATATCTTTATAAAAATAATAACTTACAAGTATATAAAAATATAAAACTGCTATCTCAACATAAAAATTAATTGACCATCTGTTTGAGAAAACTCCAAAGAATACAACTTCCCAAGCTCTGCTGGCATTTTCAATAAGTCATTTAAAGGGTGTTGCCCAGCTAAACAAGCCAATAACTTAATCACACCACCATGGGTAACAACTAATGCATGCTGCCAATTCTGCTTTTGCATATGTACAAGCAAATCCTGAAACCCGATCAAAACTCTGGTTTGAAATTGCATCAATGTTTCTGCTCTAGGCGGACAATATTGAGTCGGTTTTTGCCAGAAGTTTGCCAGTAACTCTGGTGAGGTTTCATAAATTTGCTGAGTTGAAATACCTTCCCACTCACCAAAATACATTTCTTTTAAGTCATCATTTAAAAGCAAAGGTAGCTCAGTTGTTTTGGCAAGTTGTTCGGCAAAACAAGAACACCTTTTTAATGATGAACTTGCAATGACATCCCATGTCTGGTTTGTGACTTGCTCAACGGTTGACTGCATTTGCTGCCAACCTTTTGCTGTTAACTCATCATCTAAATGCCCACGTAAAGTATGACTATATTGACTTTCACCGTGTCTGAGCAAATCGATCCTAAAATTACCCAATTTTATCTCCGCTTACAGCAGCCTGAGCAAAAGTAGCCATTTGGTTATGTAATACACATGCCATTTTAACTAATGCTAAGGCAGTACCAGCACCGCTACCTTCCCCCAAACGCAAGTTCATTTTTAAAATCGGATCAGCTTTAAGTTCTTGTAAAATACGACGGTGACCATACTCTGCCGACTGATGGCCAAATAACATCCATTCACGTACTTCAGGATTCATTCGGACTGCACATAAAGCAGCTACTGAACTAATAAAACCATCGACTATCACAGGTAAACCCACTTGCGCACATCGAATATAAGCACCCACAATTGCCGCAATTTCCAAACCACCTACAGCACATAATGTTTTGAACGTATCACCCGTGACATGTTTATGGTGAAGCTCAATTGCCTTTTCAATTACCTCAATTTTATGTCTTAACTGATCGGTGCCAATTCCCGTCCCCACTCCAGTCAGTTGCTCAGCAGTATCATTTAATAAAAGACAAGCTAAGGCAGAAGCAGAACAGGTGTTTCCAATTCCCATCTCACCCGCAATATAAATATCTGCACTGTTCGCTTTAGCAGTATCTACACTTTCTTTACCTAACTCTAAGGCAGCCCGACATTCTTCAGCACTCATGGCAGCTTGTTTGGCAAAATTTGCTGTGCCAGCACGAATACAATAACGTTCAACACCTGCATATTCATATGCTTCGCCCACTGTGCCACAGTCAATCACTTGCAAATGAGCTTGATGATATTTGGCAATAACACTAATTGCTGCGCCGCCTGTTGTGAAGTTTTGTAGCATTTGGCGAGTAACGGCTTGAGGATATGCAGAGATATTTTCTTCAACTACGCCATGGTCGCCCGCAAAAATAGTAATCCATGGATGGTTAACCTCAGGCTGTGCATTTGACTGTAAACTGGCAAGTGTAATTGCAATCTGCTCTAAATCACCTAACGCACCTGTAGGCTTTGTAAGTTGGAGTTGATGTTGCTCAGCTTGTTGTTTTGCATCTAAATTAGGTTGCTGTACAGACTTTAACCACCAGTTCATTTTATTTCTCACCTTTTAAAATCATTGGAAAACCAGCTACACAAAACACAACCTTATCTGCAATTTGTCCTAAAGCTTGATGTAGTCTGCCTGCTTCATCTACAAAACGGCGACTAATTTCGCCAAGTGGTACAACCCCAAGTCCTGTTTCATTACTCACTAAAATAATTTCTGACTCAAGTGTAGGCAAAACTTTTAGGAGTTGCTCACACTCAAATTGTTGAACGCTCTGATCTTCTAACAGTAACAAATTGGTTAACCAAAGCGTTAAGCAATCCACCAAAATAATTTGATTAGGCTGGTCAATTTTCTGAAGTGCTTTTGCTAAAAATAATGGTTCTTCGATCAAAGACCAATGTGCAGGACGCTGATTTTGATGATGAGCGATTCGGCTTTGCATTTCTGGATCAAGCGCTTGCGCGGTCGCGACATAAGTCACAGGTAATTGTGTAGATATTGCCGTTTGTTCAGCGAGTCGACTTTTGCCAGAGCGAGCACCACCCAAAATCAGTTGCAACATGAATCACCTAAAAACAAATGTCGATACGAATACAGCTTACCTTGTAAAGCTTGAGCGTCATAATAACCAAACGTTAGATGCTCAACTTTAAGTTCAAATTCAGCATGTTGATATTGTACAGATAATTCAGAAATTTTTTGTAAAATCAAATCACTACTATAGGCTTTTTTATACAATCCTAATGTAATGTGGGGACAATAATCTAAGGCAGCAATTTCATTAGAAACTGTACCTAGTTTTTGACGTATGAGAGATAAGATATTTTTGTTATCTTGAATTTCTACAAATAAAGCACTACTAAAACTATCAACTGAACCAATTTTTAATTGAAAAGGTGCAAAATTTTCTTTTATTAAAATTCGTCTCTGCTGCTCAAACTCATTAAAACTAAAGTCATCACTATGAAATTTAATTTCATGAGTTAAAAATCCACATATAAACAAAGTGATATGATATTGACGGTTATTAGGTTCTAATAAAAAATCTGAAAAATGTACACGTAACATATCTAGATAATGAACTAATTTTGGATCATTAATCTCTAGATACCATAACACATAATTTTGACGCCCATAGTGCCATTCTGGGTAATCCCGTATAGTTGTTGGCACTAAGAACGTCGAGGGTTTTAGCAACACAGCTTTAATTCAAAAATAACTAAACTTTTGCATTAAAACATGTTTGCGCTTTAATTGTAGAGCATTAATTCACTAAACCAGTTCAAGCATACTGAGTACCGGTAGTTTTGGCATTGGTAATATTTATGTTCAATGGCTGTTTATCTTGTTCAGAAAACAAATATTGAATTAATTGCGTTAACTCAACTTCAAGTTGGCTTTTTTGGGGCGTATTCATATTCAATTGATGAATTTGCTGTTGCAAATATTCAACCACTTTAGTCTCTTCAATTTCTAAAAACTGAATTGCATACGCATAACCCAACGCAGCACCTTTTAATAAGTTTTTATAAGGTAAACCATGATCTATATTTACCTCTATTGATACCATTACCCGTTCATTATGATTCAGTTTACGTAACGGATCTCTTGCGACTCTTTGACAAGGATCTTTAAATGCATATTCACATGAGTCTAGAAAACTTTGTGCCATTCGATCCAAATTTTTTGCGTAGTGAGGTAAAACAATTGCTAGGCCCTGCTTTACCTCGGTAACTAAATTTTCTGCAAATGCTTTAACTGAATGGTCTCCCATAGCAACACCAATAGACTCATAACCCATTAATGATGCATACCAAGCAAGCATTGCATGCACGCCGTTCCATAATCGATTTTTAATGAGTTGAATATCAGTAATTTGGTCAACTAATACAACCTGACGCAACTTCTCAAGTAAGGGACTGCCTTTCTCTACATAAATTGGCATATCAGTTTCACTATGGAATAAGATTAAATCCATACTTTGTAATATATGCCCAGGTTGGAAATTACGACGCATGTTATCAACATACAAAGATGCTTGATTTTGCTGATCCTGAGTCAATTTATTGCAGTCTTCAATTTCGATTTGCTCTTCTTGCTCCACATCTTCCAAATGTTGCTCAAGAAAATTATGCTTAATACGAAGTTGGCGATATAAGTTCTGATTAGATAGTTTGGAAACCATACGGTTTACGACAGTGTCACAAAAGTAATGTTCTTTTAAAATATGCTCAGTTACATCTTCATCATTAGTTAACTCTAATAGAGCTTCTCTGAGATGCTTCATCACCAAATATTTCGCACCGACTTTATTTAAAATAATTAAAAAAGTTAGCGGTTCGATACATGTTTCATGTGGCGAGTTAAAACGTGCATATAGCCCTTTTGCAATCATTTTTGATTCAGCTTCGATAGCTTGTTCAGGTAAGCACAGCGCAATCAAACTCGAATGTGTATACATCTCCAACATTTGTTGCTCATTATCAGAATCAACAATCGTCATATTCTCAATACGTTCATCATAAGAAGACTGTCCATAGCGAATGCTATATGTGCCAAAGGCATTTACAGCTTCACGAAAAAGACTATTTCGAGTAGATCCAATAATACGTCTTGGTCTTGTATAACCATCCCAATGAGACAAAATTTGAGCTATATAACCTCCCCCAACAGCTCCAAAACCATGTATTCCAACCGTTAGTTGATTCAAACTTTGCGGAAATGACTCCGATATTTCTGGCATATCCATAACCGGAATAAACTGATCAAGATCAGTTAAAAAGTCATACATTTGATCATAATAAAAATCTGCTTTTTCGAGCATCTCATCATTTGGCTCTTTAATATCCTTTAAGAGAATTGTTAGACCTTTTGATGTATGAGCTGAACTTAGGCCATTTTCAGAATCTTCAAACATTAAACATTGGTTTGCATCTAAATGAAGTTGGCTAGCAGCTTTTAGAAAAATTTCTGGATGTGGCTTTCCTTGTTGTACTTCATCACCACAAGTAATCACATCAAAGAACTTATATACGTTTGCGTTAATTAAATATTCTTCAGCAATCGCTCGACGACTTGAAGTGGCTACAGCCATTCTTAAACCTGATTTTCTTAATCGCTCAAGAACTTGAACTAAACCTTTTTTGATAGGAACGCCGTGTTTACGGATATATTCCAGTTCCATTTCATCGGCTTTTTTTCTAATTTCTTTATAGGGAACATCTACGCCATATAAACGTTGAGCAAGCTGTTCCGCTGTTGTCGCACTAAGACCCAAACATTGCATTAAATATTCGTGTGAAAACTCCTGCCCAATGAGTTCTTTAGATGCCTGTTGCAATGTTTGAAACCGTAATCGCTCAGTATCAAACATTGTCCCATCCATATCAAAGATAGCTCCGTGAATAGGTTTTCCATGAAAAATAAGCACGTATTTACCTCTTTTTTTGATCATGTTTTATTCAGGGTATACAAAAAACTGCCTAAAAAGACGGGTTGATAATAAATGAAACATTAGTGGTTATTATTTAATCAAAAATATAAGTAATCTGTTACTACAACTTCTTAAAAAGCTTTAAAGGTTGAATAATATGAATAATTATGAAACTAAACTTAAATACAAAACTAGCAAGCCATCCTCGCTTGCTAGTTTTGCTTGTTCTTTTTATTGCGCTGATCATATTTATTTTTCTTAGGTCCATTTACCGCTAGTCCAACCTGCATTTTTTTATAATGTCTTGCAGGTACTCACACATACCAGAAAATAGAGTTATTTTTCATTATCATGATTTCTGGTAGAACTAAACACCACCTATTTAATAATGATAATCATTTTCATTTGATGTGTCAAATTTAAAATGTACTTCTTTTAATCAATCCAGTACATCAACAAATTGAGCATTTAATATTTGTGCTAAGTCTTTAGGATTTAAACC
This sequence comes from Acinetobacter sp. XH1741, assembly GCF_041021895.1. NCBI lineage: Bacteria > Pseudomonadati > Pseudomonadota > Gammaproteobacteria > Moraxellales > Moraxellaceae > Acinetobacter > Acinetobacter chenhuanii. The sequence goes on from NZ_CP157428.1 coordinate 2,588,402, forward strand.
AATATCTAATCCTCTTTTCCCCCCGCTAACATAAATTTTGTTGAGCTCTTGCGCAGATTCATCAATCACAGTCTTTAAACGTTTCTTTTGACCTAAAGGACTAATTCCACCTACTAAGTACCCTGTCAAACGCTCTGCATCTTTCGGATTTGCCATCTGCAATTTTTTACAGCCAACCGCCGTCGCAACCTTTTTTAAGTTGAGCTGATGATTAACAGGTATGATCGCAACGAAGTAATTTTTTTCATCAGTGACAAGAAGTGTTTTAAAAACTTCATTTACGGCGAGATTTAATTTTTCTGCGGCTTCTAAACCAAAACTTTTAGCATTCGCATCATGTTCATATTCATGAATGGAGAATTCAATTGTATTACTTTTTAACAATCTACATGCAGGAGTCATATGAGTTTAAATTTTAATGAAATGATATTGATTATATTTATTTTAAAGAAAAGTTTAAAATTTGCTTAGGCTATTTACATCATTTACATGAAAAATCAATTAGAAACCGAACAAAAAACAATCTGAACTTGATATTGAGTAGATGACTCCAATATATTTATTCAAGATTTAAAGTCTGAACTGGCAAATTTATGAGTTACAAACACAATAATCTGATGGCAATGCGTCACCGTTTTTGGGATGAAGCTTCAGATCATGTATTAAATGAAAAGCAATTTTTACAGCAGACCTTAATCGAGCAAGGCATTTTTAATAATGCGAGTTTTGATGATGTGAAGTACTTTTTCTATACTTTACCGAGTATCATCATTGTAAAGGCTCATGCATTGGGTTTTATGCACGATTCCGTCAAGCAAATGGTCATTCAACATATTCAAGCTAATCGTATGCACTTAATGCAAAAGGCTGAATTGAAAATTCAGTACAAAATGTAATCTAGTGATTAGCATCTAACACGGTGTTTTAATATAGTTTATTTTTCTAAATGGTTTGTTTTTTAGTTTTCACTACCCTTCTTAGGCTATTTTATGAAAATTAGGATTCAAAATGAGACCTTAGACTCACCATTCAGTCTTATAGAACTATTTTAATACGTTCAAAACATGTAATATTCATTACAATTTTAGATCACCAGCGTTTTGCTGCATGATGCGCATAGGATTCTATTTTCATGTCAAATCAGAACGATAAGCTTAAGAGTTTAAAAACTTCTTCCATGGATCGACGCTTATCAATCGCGAAAGCTTCTTTACTTGCAGGAACACGTTGGGCAACTGCAAGCGCTTCTTCTTTATTTTCCAATGAGGAAGAAAAAGAAAAAAAACGCAAAAAAGCGATGAGTGAACAAGCGAATTATCTGGTTTCTGAAATTGGTAAACTTAAGGGTTCTATTGTTAAGATTGGCCAAATGATGGCGCTTTATGGTGAACATTTTTTACCTGAAGAAATTACACAAGCATTAAATACTTTAAACAACCAAACGGTCGCTTTAGATTGGCCTGCGATTAAACCGCACCTACAAGAACAACTGGGTTCCAAATTAAATGATTTAACGATTGATCATGAACCAATTGGTACGGCTTCGTTGGCACAAGTACACAGAGCAACGCGTAAATCAGATGGTTTGGAATTAGTTTTAAAAATTCAATATCCAGGCGTTGCCAATGCCATTGACTCTGATATGAGTTTGTTTAAAAACATGCTTAAACTTACACGTATGGTCCCACAAACCCGTGAATTTGATCAGTGGTTTGATGAAGTACGTGAAATGATGCATCGTGAAGTTGACTATGATGTTGAAGCAGCAACCACTCGCCGCTTTGGTGAACGCTTAAAAGATGATGAGCGTTATATCGTTCCTACAATTGTAGATGAATATTGCACCAATCAAGTACTATGCATGACCTTTGAACGCGGTGTGCCAATTAATAGCCCAGTAATGCTCTCGCTTCCTCAAGAACGTCGTAATCAACTCGGTGAAGCTTCTCTTGAAATAGCTGTTCGTGAGATTTTTGAATGGGGTGAAATGCAGACTGACCCTAACTTCGGTAATTACCTCGTTCGTTTAGGTAATGGTCAAGATATTCAAGATAAAATTGTATTACTCGATTTCGGCGCGATCCGTCAGTTCGATGAACACCTACTCTCAGTCGCACGTAATCTAATCCAAGCTGGTTATCAACACGATAAACATGCAATGGTACAAGCTATGACTGGCTATGAATTTTTCGATGAAATGCCTGAAAGTATTAAACCTGGTATGGCAGACGTCTTTTTACTTGCGACAGAAGCATTTAGTACTCCTGAAAACAATCCAGATATGCCAGTTGGCCTTATGGATGAACACGAACGTTATGACTGGAAGAAAAGTCAGTTGCATAGCCGTGTGATGCAACAAGCAAGTAAATCAATGGCATCACGTTATTTCTCGGTTCCTCCTAAAGAATTTATGTTTATTAGCCGTAAATTTATTGGAGCATACACGTTTATGACAGTTATCGATGCAAAAACAAATGTACGACGCATGATTCGTAACTTTGCTTAATCTATTTATTGGCTAGAATGCTTTTCATGTCATTCTAGCCAATACCTCCCAAATAGTTATTCCAAAAAATTATTTTTAATATATAAAATCAAAAAGATAAGAAAATTTATTTTTCCTTTTACCATTTATCCACCCATTTTTTTAATGTCAGAAACGACATAGTTTTTTCCTATATGGCATGTCAGCATAAAACAATAACAACGTGTTAGGACACCATAATCATGACAAGTATGATTAATAAAGCTCAGGGGTTGGGTTTATCGCTGATCACAAGATTGGCTGGAAGCGATGTACTTGATCAGCTCAAGCTACGTAAATTTGTTGAAAAGTCCCTATACCAAGGTTCCAAAGCTGGCTTTAGAGCATTGAGTCAGACCCAAAAAGCATTTAAACCTAAACAGATTCCTCAACAACGTTTACCTCAGCAGAAGAAAAACCTGTTTGATTTAAGCCTAACCGAAGAACAGCAAATGACTTCTGAAGCAATGTCTCATTTTGCTCAAGAAGTTTTATTAAGCTTGGCGCATGAAGCTGATCAAACTGCCCAGTTTCCAGAGAACCTTTGGCAGTATCTAGAAGATTTAGGACTTAATTACTACGCATTACCAGAAGCATTGGGTGGTGTAGCAGCCGAGCAAAATATTGTAAGTAACTTACTCATCGCTGAAAAATTGGCTGAAGGTGATTTTAGTCTTACTGCAGGATTGCTCAGTACGTTTAGCGTTATTAATGCGATTACACGTTGGGGCTCTACTGAAGTTCAGTCAATGTATTTGCCATGTTTTGCAGAAGACTCAGATATTACCGCCACTTTTGCAGTTCAAGAAGCAACTCCAGCATTCAACCCTTACACTTTAAAAACAAAAGCTTCTTTTGAAAATGATCAAATTTTTATAGACGGTGAAAAAACCTTAGTCATTTTAGGTGATTTAGCTGATGTATTTTTAGTAAGTGCAGACTTTAACGGTAAACCAGATATATTTGTCGTACAGTGCGGTGACACTATTTCGATTAAAAACACTCCAGCTATGGGTCTTAAAGCAACAGAAACAGCGACTCTTCGCTTTAATCACACCCCCGCTTTACGTTTAGGTGCAACAGATTTTGACTACACTGCTTTTTTAGATTTAGGTAATCTCATGTGGTGTGCAATGGCTGTAGGAACCTGTGAAGCTGTAAAAGCCTATTGTATTAAATATGCCAATGAAAGAACTGCTTTCGGAGAACCTATTTCCCATCGTCAAAGTGTCGCATTTATGATTGCTGATATGGCAATTGAAATTGATGCTATGCGCATGTTGGTCTTAAATGCAGCAAGTCTTGCTGAAGCAGGCAAGCCCTTCCACCGTGAAGCCTATCTAGCTCGTATTCTATGTGCAGAAAAATCAATGAAAATAGGCACAGATGGGGTACAAATTCTTGGAGGCCATGGTTTCACAAAAGAACATCCTGTTGAACGTTGGTATCGTGATTTACGGGCCACTGCAATTTTACATTCTGGCTTACATGCTTAAGATCAATCAGAGGATATTTTCATGAATTTACAAAATCCAAAAAAATTCAAAATGATGATTGATCAAGCACATGATGTTGCGATCAATGTATTACGCCCTATTTCCCGTAAATACGATAAAGCAGAACATGCTTATCCAAAAGAACTCGATATGCTTGCTTCGCTTATTGATGGTATGAATGAAGGTGGTGAAGGAATTAATGCCGGTGCTGCAGGTGCGGGTAAACGTGGTGAAACAGATAATGAGGGCATCCGTAACGGCACCAACATGTCAACAGCGCTAGGAATCATTGAAATGTGTTATGGCGATACTGGACTATTACTCAGTATGCCACGTCAAGGACTAGGAAATTCAGCAATTGCTGCTGTTGCAAACGATGAGCAGCTAGAACGCTTTAAAGGTACATGGGCTGCTATGGCCATTACTGAACCAGGCTGTGGTTCTGACTCTGCTGCTATCCGTACAACCGCAACCAAAGATGGTAATGACTACATCTTAAATGGTGAAAAGATTTTCGTCACCTCTGGGGAACGAGCAGACTCGGTCGTAGTATGGGCTACACTTGATCGTAAACTAGGTCGTGCTGCAATTAAGTCATTTGTTGTGCCTAAAGGTACTCCCGGAATGAAGGTTGAGCGCCTTGAACATAAATTAGGAATTAAAGCTTCTGATACAGCAGTTATTAGCTTTACGGACTGCCGTGTACCCGCAGAAAATCTTTTAGGTAATGCCGAAGTCGACGTTGCTAAAGGTTTCGCTGGTGTCATGGAGACTTTTGATAATACTCGTCCACTGGTCGCGGCTATGGCGATTGGTTGTGCAAAGGCTTCTTTAGAACGTATTAAGGAAATTTTTAAAGATCAGTTAGACCCAGATTACTCAACGCCATACTTGCAAACTTCCAATCTTGCCGCGCAAATCTACCGTATGGAAGCCGACTGGGAAGCAGCTCGTTTACTTATGCTAAAAGCAACATGGATGGCAGATAACAAAAAACCAAACTCTAAAGAAGCTTCAATTGCCAAAGCAAAAGCTGGCCGTGTAGGTAATGAAATCACTTTAAAATGTGTCGAGTTGGCAGCAAGTGTGGGCTATAACGAAGATGAATTACTTGAAAAATGGGCGCGCGATTCAAAAATTCTTGATATTTTTGAAGGAACTCAACAAATTCAACAACTTATTATTGCTCGACGCGAGCTTGGCAAATCTTCAAGTGAGTTAAAATAAGAATATTGCAAGGGGGTTTAAACTCCCTTGTTTCTTAGTACTATGAATTATCTGCAAAATAAAAACCCTCTAATCACATGATTAGAGGGTTTGGTATTTCAGGAATATATTTTTATTTAGTTAGCTTGTGTAACTTCTAATGACTTATCGACTACACCAAATTTTTTAAAGATTTTTGCACGACGTTTTGGTGAAATATTTGCTTTATTTAAATCACCTTTGTAGTGATCAAATACACGCTTGTCCATCATTTTAAACCACAATGAAGGAATCAACGCTGGTAATAACATACTTGCATAACCACTTGGTAACTCAGGAGCTTCATCGAAATGACGAAGTGCTTGGAATGGACGAGTCGGATAAGCATGATGGTCTGAGTGGCGTTGCAGCTGATATAAGAACAAGTTTGTCACTACGTTGTTATTATTCCAGCTATGCTCTGGCATTGTACGCTCATATTGGCCATTTTCCTTTTTCTGGCGTAGCAAACCATAATGCTCAATATAGTTAATAATCTCAAAAAGACTAATACCGTAAAATGCTTGCGTCGCTAAATAAGGAATCGTGCCTTTACCAAAAATTCCTACCATAGAGGCATGAAAAGCAGCGGTCATACCCCAGCCTTGTAACAACTCATTATCAAGTGACCAGAACTCTTTGCCTTTACGCTTTAAACGATTTTTTTCAATTTCAATTGCTGACTTGAAAGATCCAACAACTGTACGTGGCCAGAACTCATAGAATGTTTCACCCATACGAGAAGAAGCTGGGTCTTCAGGTGTCGCTGCACGTTTATGATGTCCGTATGGATGCTCAATACGGAAATGGTTGTAACCAGTAGGTACTAAAGCAAGATGAGATAAAATATGATCTATACGATCATGTTTATGGCTTAATTCATGGGCTGTATTAATTGCAATACCATTAATTGCACCCATGGAAATTCCAAGCAAAATTTTATCAATAAATGAAGTAGTTTTACGGCTAGTTAAATAACATGCATAAACATTTGCCGCATATTGTAATGGAATAAAACTCTTTACCAGTCGTGAATAATACGGGTCTTTCTCAAGAAGTTTAATTTCTTCATCAGTTGGATTACGCGCATCTTTACCAATAAGTGTATCAATTGCAGGAATCACAACATGTAATAAAAGTGGTCCACCTAGAGCAAATACTTTCTTTAATGGGCGGGGACCAAAGTGGTAACCAGCTAAAATACCTAAACCAATTACAGGTAATGCTGGACTAATCATCCATAAATAGCGTTTGCGATCTATTTCACGCATAGACACTGGCACTGGCATAAGTTCTTGCTGAACATTTACTGGTGCATTCATAGTCATATTTCCTTTTTCTATATATCTATATAGTTAAAGAAATACCATTTGCTTAACAGTAGTAACCGTCCAAAAAACCTATGTCAAAGTCTTTGGCATTTTCTTCCACTTTTTTGTCCTAAAAACACATGTTGATCTATTTCTATAGCTCACTATAATTTTATTAAAATAATGATTGATCACATAAATATGGATGCACTAAGTAAATTTTTTGATGATATCCACTTAAATAAGTCTGAATACATCTATATAAAAGCACAAGATGAATGGGCTTTTAAAACACAAGATCAATCCGCTTTACTTGCTTATATTGTTTTAACTGGTTCTGTCTATATACAACTGAATGCATCAGAAAAAATAACAGCAACAGCTGGGGATATTATTTTAATTCCTTCAGGAAAAGCTCATCATGCTACAGATTCAAAAGCGACTGCCAATAAACTGATAGATCCTGTCGATATTACCCCTTTGTTTATCGGGCATCGACAAGATCCAATTGAATTAGGTTCATCAGCATCTGAAAATACATTATTGCTCTGCTTACGCTGTCAAGTTGACACGTATATGGCAGGACCACTTATTAATGCATTACCATCTATCATGCATATTCAACCAGAGAATCAAACCACTCCTCCTGAATGGTTGCAAATCGGACTTTATTTTTTAGCAGTCGAAACACAAAAGATTCAACCCGGACATGACAAAATTATTGATCACTTAGTCAGTATTCTTTTAATTGAATGTATTCGTGATCATATTCAACAAATGTCTGATCAACAAAACTGGCTGGGAGCCTTAACACATCCTGAGTTAAGTAATGCCCTATCTGCAATTCACAGCCAACCAGAAGCAAACTGGACTGTTGAATCACTTGCGGAACAATGTTGTATGTCACGTTCTAAATTTGCCAATCTTTTTAATAGTATTATTGGTGAACCACCACTCACCTATTTGCAACATTATCGCTTTCGTTTAGCAAGCCAATATTTACGTACAAGTAATTTATCAATTCAACAAATTTCAAATAAAGTAGGCTATTCATCAGAAACAGCATTTAGTCAGGCATTTAAGAGAATATTTGATTTATCACCTAAGCAATATAGACAAAACTATATTGGCACTAGTCTAGATCAGGAATAAAAAAAGCGCCGAAGCGCTTTTTTTATTCGTTCAATTTTATTTGATTTTAGCGTGTGACTTTAAATATTCACTATAGTCTTCGAGTATTTGCTGTCCACGAGATTGACGATAAAGCTGTTTTAATTGCTGTAATTGATCGGCTGGCATAGCGTTTACAGCAGCTGAATTTACATTAGAAACAGCAACAACGACTAACTCATTTGGTAAGTTCGCTGTTGTAACAGACCACATACCAGGTTTTGGCACAGGAACACTAAATGCAGCACGTTCAATCGCACGTTTTAAACCTTGTGAACGAGTAAATACACCCGCTGATTCAAAAGCAACTTTATTTTTTGCTACGACTTGTTCAGCTGGCTGAGTTTTAAATTCAGTCAACATTGTAGCAATTTTAGCTTGAGCTGCATTACGTGCCTTTTCATCAATAACTTTAGCTTTTGCTTCATTCATCGCTTGAGCAAGTGGTTTAACACCAGCTGCATGATAATCACGCACTTTGATCCAAACCGTGTCTCCATTCGTTAATTGAATATTTGATGAAGCGTTACGATCGCCATTTTTTACATCATCATTAAACAATTTAACTTTTACGTTAGGATCACTTAATTGTGGATTTTGAGTGGCTAAAGTTACACCTTTTAATGATTCAATTTTTGTACCTTTCACTTGCTGTACAACTGCATCTAAAGAATCATTACCAACAATCGTTTCATTTAAACTATTTACAGTATCTGAATAAATATTAGCAACTTTATTCTTTTCAACTTCAGCAGTTAAACGTGCTTTTTCAGCTTCAAATGAAGGAATTTGGGTAGCTTGAGTTTCAGCCTCAATAATATGATAACCATATTGTGTTTTTACTGGCTGTGAAACTTGCCCACTTTTCAAACTTAAAACAGTTTTATCAAATGCATCAGAGAAAACGCCAGGTGCATATGCTTCAACTAAGCCACCTTTTGCTTTCGAACTTGGATCTTCAGAGAACTGAGATGCAGCCTGTGCAAATGAAAGACCACCTTGAATTTTTGCATATACATCTTTAGCAAGTTTTTGAGCTGCTGCATCATCACGACCATCAGTCGTAATAAGAATATGCTTCACTATACGTTTAGCATCTTTTTGCTGAGTCTTTACAAACTTTGCATACGCTTGTTTAAGCTCGGCATCTGTTGCTGGTGCTGGCTTAGTCATTAAAGAAGGAGATAAAACAACATAATCTACATCAACAGAAGCAGGTTGCTTAAACTCATTTTGATGCTTGTTGTAGTAGTCAGTCGCTTCTTGATTAGAAGCTGTTAAGCCCGCTTTATAAGCGTCTAACTTAATACTAGACAAGTGCAAGGTACGTTGTTCGGTTTGCAAATTCGCAATTTGCATTACGTCAACTTTACTTACTAAAGCATAATCTGAGAAAGTTGAAGTCAACATTTTTAAAGCATGATCTTGACGCAAACTCGCAATTAACCCTTGGCTTGTCATTCCGATCGAACGCAAATAATTTTCATATAATTTTTGTGAAAACTGGCCATTTTCTTGCAAGCTCGGCTGTTGCGATAACATTTGCTCAATTTGAGCATCGCTTAAAGAAATACCTAATTTTTCAGCTTGCTGAATAAGTAAATTACGAGACACCAATATATCAAGAGCTTTGGCTTGAATTACAGGTAAATTAAGTAAACTCTCATCACCCTTTACGGCAGCTAAATATTGTTCTTTATACCTTTGCGTTAAAGTTTCAAGGTCTTTTTTTGATATCTCCTGTCCATTTACAGTTTTTGCGACATCTGCCTTGTTTCCCCTATTAAAATATCCATTAATACCTACAAGCGCTAAAGGGGTCAAAAACAAAATTAAAAGGACTTTGCCTAGCCAACCCTTAATGACTGTACGAAACGATTCCATAAGTATTCCAATATTTTATTTCGGGAGAATTTTAACTGAAAAACCACAATGAATGAATGAGCAATATTGGTCAATTCAGATTTTTAATAAAAAACGCGCCTATATTGGCGCGTTTAATCATCTTAAAAGATTAAGCAACTGAATCTTTAAGACCTTTACCAGCTTTAAAGCTAGGTACTTTTGTTGCTTTAATTTGAAGCTCTTCACCAGTTTTAGGGTTACGACCAGTACGTGCAGCACGCTCTTTTACACTGAAAGTACCAAAACCAACTAAAGTTACTGTGTCACCCTTTTTAAGTGCTTCAGTAATTGACGCAATTGTCGCATCGAGTGCCTTGCCTGCATCAGTCTTAGATACTCCCCCTTTTTCAGCAATTGCATCGATTAATTCTGATTTATTCATGAATAAAACATCCTCTTAATATCGTTTGTTTAAGGTCCAAGGCTATAGTTTAAAAGGCCATGACGCCTTTATAGCAATGCTTTGGGGGAAAACGCAATACTAGAGCAGAGCTTTTAGCAAAAATAAATGCTAAAAAACTGTTATATATTTGCTAAATCCCTACATTTTTTTACTTTTCATTCAATTTTGCTTTCAATTTCTGATTTTCTTCAATTAAAGCATCAACCTTAATATGCAACTGAACTAGAAGCTGTTCGATGTGCTGTAAATCCTTTGGTGTAACCAATCCAATTCGATTTAAAGAATGATTCACACTCGTATCTAGAATCTTTTCAACCTTATCTTTTGTATCAGATACTGACTCTTTTGCTTTTTCGGTTACTTTACCAACAGTTGTATCTGCTAAATCACCTGTTTTAGACTCTAGCTCTTCTCCTACTTTGACTAGAGAGTCAAATAGTTTGTTCCCTTCTTCTTCAGCGCGAGAAAAAGCACCCAGACCCGCTAACCAAATTTGTTTGGTATACTTTCTAAAATCTAATGCAGATTTTCTAGAACTTTTTGATTTTAATTTATTTTTTTCTCCTTGCTCTTCTGCTTGTGTTTCTATATTCGCATTATCCATTGATCTAAGCTCCTGATCGGATGAGACAGACTAAGTCTTATTTAACCACAAAATATTCTTATAATAACAAAGTCAAGACTTGATACATTTATGAAACTGTTCTACAAAACAATCATGTCATGTAAATATATTTAACAGGACATTGTGTTAAGTTTGAGATAGGATGTCTCAATCCCTCAATTAATCTCTAATATTTAAGGATAAACTTTTATGAGTGAAACGCAACAAAGACAAAAACATCCCCGTCTGTTGCTGAATATTGTTCTAATTATTTTAGAAACTTTTTTCTCATTTATTCTCACCCACGATGGTGTGCTTCGCTTGCAAGCGAAAAAGTTTATCTCAAATAAAACAACGATCCGTATTAACAGTTATTTACCCTTTTTTAACTTTTATGTGCAATTTACTGAAAAAGGTCTTTTATTCGATATCCACTCACATGATCGTCGTATTGATTTAGAAATTAATAGCACCCTCATTGATCTTATTAAAATTTTTGCTTTTTCAAATCAACGCAGTCTAAACAACATGCGAATTGATGGGGATGCAAAAACAAAAAAAGAACTTATCGATTTAATTTCTCACCTGACTTTGCCTAAGCTATTAGCAGACTGGAAACAGTGGTTCAATACAAGCGATGAAGCTGAAGCACTTGCCTCACATAAAAGAATTGCTCCACTGCTTGAAAAAATTGATCAGCAACGTTCTGAAATAAATTCACTACAGGTGGAAATTAAACAGTATCAAAATCGATTAGCGCGCCTACAAAAGCGTCAACGAAACATTAACTTGTGCTTTGGTATAATTAGCCTAATATTTATTGCTTATTTCATATATAATTTGTGGGTAGCCTAACTTATTTTTTCTATCTTGATCCTACACTTGAATTAAAAATAAAAAAACTTGACTATTTTAGTCGGGATTCATAAAATCCTATTATCTAGTCTTAACATGTGTATCGAATCATGCGCCTTACAACTCGCGGTCGCTACGCAGTGACTGCTCTACTTGATTTAGCTTTGCAGCCAACTGAACAAACGATCACGCTCGCCGAAATTGCCGCACGCCAATCTATTTCAGTTGCTTATTTAGAGCAGTTGTTCGCTAAACTTAAGCGTCATGGGTTAGTTTCTAGTGTTCGTGGTGCAAATGGTGGTTACCATTTGGCTCGAAACGCTGATGAAATTACTGTGTTAGAAATCATTGAAGCCGTAAATGAAACTGTTGATGCAACACGTTGTGACCATAAAGGTAACTGCCAAAATGGAGCGATGTGTCTTACTCACGATTTATGGCAAGAACTCTCTCATCATATTGCCGACTATTTAGCTAAAATCACTCTTGCCGACCTCATTAGCCGAGACAACGTTCAAACTGTTGCATTACGCCAAAATGTGACTGGCACAGATTCAGCTCTTTTATCGGGTACAGGTATTTGATATGAAACGTCCAATTTATCTTGATTACGCAGCAACCACTCCAGTAGATCCGCAAGTTGCAGAACGTATGATGGAGTGTTTAACTTTCGACGGTACCTTTGGTAATGCTGCATCTCGTTCCCACGCTTATGGCTGGCAGGCAGAAGAAAAAGTTGAATATGCACGTGAACAAGTCGCAAATTTAATTAAAGCTGATCCACGTGAAATCGTTTGGACTTCTGGTGCAACTGAGTCTGACAACCTTGCTCTTAAAGGTGTAGCTCAATTCTATGCATCTAAAGGCAAACATATCATTACAAGTAAAATTGAACATAAAGCTGTTCTAGACCCTTGTCGTGAATTAGAAGAACAAGGTTTTGAAATTACCTATTTAGAGCCACAACCACAAACAGGTTTGATTACTCCTGAGATGGTTAAGGCTGCCCTTCGCCCAGATACTATTCTTGTTTCTCTTATGATGGTAAACAATGAAATTGGTACAGTTACAGATGTAGCGGCGATTGGTGAATTAACACGTGCCAACAAAACATTTTTCCATGTAGATGCAGCTCAAGCTGCTGGTAAAGTTGATATCGACTTATCTACTATGAAAATTGACCTAATGAGTTTCTCAGCTCATAAAATTTATGGACCAAAAGGCATCGGTGCATTATATGTTCGTCGTAGCCCGCGTGTTCGTTTAAAAGCACAAATTCATGGTGGTGGTCATGAGCGTGGTATGCGTTCTGGTACTTTAGCGACTCACCAAATCGTTGGTATGGGTGAAGCTTTTGAAATTGCAGGCAAAACAATGCATGCAGAACAAGAACGTCTTCGTAAACTCCGCGACAAACTTTGGAATGGCTTACAAGATCTTGAACAAGTTTTCTTAAATGGTCACCCAACTCAAAACGTTGCTAACTATTTAAATGTCAGCTTTAACTTTGTTGAAGGTGAATCTTTAATGATGTCTCTTAAAGATGCTGCTGTATCAAGTGGTTCTGCTTGTACTTCTGCAACTTTAGAACCTTCATATGTTCTTCGCGCATTAGGTTTATCTGATGAGCTAGCACACAGCTCAATTCGCTTTAGTTTTGGTAAATACACAACTGAAGAAGACATTGACCACGTGCTTACAATTACCAAAGCCGCTGTTGAGAAATTACGTGAACTTTCTCCGCTTTGGGACATGTACAAAGAAGGCATCGACCTTTCTACAGTTGAATGGGCAGAACACTAATTATTGAAATTAGTGTTTTAACCCTCATATTAATATTAGGCTGACCCCGAGGTTTGGAGAAGCGAAATGGCTTATAGCGAAAAGGTAATTGATCATTACGAAAATCCACGTAATGTTGGCGTTTTAGACAAAAACTCTGAAAATGTTGGTACAGGCATGGTGGGTGCACCTGCATGTGGCGACGTGATGCGTTTACAGATTCAAGTAAATGACAACGGTGTAATCGAAGAAGCTCGTTTTAAAACTTATGGTTGTGGTTCTGCAATCGCATCAAGTTCTCTTGTAACTGAATGGTTAAAAGGTAAAACGCTTGATGAAGCTCAGGCAATCAAAAACATTGATATTGCAACTGAGTTAGCTCTTCCACCAGTAAAAGTCCACTGCTCTGTACTGGCTGAAGATGCGATTAAAGCTGCGATTGAAGATTATCGTAGTAAAAAATCAAAAGTTTAATTTGTTACCATTATAAACGTTGGAGTTTTCATGATTCATTTAACTGAAAATGCTGCGACTCATATTAGCAATTACCTTAAGAACCGAGGTAAGGGTGAAGGCATTCGCGTTGGTGTGAAAACTACTGGTTGTTCTGGGTTGGCTTATGTGCTCGAATTCGTAGATGAAATCGATGAACATGATCAAACTTTCGAACAGTTCGGCGTTAAGGTTTTTGTAGATCCGAAAAGCCTAGTTTATTTAGAAGGCTTAGAAATGGACTATGTTAAAAATGGCCTTAACGAAGGGTTCGAATTTAACAATCCTAATAAAAAGGGTGAATGTGGTTGTGGTGAGTCATTCACTGTTTAACCGTCTCCTTTCCTTTTTCTCATTAAAACAGTGTCTTTAACAGCACTGTTTTAATGTATTTAATTTACGTGGACCCCATTTCTAATGAATCATTTTGAGTTGTTCAATTTACCTGTGGCACTCGATATCGATTTGGCAAGCTTAAAATCAAGTTTCTTGAGTTTGCAGCAGCAATATCATCCAGACAAAGCCTCAGATAAAGATCAAGCATTGATCAAATCAAGTGAAATCAATCAAGCTTTTAAAACGCTTTCACAAGTTGATAGCCGTGCCGCTTACCTTTTAGCTCTTAAAAAGCAAGATCATCACCTTGATCAATCTATTAGTGATTTTGAATTTCTACAATCTGCTTTAGAACTTCGTGAACAACTTGATGAGGCTGCATCATCTGAACATTTACGTACTTTAAGGTTAGAAGTACAGCAATGGATTGATGGTTTGGTCCGTGAATTCAAAATCGATTACAGCGAAGAAGATTGGGCAGAAGCACGTGATACCGTACGTAAATTACGTTTCTTTCAACGTGTTTTAAACGATATTGATAAAGCAGAAGATCAACTGTTAGATGAAGAAGACAGCTTTGATTTAGATGATGATTTTTAATTTTGCTTTCTCTACTTTATTTTCAAGGGATTTAACTCATGGCACTTTTGCAAATTGCTGAACCGGGTCAATCCAGTGCCCCACACCAACATCGCATTGCGATTGGTATTGACCTAGGAACAACACACTCTTTAGTTGCGACAGTGTTATCAGGCAAACCTAAAGTACTCAATGATGTTCAAAATAGAAGATTACTCCCTTCTATTGTTCATTATGGAGAAAATACGACTCATTATGGTGAAGAAGCAAAACCATTTATCATTGCAGATCCTAAAAATACAATTGTATCTGTTAAACGATTCATGGGACGTTCAAAAGCCGATATAAAGTTTCAGCACCCTTATGAATTAGTAGGCTCAGAAAATGAAATGCCTGCTTTTGAAACCCGTGCTGGACGCAAAACACCAGTAGAAATTTCAGCAGAAATTTTAAAACAATTAAAAGATCGTGCTGAAGACAGCTTACAAAATCCTGTTAATGGAGCTGTGATTACAGTCCCTGCCTATTTTGATGAAGCTCAGCGTCAAGCAACTCGTGATGCAGCTCAACTTGCTGGCTTAAACGTATTACGCTTATTAAATGAACCTACAGCCGCTGCGGTAGCTTATGGATTAGATCAAGAAAGTAATTTAGCAACCGATCGTAATTATGTAATTTATGATTTAGGCGGTGGTACTTTTGACGTATCAATCTTACGTTTTTCTCAAGGTGTATTTGAAGTTTTAGCAACCGGTGGCCATACGGCTTTAGGTGGTGATGATTTAGATCGTCTCATCGTAAAATGGGCAAAAAAACAACTTAATCTTGATGTATTAAGTAATGAAGATTATGCCGTATTTATTGTAGCTGCACGTCAAGCCAAAGAGCAATTATCAACTCAAGATTCAGTTGAATTAAAACTACTTGAAAATGTACTAACTCTTGATCGTCCAACTTTTGAAAGCATTATTCAAATTGCTTTAGATAAAACGATTAGTGTTTGCAAGCGTGTACTACGTGATGCAAAACTTGAGTTAACCGATATTCAAAATGTTGTTTTGGTTGGTGGTTCTACTCGTTCTTATGCAGTTCAAAAAGCAGTACGTGACGTTTTTGACCAAGAACCTCTTTGCACGATTAACCCTGATGAAGTTGTAGCAATTGGTGCTTCTATTACTGCTAACCAATTAATTGGTAATAGCCAAGATGGTTCGCTTCTTTTAGATGTAACCCCTCTTTCTCTTGGTTTAGAGACTATGGGAGGTTTAGTTGAGCGACTAATCTCTCGTAATACAGCTATTCCTGTTGCACGTCGTCAAGAGTTCACGACCTATCAAGATGGCCAAACCGCTATGTTAATTCACGTGGTGCAAGGCGAACGTGATTTAGTTGAACATTGCCGTTCATTAGGTAGATTTGTGCTTCATGGCATTCCTCCAATGACTGCTGGTCAAGCTCGTATTGAAGTCACCTTCCAAGTCGATGCAGATGGGTTACTCACTGTTTCTGCTCGTGAAGCTACTTCTGGTGTGCAAGCTCATATTGATATCAAACCGTCTTATGGTTTATCTGAAGCAGACACTGAACGCTTATTAATTGAAGGTTTCCAACATGCCGAAGAAGACAAAAATCTTCGTCATCTAAAGGAAACTAAAGTTGAAGCAGAACGTGAACTTGAAGCTTTAGAACAAGCTTTAAAGGTAGATGCAGATTTACTTGATGAAGAGCAGCTTGAAGCACTCAACTCTGCAAAAGAATCATTAAAAGCTCAACTTGAAGGCAGTGATATCCAAGCGATTGAGCAAGCAGTTCAACAGCTTAAAGTACACAGTGATGCTTTTGCAGCACTACGAATGAATCGTCATATTGACCATGCCTTAAAAGGCACGAAGCTCGATGATTGGTCAAAATCAAATTAAAAGGTATAGGTGATCAATATGCCACGTATTAAAGTACTTCCTCATGCTCAGATTTGTCCAGAAGGCGCTGAATTTGAGGTTGAACAAAATGCAAATCTTTGCCAAAGTTTGCTTAGCAAAGGAATCAAAATCGAACACGCTTGTGACATGTCTTGTGCATGTACAACCTGTCACGTAATTGTTCGCAAAGGTTTTGATAGTTTAGAAGAAATGAATGATGTTGAAGCCGATCTTTTAGATCGTGCTTGGGGACTAGAACCTGACTCTCGTCTTTCATGTCAGGTTAAAATTGTAGATGAAGATCTTGAAATTGAGATTCCGAAATACACTATTAACCATGCTTCAGAAAATCATTAATTTCTAATAATAAAAAAAGCTGCTTTAGCAGCTTTTTTTATGGATGTGATTTATATCTAATCTTGCTCTTGATCTACATTTATTGGCTTAATCTCATCTTCGAGTCTAAGCTGAGCAACGCCATGAGTATTCACCAAGGTTTGTTGAACTTTAATGCGTTGAATCATTTTTTCAAGCACTTCAACTAATTCAGGATATTCGTAGTTCTGTACTTCTTCTAAGTTCAATACTAAATGGAAACCTTTATATTCATAATCAAACCATTGCTGATGATCTGACTTGTTGCCAGTATATTTTTCCATGACTTGCCATGTTTTTACTGCACCTTGGATACCCTTTAAATAGATTGGTGTTTTAGGTGCACATAGAAAATCACTTTTAATGAGCTGATAAGTATCATCCGAAATAAGTATTTCATCGATTTCAGCAGCATACTGTAAACGTGCTGCTAAATTTACATCACGACCTACGATTGTATAAGCCATACGATGTGTTGCCCCATAGTTCCCAACGTGGCAATAACCTGTACTAATCCCCATACGGATATGTAAGGCTGAATATCCCATCTTTTTCCAGCGCTCACGCAACAATTTCATTTGTTGACGCATAGCAATTGCCATCTCTACACAAGATTTGGCATCTTGTTCAACCCCTTGCGAATTCGGATCTCCAAAAAATATGAGAATGGCATCTCCCATAAATTTATCGACCGTTGCCTCATATTGCTTCGCAATTTCAGTCATATGACTTAGATAGTCATTAAGCAAGAAAGCTAAATCATCTGGGATTAAAGTTTCCGACAATTCAGTAAAACCCTGAATATCAGAAAAGAACACAGTCATTTTTTTACGTTTATATTCAATTTTTGCCTCAGCCTCACCACGCATAATCGATTGCCATAATTGTAATGGCGCATAACGGCTTAACTGATTAGCAAAAGCGATATAACGCGTCATTTGGTCATAGTAGTGCTGACGCTGCTGACTAATCTTTTTAACCCAACGATGTTGGTAATAATTTCCAATGGTGATAAACATTACCAAGCCAAGTAAGGTAATGACCGTTAACTCTTGGCTTGTGGCTTCAAAATATGGATGAAAACCAAATAGGAAAAAAGTGCTTAAATAGAAAATAATCGCACCAAGCAGACTTGTTAAACAAATTACTGCAAACGAAATACGACTATTAATTGCTGAGTAAAACAAAGCAAAAAGCGCAATAAATGTGGGAACAAGATTGAGGTGTACTCCCGCCAGAGTAACCGCCACCACAATTGCATCTATAGCAAAAAAAACACTTTTTTGGGTTTTCTTATCAAATTGATATTGTAGCCAATGTTCTAATTTAGAACTAACAAAAAGTAAAAATAGGAAGAAAGGTGGAATATAGATTTGATAATTAGTATTAGGTGAGGTAAAGGCATAGATCACTAAAATTAATGACAGAATCGAATATCCCATCAAACGATGAAAATATGCAAACTGCTTAGGTTCCCGATCTATAAACCTCTCTAATTGCACCCTATCCTCCACATTTCAATGTTGCCACATTGGCATGTGGCATAACATTGATTTAGTCCATGCGCCAATCAAAAGGCATATCACCTTGACCACGTAAAGCTAGCATAAGGGTCTGACGCATGTGAGCCAAAACATCACTTGTGTATGGCACAGCCGGTGTTCCCCACACTGGTTTAGGCCAAACTACGTCATTTTGATAGCGGACAACATGATGGAAATGTAATTGAGGCACCATATTACCTAAAGCTGCCACATTCATTTTGTCAGCACGAAAAACGCGAGATAATTGGCTCGATAACCAACTTGATTCACGTAAAAATTGTTCTTGGTCAGCTTGACTCAATTCATATAATTCCGTGATTCCAGGTACACGAGGTACTAAAATCAACCAAGGAAATTGCATATCATTCATTAAACGACATGTTGAAAGCGGAAAATCGCCTACAAAAAAAGTATCTTGAGCAAGTTGTGGATGCAAACTAAACATATCTTTTATAAATGACAATAAACAATAATGGCTAATACTATCACATCAGTTTTGATGTGAATATTATTAGTAGCCCGTTTGCTTACAAATAACAATGTTTTTATGCACTTATTCATATCTCAAGGTATAAATTGTGCATAAAATCCAATCACATCACTACAAATTACTGAGCTAACTATCGCAGCCTAAAAAAACAAATCTTAAGCATGTAACTCACTCATCAATTTCTGTAATAAATCATTGATAAATTGAATCCGTTTTTCATAGTCTTCGAGCTGAACCATAACCTTCAAACGTTGGCCACCTTCCATCCGATAATATGTTGGATTCTTTTGCATTAACTGAATAATACTAATGGCCTGAACTGGGGTATCTGGTGAAAATTCAATGTTTCCACCTTGAGTATTGATATCAACTTTTGTAATACCCAATTGTTCTGCTTTTAAGCGGATCTGGTGAACACTAAACAAATGTTTAACCGATTGTGGCGGCACGCCAAAACGGTCAATAAGTTCCATTCGAATATTATCGAGTTTTTCTTGAGTATCTGTATTACTAATGCGTTTATAAAATAATAAACGTTGGTGAACATCGCCTAAATAATCATCTGGAATAAGTGCTGGTATGTGTAAATTGATTTCAGCAGTTAAAGATAGCGGTGCATCAAAATTCGGTGTTTTACCTTGTTGAATGGCCTTAGTCGCTTTCTCAAGCATTTCCATATACAAACTATAGCCTATTGCCTGCATTGAACCGCTTTGTTGTTCACCCAACAACTCACCTGCACCACGAATTTCTAAATCTTCCGTGGCAAGCATAAAGCCCGCACCTAAAGTAGAAGCACGTTGAATAGCATCCAGACGTTTTTCAGCATCACCTTTTAAGTGTTTTATTGAAGGGACTAATAAGTAAGCATAAGCTTGATGGTGTGAACGCCCTACACGTCCACGCAACTGGTGTAACTGAGCTAGACCCAGTTTATCAGCACGCTCAATTAAAATTGTATTGGCATTTGGAACATCAATACCCGTTTCAATAATAGTCGAGCATACCAAGACATTGTATTCTTTGTGATAGAACTGCTGCATAACTTGCTCTAGTTCACGTTCACGCATTTGTCCATGTGCTACAGCGACACGAGCTTCTGGTACAAGAATACGAACATTTTCGGCAGCTCTTTCAATGGTATCGACTTCATTGTGTAAGAAGTAAACTTGCCCACCACGCAATAACTCACGCAAAATCGCTTCTTTGATTGAAGCATCTGTATGTTCTTGTACAAAAGTTTTTACGGCTAAACGACGTGCTGGTGGAGTAGCAATGATGGATAAATCACGCATACCCGAAAAAGCCATATTAAGCGTACGAGGAATTGGTGTTGCAGTAAGTGTCAACATATCAACATCAGCACGCAGTGCTTTAATTCTTTCTTTGTCACGCACACCAAAGCGATGCTCTTCATCGACGACCATTAAGCCCAAATCTTTAAACTGGACATTTTCTTGTAAGAGTTTATGCGTCCCCACCACAATATCGACTTTACCATCTGCCAAATCTTCAATGTTTTTCACATGCGTTTTATTTGAACCAAAACGTGATAACACTTCGATACGTACAGGCCAATCAGCAAAACGATCTTTAAAAGACTCATAATGCTGTTGAGCAAGCAAAGTAGTAGGAACTAAAACAGCAACCTGTTTGCCATTTTGCACTGCGACAAATGCTGCACGCATGGCTACTTCTGTTTTACCAAAACCCACATCGCCACAAACCAATCTGTCCATTGGTTTTGCTTGCTGCATATCATAAAGAGTCACCTCAATTGCATTGGCTTGATCAAGTGTTTCTTCATAAGCAAAGCCACTCACAAATTGCATATAGAGCGACTGATCTAATTCAAAAGGGAATCCTGGTTTAGATTGTCGACGTGCCTGAATATGTAAAAGTTCAGCCGCTACATCATGGATTTGTTCCAAAGCTTTACGTTTAGCTTTATTCCATGCATCAGTCCCAATTTTATGTAATGGTGCTAAATCTGGGTCACCGCCACTGTAACGGCTAATGAGATGTAAATTAGTTACAGGAACATAAACTTTTGCTTCTTCAGCATAGTCTAATTGCAAGAACTCATAATCTTGCCCCTCAATCGCTAAAGTAATTAAGCCAGCATAACGCCCTACACCATGATCAATATGTACAACCGGAGCACCAATGCTTAACTCGGTTAAACTGCGAATAAGAAACTCTTCAGAAACTTCTTGCTGACGTTTCCGACGACGCTGTACAACACGATGCTCGTAAAGTTGGTTTTCTGAAATAACGGTTAACTGGTTGGTTATCAGCAAGCCCCGATCTAGCGGTGCATTAGTAATCGCAATTGCAAATTGACTCGTTTTGAATTGCTCAAAACTCTCAACGCTTGGAATTTCACCTAAACTCGAACGCAACGCGTCTTTTAAGCTTTCACGACGACCAGCACTTTCCGCAACCAATAGAACGGGGTGATTTGCATCATCAATATATTTTTTTACAGCGGTAAATGGTTTTTCTTTTTTTGGATCGACCGGTAATTTAGGGGGCTGTTCAGTTTTAAGATTAAGCGCACCAGCTTTTTCCTCAACAACCTCTGCACTTACCAGCATGCGCGGAAATTGATTTAAAGCACTGAGCAAATGATTTGGAGAAATAAATAACTCTTCTGGAGGAAGAATGGGCTGGTCCATATTATGTCGTCGGTCTTCATAACGACGCATAACTTCTTTCCAGAAATTTGTTAAATCAGCATCAATATCATTATTTGTAATTACAATGCAATTCTTTGGTAAGTATGTTGTAAATATACTTTGAGATTGCATGAGCTGTTTATCAAAAAATAATGGTAAATAAAATTCTATTCCTGGCGAAGCTATCCCATCCAAAACATCTTGGTAAATCGGATTTTTCTTAGGGTTCGCTGTAGGAAAAAATTCTGAATACCGGTCTCTAAAAACAGAACGCGCTTCTTTTAATGGAAATTCTTTGGCGGGTAAAACTGTAAAACTTTTAAGTGTTGTGGTTGTTCTTTGCGTTTCAGGATCAAAGAATTTCAAAGAATCAATTTCATCATCAAATAGGTCTATACGGATAGGTGCTTCTTGCCCAGATGCAAAAATATCCATAATACTACCGCGCACAGCAAACTCACCATGGTCATAAACTGTGTCTACTAAGTGATAGCCCGCCTGAACCAATCTTAATTTTTGTTGTTCCAGATCAAATTTTTGTCCCACTCGTATATCAAAGTGCTCACCTAGAACCCATGAATAAGGTGCGACCCTTTGAGCTAAAGTACTCGCTGAAATCAGTAACACACCTTGCTGTGGCATATTAGATAAAATGGCAAGACGTTCCGACACAATATCTTGATGAGGAGATAAGCGGTCATAAGGTAAAATTTCCCAATCGGGAAAAATAGTCGGTTTTATTCCATAAAATTCAAGTTCACTTTCTAATTGAGCAACATGCTGGTTATTTCGAGCGACTAAAACCAATAAAGAAGAATGCTGGTTAACAATTTCTTTAAATAATAAGGCTGCGGATGAACCTAATAACGACCCCACCCAACGCTTTTCACCTGCCTTGAGCTGTTGCAAATTCAATTGAGAGATTTCTTGTTGAAACATGTATATGGCTTTTATGAGCTAAAAAGATATGAGGTTAATAGTAGCATGATGTTTTTAGTGAATTGAGTTATTTTTCTGAAATCAAGCTACTAGTTTATGATGCTTTTTTAGAGTTATTGAATAATTCTTTGAGCTTATTTGTCCCGTAAAAACATCACATAATATTGGTTTAATACTTGGATGACAGCTTTAAGTTCAAGTAACTTTTCTTGCGTATTACCTAGTCGTTCAGCATATCGTTGAGTCGCAATCTCTAAATCGATTTTTTCATTAATTTGTGGCGTAATCAGAAATAATTTACGTAAATCATTAAAATTCTGTAATTTGCGATTTGAAAAATACTCAAGATGCTCTGACCATTTTTCATTAATCACCATATCTTTAATGATTGGCCCATGTTCAAAATCAAAATGTAACTGATTTTCTTGTAAATAAATTTGCTCAGGTGTTTCTTTTGAGTTTTGAAAGAGCTGGGTTAACTTTTTAAACATTTCATCACATCATATTAATTTAAATTTACGTGAGGGAGGCAATCTATACCTCCATCACTTAAGCTTAATTCTTAACGATTAGTCATCGCCCAAATCATCAAGAAAATCTACTGTCGGCACAAAGAATAATGTTCCAGTTTGCGCGGTACTAAAGTCAAGTAATCGATCAAGATTACCCTGCTCATTTCCTAAGAACATGTTTTCAAGCATTTGGCGTGTTGTGCTAAATTTACGTGAGTAACCAATAAAAAAAGTACCATATTCATTTTTTGAAGGATTGGCAAAAGGCATATTCGCACGCATAATTTTTAGTTCATTGCCTTCTGCATCGTGAGCTTTACTGACTACATTATGTGCTGTTAAAGGCTTTTCATCATCACCAAGTTCAATATCATTAAACTTTTTACGCCCAATCACTTTTTCTTGTTCTTCATCGCTTAATGCACGCCATTTTTCCATGTCATGCGTATATTTTTGAATAAAAGCATAACTCCCTCCTACAAAGTCTGGGTCTTCACTACCCACTAAAGCCCATTGTGCAGCAATTACAGGTTCAGGGTTTTCTGTGCCATCAACAAAACCAATAATTGCACGTCCATCGAAATAACGGAAACCATGTACTTCATCAATTGGATAAGTCACATTGCCCAATTTTTCATTAATTATACTTCCGAGCTCATAGCACAAAGCTTGTCGATCAGCTCGAATATGAAAAAATAAATCACCTGGTGTTGAAACAGCGGTGTACTTTGGCCCTTTAATTTCTTGAAATGTTTCTAATTCTTGAGGCTTTGCTTGCTCTGGAAATAAAACATCCCATGCATTTGAGCTAAAACCGAATGTGGCATTAAATTTACTTTCTGGATAACGATTAGATAAACTTCTAGTTAGTGCTGAAAAATTAGCAGCAAAATCTTTTACTTTTTCTACAACAGAATCACCTTGAGCTAATCCTAATACAATAAATAATGCATTTTCTCCAGGATGACTCGTTACAGGCTGAATTCTCATACATTCCATAAAACAGGCCTTATTTTGGTAATTTACGGTAGTAATTTAGCATATTCATGTTTTTATCGTACGATTTCTTATTGTTCTCATCTCTTAAAAGAGACTGAGTTTCCCCAATCTCTAGTAAGTTTTTCTAATTTATATTTAGCTGCCATATTGCTTTTTTAAGTATTTTACAATTTTGGCAGATTCAAACATTTTAACGCCAGTATTTGGATCCACTAAATAAGGCACTTGCATTTTACCTTGCATAATCGGCAACATTTTTTCTCGTTTTCCACCTTTTAAAGGCACATATTTGCCTGGTTTTAAACGAAGAATTGCTGGCCCTTGATCTTGCCATCTTTCCTTTGCCACATTGTGTAAAACATAAGGAATTTCAAGCTCACATAGCAAACTTCTTACGACTCTCGAATATGGGCTGGCTTCAAAGCTCCATAGTTCAAGTTTTTGCTTGGGTGCAGCTCTATTTACTATTTTCTTATTAATCCAAACTCCACGAGCACCATTCAATAAAGTACCCGCAATTGCGAGATATGGCTTTGAAGGATAATGTGAAAATTTCTCTGGTGTTTGTCCAGTTTTGCCATAGTGTTTAAATAAGTGATGAATAATTTCTTGTGATTCGTATAGCTTATCACCTGTATTTTCATCAACTAAAAAAGGAAACTGTAATTTACCACCTGTTTCTTTGACAATAGAGCGGTATTTCAATCCTCCTTTAGGACATGGATGAATTTCAACATCCAGATTTAGAAGCGTAATGACTTCCCGAACGCGACGACAAAATGGTGAACCTTCAAATTCATATAACTTTAAAGTTTTATCAGGTTGATTAGGAAATGCTGTACCCGTCACCCCTCTACCACCTTGAGCAATTGCGGATGCAACTGCTTGTAGTACTTTAATTTGATGATTCACCATTAACACTTTCCTTTATATTGTGGAACTAGACTAATTTTTCTTTTGCAATCACGATTCCATTGTTATCTGCATAGATAAAATCGCCAGATTGAATTGTGACTCCACCAAAATACAAAGGAATATCTACTTCACCAATGCCCTTACGATTACTTTTTTGTGGAATTGCAGCCAATGCATGTACACCTAAATCTAAGGTTGCAAGTGCATCAACATCTCTTACACAGCCGTAAATAACCACACCACTCCAGTTATTTTTAACTGCCGATTCCGCAATCATATCTCCCATAAGTGCGCAGCGCATTGAAGCACCACCATCCACTACTAAAACTTTACCTGTACCTTCTGTTGCTAATAACTCTTTTACACGCGAGTTATCTTCAAAGCACTTTACAGTTACAACCTGTCCACCAAAAGTTTGACGTGCACCATAACTTTTAAAAAACTTTCCATCCATGGATGGTGTGACCACCTGTAAATCTTTTTCCGGGTTATCATCTAATAAATCACATGTTACAAATGGTACTGTCGACACTTTTATTCTCCCTTATCGAGTTTGTTGTATGCTCAGATTATCATATCGTTTAAAGGCTTCAATTTGCGTTAGCGCCGCTACGACCATAGTATGAGCCAATTGCTCAGCTGTAACAGGCTTATATTTGAAAGGTTTATTCCATTTATTTTCAATAAACTTAAATAAGCTTTGTCCTAGGTCTTCAATAAAACGTACATCACTACGCTTACCAATTAATAACGAAGGTCTAAAAATAGACAATTTTTCAATATCTAAACTTTGAAGATAGTCTTCTAACTGTCCTTTTACTTTATTGTAGAAAATGGGTGAATGAGCATTTGCCCCAAGAGCACTCACAATTAAAAAATGAATATGTTTGTCTTGGATCAAATCTGCAAAATGAGCATTTATTTCATAGTCAACTGCATAAAAGCCCTGTTTTGAACCTGCGATTTTTAATGTTGTCCCTAAGCAACTAAATGCATGAGTGTGGTCATTTACATCTTCATCATTAAGCAATAAAAAATCTTCTACAACCAACTGAGTAACTTTCTTATAAGTATTAAATAGTTGTGATTCTTTTCTTACCACCACGGTTATTGCTTCAAATTCTGGTGTTTGCTCAAGTTGTTCAACTAGCGCTAAACCAACAAGTCCTGAAGCACCAATTATAATTGCTTTTTTTGCGCTTATAGTCATTTTTTATCCAACCCTCTTTAAGTTTGTTTCAAATTTAACCTTTTCTTACGGTTTTAGCAGCCCCTAAAACCGCTTAAAATGCTCGCAAGGCTTGACTTCACGGTATTGATTCATCACAATATGGCACTTGTTTACGGGCTGGTGATGGTTACACCAGTTTACTGGATTGACCACAGCCCGCCCAGACCAACTTATTTTCAAGGAGTGCAAGAGTGGCAAACTCTGCTCAAGCTAAAAAACGTGCGCGCCAAAACGTAACAGCGCGTAAACACAACGCAAGCTTGCGTTCTATGGTTCGTACTTACATCAAGCGTACTTTAAGTGCAATCGCTGGTGGTGATTATGCAGTTGCTACAGAAGCTTATAAAAAAGCTGTTCCTGTAATCGACCGCATGGCTGATAAAGGCATCATCCACAAAAATAAAGCTGCTCGTCATAAGAGCCGTTTAAATGCTCAAGTTAAAGCGTTAGCTAACTAATTTGAAGTATGTAAAAAAAGCCCAATCGGGCTTTTTTTATTGTCTATATTTTTGCTTATTGTTCTTTATGAAACTTAGATACATCTAGTTCGTAAGCTTCACTTCTCCAAATCCACTTTAATTTACAATTTGGAAACTCATCACCTTCAAACCACACAAATAGACCTTCCATCATTTCAGGCCAATCAGCTTTTTGTATCTGATTATTACCCGAAATTACAGCGACAATAGCAGCAATAATCGTGTCGTGACTTACCGCTAAACTTAGCCCACTTTTAGTTTTAGGATGAGTTCGATAAATCAGCTCTAGAACATCTAAAACGCCTGTAATTGGATGTTTCATGCCAGGCAAAGCATTATTCACAAAACTATTAATAAAACCGAGCGCTCCCTGTTTGCGAAAATAAGGCGCGGCCTGTTGAATATCGAGTACAAAACTACCAGGCTCAACCAACAAACCCTGTTCTACGATTTCTATTGTATGTGTATTAGATTGAGGGCTCACTCCATCTGCGCCTTCAATCATAAGCGCGGCAGTATCTACACAACGTTGAATTGGGCTAGAAATGCAGTGCTGAATCACACGATCCGTATTTTTAATTAAATAGCTTCCCCAAGCCTCTGCAAGCTCACGACCTTCTGGAGTCAGTTGAAGATCATATCCTGCCAAACCTTGCCCATCGACTAACTCTCTTAAAGAGTGTCGTGTAAAAAGCGTGACTGGGGTTGAAGCATCAGGCAATAAATCAATTGCTTCAAACATGCTTTTAGGCAATAAATCGAGTGCCATTTTTATCTTTTCGTCTTTTCTCAATACTTTGCCACTATAACATGTCTACCATAACTCTCAATCCAAAACACCTGATTGAGCCAAAGCTTCAAATGCTATTTTTTTGCTTTCTTGATCACGAAATGCGATAAAGCCGCCATTTAATACAGTATCTCTTTGATTATATTCAAAAGGGCTACCTTTTAAGGTAAGTAAACCGCCTCCTATACTTTCCAATAACCCCTGACCCGAACTTGTATCCCATTCAGATGTAGGATGAAATCTAGGATAAATATCAATCTCACCTTCTAGCATCATACAAAATTTATAAGCACTACCTGCTTCACGGCGAATCACCGTACGACTCTTTTCAATAGGTTGAATAAATTTTTGATATTTCGGGTTTTTACTACTATGGCTTAAACCAATTTGGACTGGTGCTTGTGTGGAGTAAGGTGTTTTTTGATATTGATACCATTGTTGTTGACTAAAGCTATATTTAAAGGGTAAATCTTTTAAATACCCCAAATAAACAACCTGTTCACAAGGCACAACGATCACCGAGAAAACGGTTTCATGCCCTTCAATCAGACTCAAATTTATCGTGAACTCATCTCGTTCATGTATAAACTCTTTTGTGCCATCAAGCGGATCTAGCATCCAGCAAGACGTCCAATCATGGCGAGCGCTATAGTCACTTTCTTCTGATAAAACTGGCAACTCAGGTGTAATCTGTGCAAGGCGATTTAATAAGAAACTATTTACCTTTAAATCTGCTTGGGTTACAGGTGAATCGTCATGTTTTTCTTGAATAGTAAATTCATATCCAGCCGAGTAGCTCTGATATTCTTGTAATAGGATCTGGCTAGCCTCTTCCAAGATAGGTAGCAGTTGTTCAATCAGGGGATCTGTGGGGCGTGTTGTTGTTATAAACATAAATAAGCTCTATTTACTTTCCTTTTCATTATAAGTGAATTATGACAAATTCAGTATTCACCAACAGTCTAGTATCTTTATAAGAATACTTTAACTCTCATTAAGAATCCTATTATTCCTTTAAAAGCTGAGTTCTTATATTTTAACTGGGTAGGTGCTTATCACTTAGAAGAAAATAACGTTATTTTTTGTATAGAAACTAGCTATAACTTATGAAAAATAAACAACTTAAAGCAACTTCAACCATTTCCTTTTCACACATTTCTTGCTATGTTCAATAGCACAATAACAAAATGGAAGATTAAATATGATGCTATATGGATATCACTTCTCAACAATCGAAAATAACTGGGAAGACTTAACACCATTAAATGAGTTTTTACAAACATTTGCAGATGATGATGGTGACGTCTCTCAACGAGACAAAGAATCACTTAAAGAAATTATTGCTAAATCAGATACAGCTTTGGCCTTAGCCAAAGAAATGGGCTGGGATGGTAGTTATACAGGCTGTCCTTATCTATTTTGGTTACCAAGTAAAAATACTCAATCGTTTGAATATGGCTTTGTCTTTAAACAAACCTCAGATAATTCAACTTTTGTGATTTCACCGATTGAACTGGCTTATTTAGCACAAGACACTCAAGTACAAACTTTAAGTAAAAATATTGAATAAATATAAAAAGGTTATTGGCTAAAAAATGAAGGCCAATAACCTAACCAGACTGTATTTATTCAAACATGCTTAATTGAGGTGTAGGTTTTAGAATTTTCTCTTTAGGTACATGTAAGCACTCAAACTCCTCAACAGGAAAACCTTCAATAAAGCTTGAAATATCGGGCGTTTCTAAACTTAGCCATTCATCTAAACGGTCATGTGGAATCACAATCACCGATCTTTTGACATCGCCCGGTTCATGAAAATCCTTCATCATGGGATGGTCTATAGCATCCATAGTTAACATGCTTGCTGAACGGATAATATTTTCATTCATTTTGCAAATTTCATAGATTGCAGCAATGAAAAAAGCTTGCCCATCCTTACGGCGCACACCCCACCGCTCTGGCTTATCATTTATATATTTACTTTCATAAAACTCAGTCACAGGGATTACACCGAACTTACATTTAAGAGCAGCTTCTTGAAAACTCGGTTTTTGGAAAATCGTTTCATGACGGGCGTTATAAGTATGTTTTGCTATATTTGTATCTTCAGCCCATTTTGGAACCAACCCAAACATCACTTCCCGCCACTCAAGCCCTTGTGGAGATTTGAATAGTAATGGCGTTGTTCCAGCAGGATAAACCTCTTCGGCATAGCTAAACCCAACCATAGGTAACTTAAGTTGCTGTAATTGAGCTAGCGTTAAAGGCTTAAAGTTGGCACACATAGTAAGATTAAAGATACTCTAATTTCCCATACCTTATTTTATAAGTATTTACCCTACAAACCAAATAAAAAGGCACTCGAAAGTGCCTTTAACGACACAACTTTACGCTTATGAAACGTGTTGAAGCCCTTGCGGAATCGCCTGCAATAGACGTTTAGTATAATCATGTTGAGGATGTGCATAGAGTTCATCCGAATTGCCAATTTCCACAACCTCCCCATGATTCATGACCATGACTTGATCAGAGATATATTTCACAACCGATAAATCATGAGAAATAAAAATATAGCTAAGTCCAAACTCATCTTGTAAGTCTTGTAATAAATTAAGTACTTGCGCCTGTACCGAAACATCTAAAGCCGAAACAGACTCATCACAAATCAAAATTTCAGGCTTTAGCGTTAAACAGCGTGCAATCGCAATACGCTGACGCTGCCCACCCGAGAACTCATGGGGGTATCGATAATACGCTTGTTCAGGCAAATTGACTCTCTCAAGTAACCCAAGTGCAATTTGCTTACGCTCAGCATCATCTTTACCTATGCCATGAATTTGCATAGGTTCCAATAAAATCTGTCCAATAGTAAAACGTGGATTCAGTGAAGCATACGGGTTCTGAAAAATGATCTGAATTTTCCGCTGATATTTAGCAAATTCTTTTTCAGTTAATGAAAGAATGTCTTTACCTTTAATAAAGGCTTCCCCACCTGTTGCTTCATGTAAACGCATGAGCAACAAGCCCACAGTAGTTTTACCTGAGCCTGATTCTCCCACCAAGCCAAGTGTTTTTCCTTTAGCAAGTTTAAAAGACACACCTTTTACTGCCTGAAACTCTTCTTTGCCAAATAATCCTTTACGACTATAAAAGCTTTTTTTAAGATCTTTTACTTCTAAAATAATTTGCTCATTGCCATTTAAACCGCGTTTACGCTGTGGAATTTCTGAAGCATCAAAGCTTTGCTCTACCAATACATTATCTTCTTGACGCATAAAATCGCTGGTTACAGGTAAACGATAAGGTCGCTGTGACATTTGAGGACGACAGTATAATAACGCTCGGGTATATACATCTTTAGGTTGTTCTAGAACTTGTTCAGCAAGACCTTGCTCTCGAATTTCACCATGACGCATCACAATGACTTGGTCTGCAATTTCACCCACTAAGGCCAAATCATGCGTAATAAAAAGCATCGACATTTGACGGCGCTTACGCAATGACTCAAGTAAATCAATAATTTGTTTTTGAATCGTGACATCAAGTGCTGTAGTTGGTTCATCGGCAATGAGTAACTTAGGTTCACAAGCAATCGCCATTGCAATCATGACACGTTGCTGCTGACCACCAGAAAGCTGGTTAGGATAGGCATCAATCTTAGTTTCCGGTGAAGGTATACCTACTTCTTTGAGTAACTCTAAAACACGTTGACGAGCCTGTTTACGGCTCATGCCCATATGTAAGCACAAGACTTCTGCAATTTGGGTGCCAACCGTAAAAACAGGATTTAATGATGACATGGGTTCCTGAAAAATCATGGCAATATCTTTACCGCAGATTTTTCGCATCTCTTTACGAGATAAGCTTAGTAAATCTTGCCCTTCAAAAACAATCTTACTTTTTTCATCAATTTTACTTTGGCCTACAGGCAGTAAACCCATCGTGGCTAAAGAAGTGACTGATTTACCACTACCGGATTCACCGACTAAAGCAACAGTCGTATTCGCGGGAATATCAAAAGAAATTCCTTTTATAGTTTCGATATACTGCTTATCTTCACCTTTAAAGCTTACTCGTAAGTTTTCAATATGGAGTAATGGAACACTTTTTTGTTGTTCTGACATTAGCGTTTCCTCTTATTTTAATTTTGGATCTAATGCATCACGAAGTGCATCAGTAAACATTGAAAATGCTGTGACCAAAACAGCCATCGCGACAGAGGCTGCAACAAGCTGCCACCATTTTCCTAAAAGTAGTTCACTTTGAGCTTCATTTAACATGCTGCCCCAAGACACTACGCCCACTGGTACACCAAAGCCCAAGAAGCTCAAAATAACTTCCGATTTAATAAAAGAAACCACTAAAATCGACATTTGGACTAAAGCAATATGACTGACATTAGGAAAAATATGAATAAACATACGGCGAAAATGTCCAACTCCAATTGCTTTGGCAGCCAGTACATATTCACGTGCTGTATGTTTCATATACTCAGCACGAATTAAGCGGTAAACACCCGTCCAACCTGTTAGCCCTAAAATCAGAACAATAGATAAAACACCTTTTTGTTGTAATACAGCAGCAATCGCAAGCACTAATAATAAATATGGAATGGAAGTAAAAATATTATAAAACCAGTTAAGAATGTCATCGACCCAGCCACCAAAGTAGCCTGAAACTGCCCCTAACAGTGTTCCTATAGTTACTGCGAGTAATGCAGAAACAAGACCTACAATAATTGAGGTTTCAGCACCTTTGATGGTTTTTTTAAGAACATCTTGCCCCCATTTGTCGGCTCCAAATATAAGTGTGCTTTTAAGTTCACTTTGTTGATCGAGCAAATGTCCTCCTAGTTGATGATCAATTGCTTTCATGTCATCAGCTAATGGGTCCACTACACCATAATAATCAATCGTACTTCCAGAACCCTTCTCTTGCTTAATTTCAGTTTTAAGCTGATGAATAACATCTTTTAAGGGGTCTACTGGATTTTCCGGCAAATCTTGATCTACAGCAGCTGTATTTTTCAAAGCTTCGGTTGTCTTATCTGTACCTATAAATGTAGGGGGTGCATAGCTCACTGCAACTTCTTTATTCCAGTCAGATGCAATTACACCTGTAAGTGACAGTAGTAATATAACCAAATAGAACAGCACAACAATGAGCGATGCGATTGCAATTTTGTCGGCCCGAAGACGGCGCATTGCAAGTCGCCATAACCCAGCTGATGCCGGAGCTTTCTGGCTTTCTAATTTTCTTTTTGATAGAACACTTAGCATAAGCCACCTACTTCAACTGTACACGTGGATCAACCACTTTGTAGACCAAATCGGCAATCAAGTTAAAAATCATGGTTGCTGCGGCGATATATACTGTAATTGCTTTAATAACAGGAAAATCACTTCGCTCAACCGCAATAATGACTTCTCGACCAATCCCGGGAATACCAAAAAAACGTTCAATTAAAAATGCACCTATGAGCAATGCAGGTAGAGTCGCCATTACATCGGTAATAATAGGAATTGAGGCATTACGTAAAACATGTACACCTAAAATTCGGCTTTCTCCTACCCCTTTAGCCCGTGCTGTTCTAACGTAATCTTGATTAATCTCATCGAGCACAAAACTACGGTATAACCGTAAAGTAGGTGCAATACTCACCACCAACATGATTAAAATTGGTAGTAAGGCAAACTTAAATAAATTATCGGTAAAATTATCGCTCCAGCCCTGTACTGGAAACCAACTTAACTGATAAGCCAAAACATATTGAAAAACAATAATGTAAACTAATATGCTGATTGACATGCCGATGGTACATAACATCATGACCATACGATCTGTTAAAGTGCCTCGTACGGCCGATACAGCCAATGCCAAGCCAATTGAAATAACGGTTTGTAAAATAGTCAGTGGAATTAAAAGAGTTAACGAAGGACCTAAGCGAGTTAAAATAATTTGTGAAACTGGCTCACCTGTGCTCCAGCTTGCGCCATAGTCAAAAGTGAGAATCTGCTTAATAAAAATCCAGAGCTGGACATAATAAGGTTGATCAACACCTAACTGCTTACGGATATTTTCAATCTGCTCAGGATTAGACATCTTACCTGCCAGAATATAAGCAGGATCTCCACCCACCCAGTTAAAAAGAATAAAGATAAACAGTACTACTCCCAACATGGTTGGAATCATCTGCCATAAACGCCGAATAACATATGCCAGCATAGTGATAATTCCTTATTTAACCCGTTGCCCGGTAATTTCATTAAAGAATGCTTTATTGTCAGGATCACGACCAAGGAAATCTTTAACCAACTCAGCTGCTGGTTTTTGGCTACCCTGCGATAAAATCGTCTGGCGGTAACGTTGCCCGACTTGTGGGTTATTCAAGTTATCTCCATAAGCGGAAAGCATGTCTAAAGCTAAAACTTCTGACCACATGTAACCGTAGTAGCCTGCTTGATATCCACCCATCAAATGTCCAAACTGCCCTGGAAATTCAGTTGTTGGCACATAACCAAGTGTGGTTGCTGCTTCCATTTTTTGCCAAGTTTCTAAAGGTTTTACTTTTAGGGCATCGGCTGTATGAAGTGCCATATCATACTGTGCATAAAGAGTTTGACGTGCATAACGCAAACCACGACCATAGTTATGTACGGCTTTTAAACGGGCAATTAACTCATCATCAACTCCTGGACATGCTGGGTCACAATAATCCGCTACTTTAGATAAAGTTTCTTTACGGCGTGCCCACTCTTCATACATCTGAGATGGCGCCTCTACAAAATCACGCTCTACAGATGTTCCAGACTGACTGGCATAACGAGTATTAGATAAAATGCCATGCAGAGCATGACCAAATTCATGAACAAAAGTTTCAAGCTCATCACTGTTTAATCCTTTACGATTAAAGTTAGTGACTAGTGCTGAAACAGGTAAGCGGTTGGTTAACGTACTGCCACCATATACTCCCCAAACGGCAGCATGCCCATATTTCCCTTCGCGAGGGAATTTATCCATATATAACCCACCAAGAAGCTTTCCTGTCTTTTTATCAACTACATCATAATATTCAACTTCGCTCTGCCATGCTTTCACTTTGACAGGTTTAAAATCAATACCGTAAAGGTCAGACGAAATCGCAAATAACCATTTTTGTGCAGCTAAAGTAGGGAAATAATCACGGAGCTTTTCCTGATCAATCTGATATTTGCTCTTACGAAGTTTTTCGCTCCAGTAAGCTTCACTCCAACGCGTTATTTCGGTTTTATCTAATGGTGTTTTTAAGGTTTGAGATTTAAACAAACGAAGTTCTTCTACTTCTTTACGCTCAAGTGGTGCTACCGTTTTTTGTACTTCTGCCAAAAATTGATTTACGGCTTCGGGCGTTTTTGCCATACGGTCTTTTAACACCCAATCTGCGTAACTTGCCTTTCCAAATAATTGAGCAAGCTCATAGCGTAAATCTATTGCCTGTTTGAGTAGTTTTAAGTTTTGTTCAGTACCGCGTCGTGTAAAGGCGATTTGATATCTTTTTCGGGCGTCATCATTATCTGCCAGTTCCATAAATGGGCGATATTCAGGATACTCAAAGCCTAATAGATAATTGCCTTTCGCATTTTTCTTTAACCCAGAAATATAACTTTCTGGTAGTCCTTTCATCTCTTCAGGAGTAAATTCTATTTTTTCAGGGTTATCACGAATATTGCGGTTATATTCTTGCTCGAGTTTAGTCAACTCGTCCAGAATAGCTTTCATTCTTGCACGTTTTGTTGGTTCTAATTGAACCCCTGTGTCTTCAAACTGATCCAGAATATCCTGACGGTATTTTTTATCTATCGGATCAGTCGCTTTTGTATTCTTAATGAAGTTATATAATTTTGAATTTTGGAATATATCAGTATGAAACTGATTAATCTTGATTTCACAGTCTTCTGCCGCTTTACGTAATTTTGCATCTGGGTCTACATTACTATAGAGACCTACGGGTCCTGAAAAATCTTCAAGATGAGCAAAAATTTTATCCCACTTTGCTAGTATCGGAGCGGCAGCAGCATCGGTTTTAACAGGTATTTTTTCAAAACTTGAAATCTCTTGCTGGATTTTCTTTAAATTAGAATCGCACCATGTGGGAAGTTGCTCTGCTTTAAGTAATGGTAACGTCGCACGTGTCGTCTCTGCTGATGCAAACTGACTTATACCTATCGTCAACATACATAAACTAGTCATTTTCAGTGTGTTATTTTTCATCGTGTCTCCAATTTTTTTCATTTAATGATTAGATTTCGTATTTGTATCAATATCGAAGTACATCCATTCAGCATGTAAAATCGGATGCTTCTTATATCCAATGATTCTTGGTTGAGCCAACATATTTCTATAACGTGCATACAACACTTGCACTGGCATATACACTTCTAACAAACGTGTCATTTTTCGATAAATCACGTCTCTCTCAGGGCCTGGCTTAACCTGTTGAGACTGACGGTATAATTGATCAAACTCTGGTATTGAACCGCAAGACCAGTTGGTCATATGAGTATTGGGGCCATAAAAATTCTGCATAAAATTATCCCCATCTGGATAATCGGCAATCCATGCAGAAGAACCAAACATTCCGTCACACTGTTTTTGTGCCCGAATGAGATCTGAAAAAAGCATAGGCTTGTACACCATACGGATATTCAAACTGTCAAAGTTCTTTTTCCAAAGCTCAGCGCTTTGTTGACCAATACTGTCATTACGCGCCATATATTCAATGACCAGAGGCTTGCCATTTGGTTGTGTACGCCATCCTGATGCATCTTTTTTATAGTTATATTTATCTAATAATAGATTTGCTGCTTTTACCGAATATGGGGTACTGCTTCTATATTGCGGGTCAGCCCCCACTATACCTGGCGGTACTGGAAAATGTAGACGCTCAGCATCACTATTACGTACTAATTTAATTTCTTGATCTATTGAACGAGACATTGCAATTGCACGGCGTAAAGCGATTTTCTCTTTACTCATTCCTCCAACAACAGGATTCTTAAGGTTCCAATAGTTGTAACTAATTTCCGGATCAACAATACGAGATAAATGCACACCATCTTTTGCAAGTTTAGGTCTTAACTTGCCATCTTTAATGGCTTTCGAAACTAATTGCCCTTCAAGTTGAATAATATCAACTTCACCATGTTGGAATGCCAACCATCGTGACTGGTTTTCTTCCATTACCTGAATATCAATTGTGCCGATTTGAGGCATTTGTTTACCTTTGAGGCGTTTCACAATTGCTTGGTCTTCAGCACTACTGGCTACAAAGTTCCAAGTAAAACCGCGATAATCAGGATTCGCTTTTAAAACAATACGCGAAGCAGGCACCCACTTACTGAGCATATAAGGTCCTGTCCCTACTGGATGCCCCATAACAAAGCCAGATTTATCTTTATATTTTTCGATAACTTCACGCGCTACAGCCCCTGTAGGGTCATGTGCTAGTAATAAAGGAAAGTTATAATCAGGCTTCACTAACCGAATAACCAAGGTGTACTTGTCAGGTGTTTGTAAACCGTTCACACTTTGATCATAGTTAAACTTTCCTGTTTTACTGGCTGATTGTACTAACGCATCCATACCTTGAATTTTGTTCTCCAACAACCAGCTATTGGGCGAACGTAAATTTGGGTCCAATAAACGCTTAAAAGAGTACGCATAATCGTAAGCCGTTAACTCTCTAGGTTTACCTTTAAAAACAGGGTCAGGCGTAAAATAAATACCTTTTTTAATGTGAATAGTATAAGTCAGACCATCTGCACTCACTTCTGGCATAGCAGTTGCGATTTGGGGAATAAGCTTTGCTGGCCTTGCTAAATAGTCATAGGTATATAAAGTTTCAAATATCGACGTGGTTACATGTGCCGAATATAAGTCATGGATATAAGCTGGGTCGAAACCTGTTTCAGCTGTTGGGAACGTATAATGTAGAACTTTATTTGGATCGGCTGGGCTTCTGGCAAAAATAGTTGTGGCACCCGTTAATGCCATACTGGCAAATAATAGACCTACACTACAGTGCTTGAGCTTTTGTTTTAAATTTTCAGTCATGATGATCTTTATCTAAAATTATTTTTTAATAGGGGTAATATCAAGATATTGCCAGTTTGTATTCATCATCGGATGAGCTTTAAAACCCTTAACTTGTGGCTGTATCAGCCAATTACGAATTCGAGTTACATGAACAATCCAAGGATTATCAGCTTCGATCTGGCGATTAAGCTTTTCATAATATGGTAGCCGTTGTGGCGGTGGTAAATGAATGGCCTGAGTATAGAGAGCATCATATGTTTTAGACTGATAACAAGCATGATTTCCCTGTCCAGCATTTGGTCCATATAGTAATTGTGCAAAATTATCTCCTTCAGGATAGTCAGCAATCCATGCCCCGCTCCATATCATATATTTACATTGAGTTGCGGCTTTTAAGTTATCTGCAAAGTTACTGACTTTAAAGTCAGCACGAATGCCTATTGCATCAAGATTTTTTTTCCAGAGTTCCGAATGAATAACTGATGCCGAGCTATTTTCATTATTAATTTTTAAAACTAAAGGCTTGCCGTTTGGTAATGTCCGATAACCATCTGCCCCTTTTTTATAACCATAATAATCAAGTAGTTTATTTGCTAATAGCGGATTATATCCTACGCTACTTTTATACTTTGGGTTATACCCATTTACACCCTCAGGTATAAACATTTCTGCTCTAACTGCCTGACCTTTATATGCCTGCTTTATGCTTTCTTTTTGGTCATAGGACAAAGTAATTGCTCGACGAAGTGCTATCTTTTCTGGACTAAAACCACCAATGACTGGATCCCGCATATTCATCATGGTATAGGTAATTTCGGGATCTTTATTTGGATAGTGCTTGATTCCTCTTTTCTGAAAAGAAGTTTTAAGTTGATTTCCATCTAAGGCTTGAGGAACAGCATCGGCTGTAAGTTTGTCAAAATTTAATTGACCAGATTGAAAAGCCAACCATCGTGACTGTTGCTCTTCAATAATACTGACCACCACCTTGCCAACTTGCGGCATTTTCTTTCCAGACATTTCTTTAACAAGCTGGTTATCCCAAGGGGTTCCTGTGGACTTAAAGTTCCAGACAAAACCACGATAATCAGGATTGGCAACCAACTCGACTTTACTTCTTGGGACATATTTACTCAACATGTAAGGGCCGGTAGCAACCGGATGCATACCAATCCGGTCACCGTAATAATCAACAACCTCTTTAGCAACCGCCCCAAATGTAATATAGGCAAGAATGTAAGGAAAATTAAAGTCTTGCCGTGTTAAAGTAAATTGTAGAGTATATCGATCAATCGATTTAAGCCCTGCAATTGGCGCAGCATAATCAAACTTTCCAGTTTTCTTTGCTTGAGCTATAACTGCATCAGCTCCGACTAATTTGCCATCAAGAAAAGAAACGGAAGGTGCTCTGTTTTTAGGGTCTAAAATACGTTTAATAGAATAAACATAATCTTCGGCCACCAGCTCACGGCGTTTACCTTTAAAAGCAGGATCATCTGTAAAATAAATCCCTGGTTTAATTTTAAATATATAAACTTTGCCGTCTTGTTCAACCTTAGGCATAGTTTCTGCCGTATAAGGAACCAGTTGTAGCGGACGAGCTAAATAATCATATTTGAGTAAAGGTTCAAAAATAGCTTCTGCAATACTTGCACTATAGAAATTGGTGGTTTTAACCATGTCAAAACCATCATCAGGTGCTTCATAGGCAACATGCAAAATCTTGTTTGGTTGTGCTGGCGTAACTGCGTAAGCACATGGAATTGATGTAATAGCCAAACTTAAAATGGCGAGCTTAAAAAATTTTAATTTCAAGTTCATATCCACATAACTAATTTTTTTAAAAGATATTAACCTTTTGAGTAACATCTAAATCCGCATAAGAAAAGTTCTTTTTTCAGCAGATAGGCCTATTTGGGATTGGGAATTCACTTTCCTTTATCATCTTTTTATTTGATCAAATGGAAAAATAAATTCAAGCACCCAGTATTTGTAACTACTGAATATAAAGCGAATTTCATGCCATCTATTGGTATTCATAATAAAATATTTAAGATTATTAGAAATTCATATTTTTATTAAGTACTTAAATCCGTTTGAACTATATAAACAAAAGTCACTTTTTGCCAAATATTATATTTGCATATGTTAATCATTTAGCATCCTAAATGCACAGAAAAAACACATGACTGATTCATTATGAGTCAAATTTAAACAGTAGCAATACACTCAAAATAACAAAATAAAGATTTGATATTAAATAAAATAATAATAAATTTTATTATGCCAGATAATATAACATTACATTGAAAAAAGTTCTAAAACGATACATTTTTATTTATTAAGCATGTGAAGAATCAAACAATGTGTATTTTTTATACAAATTAATTTGAAACTTTTCGCCAATCTTAAAAAATTTGCCAAATGGAAAATTTATTTCACTTTAATAAAACTACAGGCATTATGCTCAAACATAATAAAATCAATATTTATCAATATTTTGCATAAACTAAAAAAAGAAAAATATATAGTTGGCACTTGCTTTGCTTAAAACCATTCCAGCAATATCGCTAACTACAACAAAAAGGGATCAAATCCACGATGAAAAAAAAATACAATGTTCGATCTCAGGTAACCCCCAAGATCGGCAAAACAATACTTAAATTAAGCACCCTTAGTTTAAGCATGATGTGTCTTACCATGGCACAAGCAGCAGAAACCGATCAATCAAGTAACGATGATAAACCTGCAAAAGTGGTAAAAGTTGCCGTTACAGGCTCTTCAATCAAAGGTGTTGCCGCACAAAGTGCTTCACCCATTACTGTAGTGAAAGTTGATGAAATTTTAAAACAAGGGGTAACTACAACTGAAGAAGCTTTAGCCAAAATTAGTGCAAACCAATCGAACTTTGTCACTGCAAATAACGTAGGTACTAGTAAAACTGTAGGGTCAGCAGCAAACTTAAGAGCTTTAGGTTCAAATAAGACACTTATTTTGCTGAATGGTCGTAGATTGGCTGCAAATGCATACGATAGTGGCGTAACAAATTTAAATATTATTCCACTCGCCATGCTAGATCGTATTGAAGTTTTACGTGATGGTGCTTCTTCCATTTATGGAACAGATGCGATTGGTGGGGTTATTAACTTCATTACTAAAAAGCAGTTTACGGGTCTTAACTTAACCGCTGGGTATCAAAAACCAGAGGAAAAAGGTGGAGATCAACAAGACTACAGTATCTTTGGTGGTTATGGTGATTTAGAGGAAAATGGCTTTAACGTTTTTGGGGTTGTCGATTATCGAAAAGGTGACGATGTCATGGCCAAAGACCGCAAGGTTAGCCGACGCGGGGGTATCTTACCTGAATTAGGTGTGAATAAAACCAGTAGTGGTTCCTTCCCTGCCAATGTCCCTGGCCTAGGTAATCCTTATGCAGCTACAGGTTGTGGCAATGACCCTCTAGTAACCAGTCCTGATGGCAAAACATGTAGATATAACAGCCAAGCTGTCATTGGAATTGTTCCAAAGACAGAAGATATTTCTGTAATGGGCCGTGCCACTTTTAAACTTAGTGACAATTTTAATGCGATTGCAGAATATTTATATGCAAGAAATGAGGTCACCACTTCAGTCGCACCAGATGTATTTTTTGATCTAAGCCTAGACCCTAGCAGTAAATATTATCCAGGAAATGGCATAACCCCTGCTCTTGCTGGAGCATCGGGGCCCCTTGATCTTTACTTACGTTCACAAGCTGGTAATCGTATCAGCAACAGCATTAACCAGTCACACCGAGTATTTGCTGGTATAGAAGGTGAAACGCATGGGTGGGATATTAATTCAGGGGTGACCTATGCACATAGTAGTGCTTCCGATGCAATCTTAAGTGGCTATTTAAACTATGACAAAACTCAAGAAGCTTTAAACAATGGCACTTTAAACCCATTTGGACCTCAGAACCCTGAAGATGCTGGCGTATGGGATCAGCTAGGTGTTAAAGGTAAATATTTAAAAGCCAACCTTGATACAACCACTGTTGATTTCACTGCAAGCCGACCTATATTTAAGCTACCAGCAGGTGATGTAGGATTCGCCATTGGGGCAAGCTATCGTTATGAAGATTGGACTTCAAAAGTTATTGCAGATGTTGCTCGACTAGCTCCTAGTACGGGTAATGATCCGAATGAACCAGAAAATAAAGGCGATCGTAATATTAAGTCGGTATTTACCGAGTTTCATATTCCACTACACAAAACTTTAGAAGCTCAAATTGCTGCCCGTTATGATGACTACAGCGATTTTGGTAATACATTTAATCCAAAGTTTGCACTTCGTTGGGAACCAATTAAACAACTCATGTTCCGTACAACCTATAGTACAGGTTTCAGAGCACCTACACTTTGGGAAGCTGATGGGCCAAACTCAGTAACAAATACAGGTGGAACATATGACGACCCAGCACTTTGCGCTGGTGGAGTTGTACAACCGGGTGGCAAACAAGAACGTGACTGTAATATGCAGTTCAAACGCCAAAATGGTGGGAACAAAAATCTTAAACCAGAAGAGTCAACGTCTTTTACAGCAGGCTTAGTATTTGAACCTGTTAAAAACCTAGCCTTCACTCTTGATTACTTCAACATCGAAGTA
Organism: Acinetobacter sp. XH1741; assembly: GCF_041021895.1. Lineage (NCBI taxonomy): Bacteria > Pseudomonadati > Pseudomonadota > Gammaproteobacteria > Moraxellales > Moraxellaceae > Acinetobacter > Acinetobacter chenhuanii. The sequence goes on from NZ_CP157428.1 coordinate 2,630,695, forward strand.
GATAAGCAAATTGCCACACTATCTGAAGCTGCTATTTTTGCGGATCCGGTGAAATATGCAGATAAATTTGTACGTAATTCTGATGGTTCACTAAATTATATTATTACCACACAACAAAATTTAGGTGGCATTAAAACGTCCGGTTTTGATGTGGGCTTAAGTTGGGTTTCTCCAATGACGGCTACAGGTCGCTTTGGTTTCAATATCGATGGCACATATGTAACAGATTACAAATATCAATCTGAACCAGGGGGTGACTGGAAAGGTGTTGCAGGGTCATATAGCGGTTTAGATTATCAATCAATTATTTTGCGCTGGAAACATACTGCCAACCTGAACTGGAACTATGAAAACTGGGCATTAAACCTACAACAAAACTTCTCACGCGGTTATCAAGATCAAAACGCGAATGATCAAAACCATAGAGTAAGTGATTATACAACCTACAACATTTCAGGCACTTACAAAGGCTTTAAAAATCTAGAGTTAACAGCAGGCATTAAAAATATTTTTGATGAAGACCCACCTGCTTCTAACGTAATTGATAACTTCCAAATGGGATATGACCCACGTTATGCAGATCCTTTAGGACGTACTTATTTTGTACGAGGTACATATAAGTTCTAAATGGTTGTTCTGCAAATCTAGCCCTCAACAGTTAGTTTGCAGAACAAATACTCATTCTTAGCAAACAGTCATTTCAAAAAATTGTTTGTCTACAGTTTCAGGAGTAACTATGGGCATGACTTTTACAGACATAGAAAATAAATCTGCCAAACGCCTTATTGGTATTGCCGCAGTACTTTTTCTGCATCTTCTTGTTGCCTATATTCTGATGTCAGGTTTAGCAAACAATATTCAAAAACCAGCAGAAAAACCTGTGGAATTACAAATTATTCAGGATATAAAACCGCCTCCTCCACCAAAACCAGAGGAGCCTAAGCCTAAAGAAAAGCCACCTGAACCACCCAAAATGGTAGAAAAAGTTGCCAAGGCTCCTGAACCACCTAAGCAAGTTGAGAAAGTAGCCACTCCGGTACAAAAAACGACTCCGGTAGCTCAACCAACTAAAGTTGCAACTCCAGCTCCAGCCGCGCCGGCTGCACCTAGTGCGCCATCGCCAAGTCCAGTTGCAGCACCCGCTCCGGCAGCGGCTGCTCCTGCACCTAAACCAGCTGGCGCAACTCATGGTGTTTCAGAAGGTTCCGCGGGTTGTGAAAAACCTGAATATCCACGTGAAGCACTGATGAATGAAGAGCAAGGTACGGTGCGCATACGTGTTCTTGTTGATACTTCGGGCAAAGTCATTGATGCCAAAGTGAAAAAATCGAGTGGCAGCAAAACCTTAGATAAAGCGGCAACTAAAGCTTACAGCTTATGTACGTTCAAACCAGCAATGAAAGATGGCGTGCCTCAGCAGGACTGGTATGAAATTGAATATCCATTTGTAATTGAATAAACGATCAAATTAGTAAGAAATTAAAAATATTGGAGATAATATGATGAAAAAATCAACTCAACCACTAGTACGTTTCGCTTCTGCAAGTTTAATCGCAGCATGTTCATTGCTTCCATTAAGCACAGTTTTTGCAGAAGAAACGAGCAATGCTCCTGTTGCAACAGCAACCACTGAAGCGACTTCAAACACAAATACACCAACTCCACCACCAAAACCTGCAACAAGTGAAACTGTTAAAAACCCGTATGGCCTAGAAGCTCTTTGGCGTGAAGGTGATTTAGTTGCTAAATCTACCCTATTTATATTAGTGCTCATGTCAATTGGTACGTGGTACATCATTGTCTCTAAATTCTTACAACAAGCAAAAGTAAAACGCCAAGGTAAAGAAGCAGAAAAAAGTTTTTGGGAAGCTACTTCTCTTGATAATGCCACTGACGGGCTAGAACAAAGTAGCGCATATCGTTTTATTGCAGAAAAAGGCATTAACTCGACTAAGTCACACGGCGGCTCTTTACTTGAACGAATTGACTTCAATACCTGGGTGAGCATTTCAATACAACGAGCAATTGAAAAAGTACAAAACCACCTAGGTGGAGGTTTAGCCTTTTTAGCAACCGTTGGGTCTACAGCACCTTTCGTGGGTCTATTCGGAACAGTATGGGGCATCTATCACGCGTTAACTGCAATCGGGATTTCAGGTCAAGCATCTATTGATAAAGTTGCAGGCCCAGTTGGTGAAGCACTTATTATGACCGCTATTGGTCTAGCAGTCGCAGTACCAGCTGTACTAGGTTACAACTGGTTGACTCGTCGCAATAAAGCAGTGATGGAAAATGTTCGTTCATTTGGTTCAGATTTACATGCAGTTTTATTAAGCGGAGAAATTAATACCAATAATTCTGTTAACCGCAGTATCAAATAATCAGGAGCACACATTATGGGTATGAGTGTTGGTTCTGAAGATGATGAAGAAATGATTGGAACAATTAACACGACGCCTCTCGTTGATGTCATGTTAGTTTTACTTATTATTTTTCTAATTACGATTCCGGTAGTTACACATACTGTTCCGGTGAAACTGCCAGAAGAAAAAAATACTCCGTATGCAACTACACCTGAAAACATCCAGCTTTCAGTGAATAAAAAAGGAGACATTTTCTGGAATGAAAGTTATGTACCGAATAAAGAAATATTGTTAGCAAAATTACAAGCTGTGGCACAAAAAAGACCGCAGCCGGAGGTACATATTCGAGGAGATCAGCTTACCCATTTTGAAGCGATAGATCAGGTCATTAGTACGACCAAACAAGCTGGTATTGGCAAAATTGCCTTTGTTACTACCCCTCCAGCCTCCCAGTAATGATTTTAAGGAGAATTTTATGGGTATGAATGTCGGTTCAAATAATGATGATGATGTGATGTTAGAAGTCAACATGACACCGCTTATTGATGTCATGTTAGTACTCATTATTATGTTTATTATTACCATTCCTGCACCAAACAACGCGATTAATATTAATTTGCCAAATGGCACACCGCCGCCAACAAATGAAAAGCCACCCGAAGTGATTGATGTAAGAATTGATGCAGCAGGCAAAGTGTTTTGGAATAACCAACAGGTTTCAGACCGCACCGCACTAGAGAAATTATTCCAAGGCGTGGTTGCCAAAAAAGATCAAGACCAGATCAAACTTAAACCAGACCAAATGGCTGAATATAAAAACGTGGCAATGGTCATGGCTACAGCGCAGCGTTTAGGTGTCACTAAAATTGGAATTGTAAGTAATAATTAAGTTCTATATTTATTTACTCATCCAAATAAAAAAAGCCTCCGAAGAGGCTTTTTTTTATGACAGGTTAAAATTAGTCACCTGTATAACCTTTTAACTTTAAGCGAGCAGCATGAAGTAACGGCTCAGTATAACCAGAAGGTTGTTCACAACCTTTAAAGATAAGATCAGAAGCTGCTTGGAAAGCAATATTCGTTTCAAAGTTAGCTGCCATTGGTTTATACAATGGATCATTAGCATTTTGCTCATCAACAATTTTTGCCATGCGTTTAAGCACTTCTTCAACTTGTTCACGAGTCACAATACCGTGACGCAACCAGTTTGCAACGTGTTGAGAAGAAATACGTAATGTTGCACGGTCTTCCATTAAGCCTACGTTGTTAATATCAGGAACTTTCGAACAACCTACGCCTAAGTCAACCCAACGAACAACGTAACCTAAAATACCTTGGCAGTTATTTTCAAGCTCATTGTTAATCTCTTCTGCTGACCAGTTAGTTTCTGGCGCAAATGGAGGAGTTAACAAGTCGTCTAATGACAACATTTCTTCAGCTTTTAATTGATCTTGACGTGCTTTTACATTTACTTGATGGTAATGCATCGCGTGAAGTACGGCACCTGTTGGTGATGGAACCCAAGCACATGATGCACCAGCATTTGGATGTGCAGCTTTAGTTGCCAACATATCTTTCATGCTATCAGGTTTTGGCCACATACCTTTACCAATTTGAGCTTTACCTTGTAAACCACATTTCAAACCAATTGCAACGTTACGGTTTTCGTAAGCAGCAATCCATTTTTGTGTTTTAACAGCTTCTTTACGAACAACTGGTGCAGCTTCCATAGAAGTATGGATTTCATCACCTGTACGGTCCATGAAGCCTGTATTAATAAAGATCGTACGGTCTTTAGCTGCAGCAATACAGTTCTTCAAGTTTACAGATGTACGGCGTTCTTCATCCATAATACCGATTTTTACAGACTTTGCTGGTAAACCTAGTGCTTGCTCAGCGCGTTCAAATAATTCAACCGCAAAAGCAACTTCTTCAGGACCATGCATTTTTGGCTTAACAATATACATAGACCCTTTACGAGAGTTTTTATTTTCGTTTGTACTACGAATATCAGCAACTGATAACAATGGAGTTACCAATGCATCCATAATACCTTCGAAAATTTCTTCACCATCTACCAAAATAGCTGGGTTAGTCATTAAATGGCCTACGTTACGAAGTAACATAAGTGAACGACCATGGAGTTTTGTTGTTCCACCGATCAAGTTTTTAATTTCACGGTCTTTGCTTAAAGCACGAACAACTGTTTTACCATTCTTTTCAATAGATTCTTGAAGTGTACCCTTCATTAAACCTAACCAGTTGCGGTAGCCTTCAACTTTTTCTTCTGCATCTACAGCTGCGACAGAGTCTTCAAGATCTTGAATCGTTGTAACTGCAGCTTCAAGTGTTAAATCTTTAACACTAGCTAAATCAGTTTGGCCGATTGGGCTATTCGCATCAATTTCAATAATGACATGCAAACCATTACTTAAAAGTACGACTTCTGATGGGTTCGCTTCTTCACCATTGAAACCCACGAACTGAGCTTCATGCGCTAAACCTGTTTTAGTACCATCTTTTAAAGTAACAGCAAGTTTATTTTGCTCAATTGCATATTTAGTCGCATCAGCATGTGAACCTTGTGCAAGCGGGAAAACTTCATTTAAGAAGTTTTTAGCAAACTCAATCACTTTTGCACCGCGTACAGGGTTATATCCTTTTCCTTTTTCAGCACCACCCTCTTCTGAAATTACATCGAAGCCGTAAAGTGCATCATATAAAGAACCCCAACGTGCGTTTGCAGCATTTAAGCAATAGCGTGCATTACGCACAGGTACGACTAACTGTGGCCCTGCCAATAATGCGATTTCTTCGTCAACATTTTCAGTAGTAATCTGGAAATCTTCAACTTCTGGTAATAAATAACCAATTTCTGTTAAAAACGCTTTATAAGCACCTAATTCAAATTTGTTATTACGGTGCCATTCATCAATTTTTGCTTGTAATTCATCACGCTTAGCCAATAATGCTTTATTTTTTGGGCTAAGATCGACAACAACTTGCTCAAAGTTCTTCCAGTAAGTTTCACTATCTAAACCAGAACCTGGTAAAGCTTCATTTTCGATAAAATCGTAAAGTTCTTTAGCAATCGCTAACTTGCCTTTTTGAATACGTGCAGTCATTGTCTTTCCTGAAGTTGCTACTTTTTATACCAAGAGAATCCTAGTATACCGATTTAAATTAAGCTGAATACTAATATCACATTCCTAAATAGTAAGCATTTTCCGTTGCAAAACTATTGACAAAGATAAATTTTTCTATATAGGAAATATTAAAATTCTAACTAGGATTCCCAATAATTTATTCAATATTTAAAGATACTGAAACTAGACTTTTTGTTAACAGCCAAAAGTTTCATGATCTTGTTTTTTCTCAAGCGTATTTAGTTATATCAAACTTTGCGTAATGAAAAAGTATTATTTAGCTAAATTTATCTATTTTTGTTGTAAAAAAAAGCGCTCTTAAAAGAGCGCTTTTTCTATTTAATTTCTTAAGAGGTTTTAGCCTCATCAATATGACGGTGCTCTGAATGCAAGTATTCATCCGACTGCATTTCGAGTAAACGAGAACGAGTACGTTCAATTTCAAAAGCTAATTTTTCACCTTGATAGATATCAATAATACTATCTTGAGAGGTTAAAAGTAATTTTACGCCACGATCATAAAATTCATCGACTAAATAAATAAAACGTCGAGTACCTTCTGACAAGAAGTCCGTTAAGTGCGGAACATTACTCACGAGTACAGTGTTATAAATATTAGCAATCTCGATAAAATCTGCTGGGCTACGCGGCTTAAAGCAAAGTTCAGAGAACTCACACCATAAAACATCTTCTGTATGCCCTAGAGTTTCAACCACACGGTTATTGATCACAATCGGTTCTTGAGAATTTGTTTGAGTATGAGTTAAAGCACTATAACGCTCTGATATCCAGCTTTGTGCCTCATTACCTAATGGTGACTTAAACAATTGAGCTTGTTTTAATACACGTAAACGGTAATCCACACCTGCATCTACATTTAAAACAACACAGTTCTTTTTAACCATTTCAATTGTAGGTATGAAACGATCACGGTGAATTCCGTTTTTATATAAGCCGTCTGGTGCAATATTTGAAGTTGCAATGAGTGTCACACCACGAACAAATAACTTTTGGAACAAATCACTTAAGATCATTGCATCAGTTACATTCGACACGAAAAACTCATCGAAACAAATCACCACAGCATCTTTATAAATTTGATCAGCCACAATATCGAGTGGATTACGTTGACCAGAAAGTTTATTTAATTCTTTATGGACATGTTGCATAAAATGGTGAAAATGCATACGTGTTTTGCGGCGAAATGGCACAGATTCATAAAATTGATCCATAAGCCATGTTTTGCCACGACCTACACCACCCCACATATATACACCTCTTGGAGAGGTTTGGCGGCGGAAACGACGGAAAGCTTTTTTAGAAGCTTTATAACGATTTAAAAGTTCTTTCCATACACGATCTAATTCTTGCACTGCCTGTGCTTGTGCTTCATCTGCCATAAACTGACCTGAAGCTAAAGCCTCAGCATAGCGCTCTGCTGGGGAAGAAGGAGTAAATGCAGTACTATGAGAAGATTTTAAATTTAACATATCATTTTATTTCAATTTTAACTGAAGAGAGTATAGCGAACATTTTGTCCGACCACATTAGCTTTTAGCATCAAGAGTTCTACTCAATAAAACTCTTTTCCATATTGCCGAGGGCTCTGCCCAAACCATCTTTTAAACGCATGATTAAAAGCGGCAGGTTCAGAATAGCCAAGCGATTCAGCAATGACCTCAATTGAATATTCTTTATATTCCATAAGTTTAAGTGCCTTATTCTTAATAATCTGTTCACGAATTTGTTTATAACTCGTATTAAGCTGCTGCAATTGATGCCTTAACGTCCTTTCAGGCATTTTTAAAGCAAAAGCGGTTTCCGCCATGCTCGGGATAATTCCGTGTTGTAACTCTAGATAATCTTGTACATATTGAATAATTGGAGGTATTTGACGATCTTGTTCATTTAACCTTTTTATCTCTTTAATACACTTAGCCTCATAGATGCGATGAGTAATAATATCTGCTGAAGGAATTTTGATTCCAAGCACATCTTTACTTAGGCTAAATGCTGCATGTGTAGAATTAAAGTGCAGATCACTTCCGTAATATGTGAAATATTGAGCTACTTTATCGGGGTCATTTGGTTTTGAAAAAGGTAAATCTATACGCATAGCAGGCATTTTAAGGCCCATCATGGTGTAAATATCTTGAATAAACTTGTAAGTACTAGAAATTTCACATTGGGTACGAAGCAACCCAATTTCGGTTTTTGAGTCGACTGGTAAATAATTTAAAATTATTTGATTTTCGGTCTCTTGTAATCCTAAGGTACCAAATAAATGAGTAAGTTTTTGATAGTGTATGCCTTTTTCTAAAGCAGTTTGTATATCTTGACTGGTCACAAGCAACATCAATAAAGGACCGTAACCCGCTAATGCATAATGCTGTCCAATGAATAGACCTTTTTCAGGATCAACATTTTCACTAATAATTTGCTGGATATCCCATTCTAAACTGTCGTGAATTGTTGAGCTTGGGTCTAAGGCATCAACTTTGATTCCTATATGTGCCAAACGTGAGTCGACATCAATGCCCGCTTTGCGCATTCCTTGAATTAAATAGATTAAACCAAGTGTCGATCGTTTCATTCTTCTATCAATTTTCTTAGACTTAAATGTTTTACTATAAAGAAGCAATAAAATTAATTGCCGAATCTATCAATTTTCACATTGATGTCATCATGTTTAAACTGATTAAAAAATATTAGTCTTATTGGTAATCCTCTTTAACATATGCAGGATTCACCATGCTTAAGGCTAAACCGCATGTTATTCAAAAAGCTAAAATCGCAAGTATTGGTATTACTATCGTTCAAACTTAAATTATGAAATATGGGTAAAATTAGCTAAAACATTTATACGTTTTTAAGTACAAGATAAAGACACAGCCAAAAGCAAATATCAGACTTTGTAATTAGCTATAAATTTATTAATTTCAATTAAATACTCCCAACATTTAACCTCAAAAATATTGTATTAGTGAAGAATGATCTCCAAGGAGTTAAAGAAAACAGCATTATCACAAAAGGCGAAAAAGAATGAGTGATCAATTGCCTGATTTATCGAAAGACGACGCTACCTTCAATGAGAGAATATAGAGACAACCTCAATGTGTTGGATGGTAAGCTAGTGATTATAATAGTTGGAGGTATGGGCTAGAAACTCACAAAGTTAATCCCCAAAACTATTTGCTATTAAATAAATGCTTTAAGAGCTATGCAGCGTTATAGGTTCAATACATAATAGATACATTAATAACAATCTATCTATTATATGCAATCTGTTAGCCTCATTATTCAAATTTTTCTTGTATTAGCTTTTGGTTACTTTTTAGGCCCTAAACTCTCATTAAATATTCGGCAATTTATTTTTAAAATTCTACCTTATTTTTCTTATATTTTATTAGCAAGTGTCGCTTTAGAATTAACACTTGCACTTGATCAAATTAAAAACCCTTCCTCAATACTTCCACCCGCCCTATTAATTGCATTTACAACTTCACTAGGCTCTTTTTTCACTTGTTTATTTGCATACACAATTTTTGATAAAGAAAGTGTTAAAGGAAAAATTTCGCTCCAGCTTTTTATCAATGCCCTAAAAAATATTGCGAAAGCATTTCTAGCTTTAACTGTAGGTGTAATGCTAGGTATTGCCCTGACTCAGTTAAATGTACACATTCCTTTTAACAGCTGGTATCTATTATTACTTTTTATTTTTTTAATTGGAATCGAACTTGCTTTTACTCATTTTAATCGAACATGGTTAAGCTGGAAAATTCTTATTGTCCCTCTGGCTGCGTTTGTAGGGTCATGTATAGCTGGTTTTCTTAATTATTTCTTGCTAGGTAACCACTTTACGCTTAATGAAATGTTGGCTCTAGCCCAAGGATATGGCTGGTATTCAATGTCAGGTATTTTATTTACCCAGTTACATTCGGCCGAGTTAGGTGGTATTGCATTATTAACAGATTTATTTAGAGAAATAGTTGCAATTTTACTGATGTACACTATGGGATGGCGCTTTCCACGTCCAGCAATTTCAAGTGCTGGTGCTACATCAATGGATGTGACATTAGCTATGGTTAAGCAGTCATGTGGCACTCATTACGTACCACATGCCATGATGAGTGGCTTACTACTAAGCCTACTCGCTCCACTTTTAATTACAGTTTTTTTAAAGCTTTAAGCGATAGAAGCAAGAATTGACTTCAACATTTCAGTTGGCTTTTCAGCTTTGGTAATCGGACGGCCAATCACTAAATGTGTAGAGCCATCAAGCATAGCTTGCTTTGGCGTTACAATACGTTTTTGGTCATCTGCATTGGTTCCTTCTGGACGTATACCAGGAGTAACTAAAGAGAAATCATCACCAATCAACTCACGAAGAATTTTGGCTTCCTGAGCAGAACAAACTACCCCATCTAAACCACTATCTTTTGTAAGCTGAGCTAATCTTTTAACTTGCTCTACAGGTTCAATATCTAAACCAATATCTTTTAAATCTTCACGGCCCATTGAAGTTAATACTGTTACCGCAATTAATTGAGTTTGATAATTACCTGCCTTTAAACGCTCTACACAAGTTTCCATCATTTTACGACCACCTGATGCATGAACATTAACCATCCATACACCTAAATCGGCAGCAGCACATACAGCTTGAGCTGTTGTATTTGGAATATCATGGAATTTTAAATCTAGGAAAACTTCAAAATTTTGTTCTTGAAGTTTTTTTACAACAGATGGGCCTTCGTGAGTAAAAAGCTCTTTACCTACTTTTACTCGGCATAAAGCAGGATCAAGCTGTTCAACAATTTTTAAAGCGTCATATTGGCTTTTAGCATCTAACGCAACAATGATACTCAAGAGACTTTCTTCCATCACATAAAATCAGCGCTATTATAATAGACAAGTCAGCTACTAATAAAGAAATCTATTGAGTGTAGTTTTTGAATTGGACAATATAATTTTTAATTTTGATAGATACTTAGAAATATGGAAAGGAAAAATACTACTCTTTATAACTAGATAAAGAGTAGTACCAATAATTATAAAGGTGTAGAGTTTTTATCTTGGGGATAAATATCTACAACTGTTTTCTCATGTCTTACATTCGCAGCTGCTTCTGCCGCTGCCAATTGAGCACTTTGAATTTGTTCTTTTCTCAAATGATCAATATCTTTACGAAGACGTTTGATTTCCCAGCCTTTTTGAAAAACTCGGAAAACCTGTACACCTAATAAAAGTCCAACCACAATTCCAAGCGCCAAGGTAAGTAGCAATAATAAACCTAAACGCATTGCAGGAACTTGAGTAAATAATAAATCAACAGGAAGTTCTGTTGGGTTCTGCAAAACAAGTGCTAAAGCATAGCCAAATACAATAATGAGTAATGCAATTAGAATATAACGCATAGGCACCCCACTTATGAGTTTTATTTATTTTCCAGATTCATTCACTGCATCACGAAGTGCTTTACCTGGTTTAAAATGTGGAACCGCCTTCGCAGCCACGTCAACTGACTTACCAGTTTTCGGGTTACGACCAACTCTAGGTTCACGGTGATGTAAAGCAAAGCTACCAAAACCACGGATTTCAATACGATTGTCAGTCGAAAGAGCTTCGATCATTTGATCAATCATGATTTTAACCGCTTCTTCCACCAAGGGTTCAGCCAAGTGTGGATTTTTTAGCGCAATGCGTTCAATTAAATCAGACTTATTAAGAGCTTCAGTAGTCATCTACGACCTCGTTATTTATTACTACTCTAAGTCGTTTGATAATAACCTGTTTAAATACAAAACGGTAGCGCAGTATGTTGAATACTACGCTACCGTTTACAGTAATTTGTATAAAAAGCACAATTTCGTTACATGAAACTGTACTTTGTTAACTTATTACTTCATTTGTGCTTTGATCAAGTCACCAATAGTCTTAGGACCATTTTCTTGAGAAGCTGATGCTGTACGTAAGTTAGCAACTGCTTCTTTCTCTTCAGCTTCGTCTTTCGCTTTGATAGACAAGTTGATAGAGCGAGATTTACGATCAACGTTGATGATTTTCGCTTCAACTTCTTGACCAACTTCTAAGAATTTAGTTGCATCTTCAACGCGGTCACGGTTGATTTCAGAAGCTTTAAGAGTCGCTTCAACTTCGTCAGCTAACTTAACAGTTGCGCCACGAGCATCAACTGCAGTCACAGTACCTTTAACTAAAGCACCACGTTCGTTAGCAGCTAAGAAATCATTGAACGGATCGCTGTTCAATTGCTTGATACCAAGGCTGATACGATTACCTTCAGCGTCTACAGACAAGATAACTGCTTCAACAGTGTCACCTTTCTTGTAACGACGGATAGCTTCTTCGCCTTGTTCGTTCCAAGAAATATCAGACAAGTGAACTAGACCGTCGATACCGCCATTTAAGCCAATGAAGATACCAAAGTCAGTGATAGACTTGATTGTACCAGAAACTTTTTCGCCTTTCTCATGAGACTTAGCAAACTCTTCCCATGGGTTAGCACGAGTTTGTTTGATACCAAGGCTGATACGACGACGTTCTTCGTCAACTTCAAGAACCATAACATCAACTTCATCACCAATCTGAACAACTTTAGATGGGTGGATGTTTTTGTTAGTGTGGTCCATTTCAGAAACGTGTACTAAACCTTCAACGCCTTCAGCGATTTCAGCGAAACAACCGTAATCAGTTAAGTTAGTAACACGTGCTTTAACGATAGAACCTTTAGGATAACGGCTCATGATCGCTAACCATGGATCTTCGCCTAATTGTTTAAGGCCTAAAGATACGCGGTTACGTTCACGGTCAAATTTAAGTACTTTAACAGTAACTTCTTGACCAACTTCAACAACTTCTGAAGGGTGCTTGATACGCTTCCAAGCCATATCTGTGATATGAAGAAGACCATCAATACCGCCAAGATCAACGAATGCACCGTAATCAGTAAGGTTCTTGATAGTACCTGTAACTGTTTGACCTTCTTCAAGTTGAGCAAGTAATGCTTCACGGTCAGCAGAAGATTCAGCTTCCATAACAGCACGACGAGATACAACAACGTTGTTACGTTTAGCATCAAGTTTGATTACTTTAAACTCTAACTCTTTACCTTCAAGGTGAGTAGTGTCACGGATAGGACGAGTGTCAACTAATGAACCTGGCAAGAACGCACGAACAGGACCGATGTCAACAGTGAAACCGCCTTTAACTTTACCAGAGATAACACCAGTAACGATTTCGCCATCTTCAAAGATTTTTTCAAGTTTAGTCCAAGTTTCAGCACGTTTAGCTTTTTCACGTGATAAAACTGTTTGACCCATACCGTTGTCAAGAGCTTCAACAACTACGTCAACAGTATCGCCAACCTGAACTTCAAGTTCACGTTGTTCATTTAAAAATTCAGCACGATCAACAATGCCTTCTGATTTAAGGCCAGTGTCAACAGTAACCCAGTCGCTATCGATGTTTACAACAACACCTTGGATGACTGCACCCTTTTCAACATTGAGGTTTAATTCACTTTCTTCAAAGAGGGCTGCAAAAGATTCGGTCATGATATACCTGATAAATTCAGCGGTCTTGGATCAGACAAGGCCGGTTTAGTTAAGTATCAACATAGTCTTTATAGACTGATCAAGCTATGCGTCAACTGATAATCTTAGTTGCTAATAGTACGGCTATCGACGTAATCAACCATTAACTTAAATACTTGATCGATCGTTAATTCCGAACTATCAATGATATAAGCATCTGCGGCTGGCTTGAGAGGAGCAACTTCTCGCTCCATATCTCTTTTGTCACGCGCTTGTATATTAGCTAAAATGTCGTTTATTTTAGCATCTAGCCCCATACCCTGCAACTGTTTTACTCTTCGCTCAGCTCGCGACTCAGCCGAAGCCGTCAGATAAATTTTAGCATTGGCTTCTGGGAAAATTGATGTTGCCATATCTCGGCCATCTGCAACCAAACCTGGAGTCTGTGCAAAAGCTCTTTGACGTTCAAAAAGTGCCTGTCTTAGCTCTGGTATTGCTGCAACTTTAGAGGCGTATTCCCCAACTCGTTCTGTGCGAATAGTTTGTGATACATCCTCTTCATCAAGGAAAACTAATGTTCCTTCTGCTGAAGTTTCAAACTTAATATTAAGTTGACGAGCATCTTCAACACACTCATCTAAATGACTATCTAATTTTTCCAATAAATCATGTTTATGTAATGACAACCCCAACAAACGATACAAGGCTCCAGAATCGAGTAAATGAAATTGATAATACGCAGCAAGCTTCGCCGCTAATGTACCTTTACCCGAACCACTCGGACCATCAATAGTAATAATTTGAACTGTCATTGAACTCTCACTAAGAAGCAAATGCTTTAGCTAATCTCGAAAAGCCTAGTGTAATCGCTAGTTTTAGCTGTGCAAGAATTAATTTACTTACAACAGGAGCTTTTGCAGTCAATTCGATCCGATAAGTAACCAAGGTAATATAAGGGGTAATTTCAGAAAACTCGATACGACCTAAATGATGTTTAACTAAAGGATTATCAATCAATTTATATTCAATGCACTTATTTTCCTCAAGATGAGTAATTTCTTCTTTAAGAGGTTTAATCACACCAAAGCCCATACGGCGAACAGAGCCTACTCCATCTGGTCTTTCAGGGTCTGCCGAGTCTTTCACACGCACAACTTGTAGTGGTGCAAAAGCCTTATTATAAGTTGCGTGTTTAGAAAGTAGGTTAAATACATCGCCAAGCGGAGCATTAAATTCTTTTTGTATGCTGATGACATTACGCATGAAAATTCCTTATTTAAATAAAATCATGTCAATGAAACGGCGTTAGTTTGCCATAACACGATGACACTTTTTAATCATTTAAGGACGTTTTTTGTTGCTTCTCTTGTTTCTTTTGTTCACGTCTTTGTTTAAAGAAAAGACTTAACTGTTGAGCACATTTTTCATGTAAGCATCCATGCTCAAAAGTAAATTTGTGGTTGTAATAGCCATTTTCTAATAATTGACGTGCACTTACGAGTGAACCTGCTTTAGGCTCTGTTGTACCAAATACAATATGTTTAATTCTTGCATGTACTAATGCACCTACACACATTGTGCAAGGCTCAAGCGTAACGTACAAAGTTGCATCTTCAGGTAAACGATAATTTTGCAATAATTGGCAAGCAGAACGAATAGCTTGAATTTCTGCATGAGCCGTAGGGTCAGACAAACCAATAGGAGCATTAAAACCAGCTCCAATTAGCTTATTTTGACTAACAATTACAGCTCCAACAGGAATTTCTCCCTGTTCGGCTGCTAATTCAGCTTGCTCGTAAGCAAGCTGCATCCAATATTCATCACTAAATTTAGTCATTTAATTTATTATGACACTACACCATATTGTCTGAGTAATGCATTCCAGCTATCAATAGATGTTAGTGGAGGATCATTTGCTAAAATGCCTCTTAATGTAAGGTCTTCGCATGCCTTCCATTCTGGTGATAAATCTTTATCAACCAAACGAGCACGTACACCTTCTACGAAATCAGGGTGACGAATTTTCCATTCAGAAATTTGTGCTTCTAAGTCAAAAACTTCATCCCAAGAATGAACTTGCTTACCCCATTGCCATAACAACCAAGTAATTGCTGCTGTGCTCGGTGAACCCTTTTGCAAGTTTTCGCTGGCTTGACGTAACCAATCACTACTTGCATCACGTAAGCTTACAATTGCTTGATAATCTTGCTCAAAGCTTGAACCACGGCAAACACTATGAATAACATCTAACGAATTTTGTAATGGTCCAGCTGCAACCGGGCGATGCAAACTATTTAAAGTATCGTCAATCGCGCGGAAATCACCTGCAGGATAATGTGCCCAATTAATATTGAGTACTTTTTGTAGAACATTATCACGTTGCGCTTCACAAATATGTGTCGCCCAACCAATGCTATATGCCCCAGCAGCAGTCATAATCGAGCCAGTCAAACCAGTAAATAAACCAATTTGTCCGCGGTCAGCAAGAAAACGGCTTGCTCCAACATCTGGATATAAACCAATGTTAATTTCAGGCATTGCTAAACGTGAATACGGCGTAACTAAACGGAAAGGTGCAGCCATAAACAAGCCTAAACCACCACCCATTACATAACCTTCACCCCACACCACAACTGGTTTAGCATAGTTGTGCAGAAGTAAATCCAAAGCATATTCTTGCTGGAAAAACTTATTTGCTGTTTCTACTTCCTGATTAATTACCAGTTGACGTAATTTGCGTACATCTCCGCCTGCACAAAAAGCTTTTGGTGTGGTTGAATCCAACCAAATTGCTTTTACTCGCTCATCATCACGGAAGTCTTCAAATACTTTTAATAAAGCCGTTACGATTGATTCATCTAAAGCATGTAATGATTTAGGTCGATTCAAACGTACAATACGCCAACCATTCTTTGCTTCTTCAACTACCAGATCCGGATGATAGCTATTTACATTGGGAGAGTTCATCATGCGTCCAATTGCCAGTCTATGGGCTCAATGCCATGTTGTTTCAAATATTGGTTCGTTTTTGAAAATACTTTACATCCGAAGAAACCACCACGATTAGCCGCAAGTGGTGATGGATGTGCAGCTGTTAAAACTAAGTGTTTTTCTCTGTTTATACGTTGTCCTTTACGTTGCGCATAAGCACCCCATAAAATAAAAACTATGTGTTCTCGCTCTTCATTCAAAACATCGATTACTGCATCAGTAAACTCTTCCCAACCTTGTTTTTGATGTGAGGTCGGTTGTCCAGCTTCTACAGTAAGTACGCTGTTTAACAAGAGCACACCTTGTTCGGCCCATTTGGTTAAATCACCATGACGCGAAACTGGTACACCTAAATCTGTGTTTAGTTCATGAAAAATATTACGTAAAGACGGTGGTAATGCAATTCCTTTTTGCACAGAGAAACTTAAACCATTCGCCTGATTAGGGCCATGATATGGATCTTGACCTAAAATAACGACTTTCACATGTTCCAATGGTGTAATATTTAAAGCACTGAAAATTTGTTTGCTTGGAGGATATATTGTTTTTTGAGCCTGTTTCTGCTGAAACAAGAAGTCTCGCAAACTATCCATATAAGGACTCAGCAAAAATGGCGTTAATGATCTTTTCCAGCTTTCTTCTAATTGAACTTTACTGAGTTTGTCTTGCTGTTGCTCAGTTAATTGCATTAATGTCATCCTAGATCAATTTTCATTTCTACGAATAAAAAGAAGTTAACTTACACTTCTACTTGTAAGTTAACATGTGGATTTTGAAATTTAAGCCCTTGTTTTAAATTTTCATACATTTGTCGATCAGTCCATTCTGACTGGACTTGTTCTGAGAAAATTATTTCATCAAGGCTTAACAAACCCATTTGTTCATTTTGAATATCTTCAAGAAAACTTTGTGCATATCCAGTATCTGTTTCATGAACAATAACTGAATAGACTTCAACATCGCCTTCCCCATTTTGAGTGACGGTTGATTGTAATACTTGCTGAGCTAAATAGAAGAAGATTCGGGAAAACTGCTCGGCAGATGGAGACACTGGTAAAGAAATCCAACGTGCACTAAAAGTCTTACAAGCATCGATATATTGTGGATCATCTTTTTCCCAGAAACAAATCGCATGATCAAAACTATCAAAAAGGTCCTTAATTACGCCTTTTAATAGTCCAAAATCATATACCATTTGTCCATGATCTAATTTCGAAGCTTTAAGTAATAACTCGACTTTATAACTATGCCCATGAATAGATCGCTTACAACGATCCGATGTACAGTTACGTACAACGTGTGCATTTTCAAACTTAAATAACTTACGAATTAACATGTGCCAAATCGATCATTCCTTCTAAGAACATTATTATAAAGCAAAAGATAAAAACTTCGCATCACTTTTCAAATAGAAACAATTAGCAAAAAGTATGACATGACTTGTGAAGAAATTTTGAAGATATTGTTTTTTGCTTTAAATATGACCTTTAGAGAAATATGACCCTATCCTTTCCATTAATAAGTTTCAAGTATTACAGACTTATTAAAAATATCAATAAATTTATTTAGTTAAATGGTGATAAGCTTCTTGAATAGACATATACCTGCTTATCTTTACGCATTAACGCACTGGTAAACTGTCGTTTTCTATTGTTTAGAACAACTTCAATCTGAGCTTGAAAGAAGTTGGATTTAACATCAATAAACCTGCTTACCTGTTTTTTCTTTTCACTATCAACTGCTGAAAAAGCATTCAACTGCCATAATTCATCAGCATTTTGGAAGAACTTTAAATTTTGTTGGCGTGACTGCAATTCTTTTTCTATAGATCCAATATCCAGTTTTTCATCAATACTCGCCAAGACTAATGGTGAGGCAGTATTAATATTTAATTTTGTCGTCTCGGGCAAAGCAGAAATATATGGGGCAATCTGATCATATTTTTTACCTTCAAAACCTCTAACCAGTTTTAACTCTTCAATACTATGAAATTTAGTATTAGCAGCCATATAGCTTGGATCTAAGCCTTCATAATAACTACTTTCCGCTCCCATTGGTCCAACTGGTTCATCATTTGGATCTTGCCAATCAATCACAGCTTGACTTAATTCTGGTGGTAGTCCTACACGTACCAGCAACCGCTCAAACCAACTTTTAGCACCTTCATTTACAATACCTTCTGCGGTGGTCAAATTATTTAAATTAAATTTTCCTGACTCATCCAGTAAACGCCCTGAAACAGAACCATCTTCAACTGGAAACGGTGGCATAGGTTGCGCCCATGTTTCTTTTAAATGATCCACTCCACCTGCATTATTTGCATCTTGAATAAGCAATTCAGAAAAAAAAGCTTCCGCACTTTTTGCATAGAGCAAAGATTGATTTTGGCGCATTAGGTAAGCTGTATTTTCCATAGTGTTATTTTGATGCTTAGCTATAGACGCAGCCAAAATTGTAGCCAAGGCCACCATAATAAGTATGGTTAGTAAAGCAACACCACTTTGATGCTTATAAGAAATCGCCATTATGTCCCACCTGACTGGGAAAGTGATAAATCACCTTGGTTTAAACTGTAAATCCATTCATAACTTACCCCCGCCACCGTAATTTGAATTTTTATTCCTTTCGGTAATTTTTTTAACTCATTGGGTTTAGTTGGATCAATATTCACTTCAGGCCATTTGGTTACTTCCTGCGGAGTCAAAACCATAATGTGATATTGTTCGACTTGACTTAGTAGCGTACTCGATAAAGGCTGCTCTCTATTCGAAGTATTTAAATTACTATATTTAAGTCGATATAGTTTTTTCTGGTCTGCATCATAACGATATTCAATTCTTTCAAATGGTGATAACCCTTGTTTTAAAGGATCAGTTACACCTGCCTTACTAAAACGCAGAATTTGATTATCAATTTCTAAAGCAGGATGAAGTTGTCCACCTTGATTTGCCGATAAGGGAATAATTTGCAATGTATCTCGTAGAATTTGTTGATAAGCATCTTGTAATTCAAATAAATGCACTTCATGTTCAGCATTACGATCACGTACTTTGAGCAAATAATCGAAAATTTTCCATCCCAATAAAGATAAAATTGCAAAGATAGCAATCGCTACTAATAACTCGACTAAAGTAAATCCTGAGGCACGAGCTAATCGAGCACTGCTCGATCGTGCCGCAAGATGAGAAGCTATGCTTCGAGAGTGAGAGCCTTTAAAGCGAAGCTTTGTCGGAGCGCAAGACGAAGAGCTATGCTCGAAGTAATTAGTCGCCACACCATCCGATCGTGCCGCAAGACGAGCAGCTACGTCCTGAGTGCGAACATTTTTATTTTTTATCATTATTTCGCTTTCACTGGATAATTAAAAAAGACCATATGAGTAATACCACTTTGTACTTTTCCCTTATCCTGATCATATAAACTAATTTGCAAATCAACTTTTTGAACATTTGGACTAATAGTAGATTCAGCTGATTTATCAATTTGCCAAGTTTCCCCCTGAGAGGTTACCTGTTTACTTTGAGTGCCTTGTAACCATTCTTGATTAATTTCCATCATAGCGACTTCATTCATAGCAACAAACTGTGCTTTGGTCCGTAAAATCGCATTTGAAGTAGATTGAGTATATTGCATTGCCACTTTAGTTAAGGCTACAGCTGCTACTGCAAAGATTGCTAGAGCGACCATAACCTCCAATAGGGTAAAGCCTTTAGATTTCATTTATTTTACCCAAATGATCTATTTGTATTTCTGAACCAATCGGTTTTTGTTCTAAATAAAATTGTATTTTGACCGTCTTGGCTTCGCCATTACCAAGCCAAATTAATTGAGGAGTTTGCTCACCAATTAAATCTGCATTTTTCGCCTTAGAATAATTCTGATTATCTAATGGTTGCACCGTAAAAGATACATGAGAAGGAAGTTGACGTGTTTTAAACTCAGTATATTTTTGCCAGCGATTTTTTATATCTTGCACTTGTAAGGTGCTTTGATCGTGATACTCATATAATTCATAAGAAAATGGTGAGACATCTGTCTCACCATGGGTTTCTAAGGCCAATACACGCGATTGATCAAGCGACTCTTTATTAATTTTCTGCAAATCGAGTAGAAATAACTCCCTCGCTTGCATTGCCTTTTTTTGGTCTATCCCACCAATATTCAACACAACAAGAGAAGTCATAATGGTCATAATCACAATGACTACCATTACTTCAATGAGGGTAAAGCCTTTTTGCGATTGAATAGATAGTTTCGATTTCATATCGACCTATTAAGCGTATTGTTCAACTGCTTGTTTGGGTAAGGCAAGTGCCTGATCAATATAGGCGACTCGTAAAGTATCTCTTGAACCTAAATAACGTTGATAAAAACTTGAATTTAAAATCGCTGCAGCTCCGTGGGTAAGCGACCAAATTGAAGCCAAGTAATCTCGTGTAGTCATATGACTTTGGATGGATTCCAAATAATGATCAGTCATACGAATAATGATACGTAAGCGCTGCTTTCGTACTTGGTATAGTTCATTAAAAAGATGATGTACACCTTGTGCTGTAATAGAAAGCTTTTCTTCGATTTGGTGAAATAACACAGTCCGTTCCGGATGGTGCAAATGATGCAGCATAAAAAAAGCCAAATGTTCTGGAAAGGCTTTTTCAGTGTCTTGAACCATTTCGAGTAACATCCGTTCATTACGAATAATCAACAACATGTACAGTTCATCTTTGCTTTGAAAATGCTTGTACAGAGTACCTTTTGCCAAATCAAGCTCAGCAGCCAACACATCAAGTGTCATTCCGGCTTCGCCATTTTCTAACAACAACTGTTCCGCAACCTGAAATATTAACGCTTCTCTTGCTCGGAACTGAGCTTGACGGTCCATCTTCACGCAATTTCTCTCTTTATATAGTTTCTATAAGTTAAATCGCTTTGAGTAAATTTTCAAAATTTTGCGAGGTAATTCTTGCAATCTCCTCAACCGATTTATCATATACATCACTAAGTGCTTTCGCTACATAGGGTACATATTTTGGTTCGTTTGTTTTACTACGATATGGCACTGGAGCCAAATAAGGACTATCAGTTTCAATCAAAAGTCTGTCTAAAGGTACTTGCTTAGCAACATCTCTTAAATCTTGAGCATTTTTAAATGAAACAATCCCTGAAAAGGAGATGTAGTAGCCGCAGTCCAATACAGCTTTCGCTGTTTCCCAGTCTTCAGTAAAACAGTGCAAAATCCCATGTGTAGATTGTTCAGCTCGAATAATATCAACCGTATCATGTTTTGCTGAACGTGTATGAACAACAACTGGTTTTTTTACATTTTTAGATGCTTGAATATGTCGAGCAAAACAAGCTTTTTGCTCACTAATAAAATCAGTACTGTGGTAATAATCCAGTCCTGTTTCACCTAGTGCCCACACTTTTTTTGATTGAGCTAATTCAGTCAAATATTCAGTTGTTGCTCGAGCCATGGTGTCAACATCTTCACATGGATGCACACCTACTGTATACCCAACATCTTTATGACGCTTTGCTATTTCAGCTAAAGTAATATGGTCATCAAGATCAACGGAAATTGCCATAAACTTAGACACGCCTTCAGATCGTGCAGCAGCAAGTGCAAGATCTAAATCACCGTT
Source organism: Acinetobacter sp. XH1741 (assembly GCF_041021895.1). Lineage (NCBI taxonomy): Bacteria > Pseudomonadati > Pseudomonadota > Gammaproteobacteria > Moraxellales > Moraxellaceae > Acinetobacter > Acinetobacter chenhuanii. Next base: position 2,652,390 of record NZ_CP157428.1, read on the forward strand.
ATATGGTGTTAAATCCAACATGGTTAAATGGCAATGGGTATCAACAAACACTATTATTTCCTATCTGCTTACATGGTATAACTTGGACGATCTAAAGACATACTACCAGCTAAAATCCGTTCAACCTCAGCTTTATAGTAAATACCTTTATCTCCACTTAATTGAATTGCAAACCCTTGAGGTTTAAAACCGCTTTGTTTATGGGAAATCCACACCACTTTACCAGTTAAAGGAATTTTTTGTGATTGTTCAGGTAAGGTTGCCAAGATAAAAATTTCCTGACCCATTTTCACTTTTTGTTTCGATGGTACGAACAAGCCACCACCCTGAACGTATCCCATATAACTTGCTTGTAAGGTTGCTCTATCAGGAATATTAACCTGAATAATTCCACCCATTTGTGGTTGCATTGAATTTCCCCTTAAACATTCATTAATTTTATAAAAAGTTGATCGACGATGAGTTGTGTTTGTACATTTTGCTCAACTAATTTTTTAGATTGCTGCAATTCCTCATACAGACTGAATAAACTTTCTAACTTGTAGTTTTCTGCTAATTGATCGAACTGTAAATCGATATTTTTTTGTGGTTGATTGAGCTTGACACAAATTAAATCCCCTAACAAGTATTCAAAAAGCATCATAAAATCACTAAAGTTCAGCTCTTTCTGCCATTTAGCCGAATAAAATAAAGGCATATTTTTTTGATTTACTACTTTGGCCCAATCATCTAAAAAGAGCTGCCTTTTGACAAACCAATCACTTGTTGCAATTTCAACTGCTTGCAAAGGCATATCATTAGAAAGTCCTAATAATAGTTCAGGCGATACAGACGCAATTTCAGTTAGATGTTCATTAAGATAAGTAGTGGCTTGTTCATATGAAATACGATCTAAAGCAAAATGCTGTAAGCGACTTCGAATGGTTGCTGGTAATTTTAGATAGTGATCGGCGAGTAGAATTAAAACAACACGCTCACCCGGCTCTTCTAAAGTTTTTAATAAAGCATTTGATGATGCAAGATTTAAAGCTTCAGCCGGCTCAATCACAATAACACGCCAACCTTCACCAGTTTGCTGAACAAAGGGTAATAAATCACGAATTTTTTCTATTTTAATTTTTGCATTTTGTTTTTTATTTTCTTCATCTGTCGTGATATGGACGTAGTTCGGATGAGTATCCGATTTTAACCACTGACAGCTACTGCACTCGCCACACGCACCATTTGGCTGTTTATTTAAACATAGCACCCATGCTAAAAAATGCTTGGCAAAAGCGTGCTTACCACAGCCTTGTTTACCATAAAAGAGTAAACCATGCCCAATATTAGGAAAACGTGTTGTTAACGTTTCCCATATTGTTTGTTGCCATGGATAAATTTTAGAAGTCACATTCTGATTCATTAAATTAACGCTTACTCAAAACATTCAACGGGCATATTATTTAAACGATCAAGATCCGCTTGAGTATCAACACCTGGTGGCAAATTCGCTTCTGCTACCGCGATTGCAATACGGTGTCCATTTTCTAAAACACGTAATTGTTCAAGGCTTTCTAACTTTTCAAGATTACCCATTTCCCATGTAACATATTCTTGTAACAAATTCACTCGATAAGCATATAAACCTAAATGACGAAATGCTTGTGTATGCAAAGATGATTCAGCTTGTTGAGCACCATCTCTGTCATAAGGAATCGTTGCACGACTAAAATATAAAGCCTCATTATATTTGGACATAACTACTTTTACGATGCTATCACGCTGAAACTCATCTAGCGCATGAATAGGCTCACACAATGTAGACATTGAGCAATCTGGCTTATCTAGTAAAAGTTTTGCCACCTGTTGTACAAGTTGAGCTGGTAGTAGAGGTTCATCACCTTGTACATTTACAATAATGTCATCAGCAGCCCACCCCTTAATACGAGCTACCTCACTTAAACGGTCAGTACCCGATGGATGATCGGCACTTGTTAAAACAACATCAATTCCTTCTGCATGGCATATGTCAAAAATGCGTTTATCATCTGTCGCCACACATAAGTCATCAAAACCTTCAACTTTCTTTGCTTGATCTACCACGCGCAAAATCATAGGGCGATCATGAATAAGTAACAATGGCTTACCTGGCAAACGCGAACTTGAGAAGCGTGCTGGAATAACGATGTGTTTCATTTTTTCTTCCTAAGATATTTCAATATCAAGCTTTTGCAATTGCTGGTTTAAAACCTGATAGCATTCTTTAGACAAAACAGCTTTAACAGGTACGACCCAAATAGACCGTTTAAATTCTGGATGTTTTTCGAGTAACGGCAACAACTTAACCGCATCCTTTTCAGTCGTAATAATAGGCAAACCATCATTAAAAATGAGATCACCGATACTGTAGTCATGATGATCCCGAAAAGCATGCTCTTGAAATTGTTTTACTCCTAAGTCTTTAAGTGTTTGATAAAAACGTTGAGGAAAACCAATACCTACTACTGCATGGTAATTATTTTGAGTATTAAATAATAATTCATTTGTCGAAGATGGATTTAGTAAATAAGGTTGCCCTGCTTCAAGATGCATATGCATTGCTGTTGATGGTGCAAATGCATGTTCGATTACTGTACCAGCTTTTAAACGCTCAGCAGGTTCACGCAAATAGCCTTCTGGTAATAACTTACCATTTCCAAGTCCACGATTTTGATCAAGCACGATCCATTCTATTTGACGACCTAATGCCCAATGCTGCAACCCATCATCACTAATAATTAAATCTAATTTGTTAGATGCTAGTAATAACTCAATCGCCGCTTGTCTATTTGGCCCCACTGCCATAGGCACACCTGTCGACTGTACGATTAAAGCAGGCTCATCTCCTGCTTCAATAGCCTGACTCGCTGATGTTACTAGCATAGGAAAAGGACCAGTTCCACCATAGCCCCGACTAATGACCCCTACTTTTACATTGTGCAGTTTTAAGTAATTAACCAGTTCTATTAATAACGGGGTTTTGCCACTACCACCCACAGTAATATTGCCAATCACCATAACCGGTACAGGTGCATTATAAACTTTCTTTAAACCTGCAGTATAAAAATGATGATTTAATAAGAACCCAGCACGATACAAACATGACAATGGACGCAGAACAATCAACCAATTTGATTGTTTATTCCATGCATTTTGTATGAGCTGGGCTAAAGACATGCTTAGTTGTCCTCAAAATTACGCTGATGTAATTGATAATAAGCACCATGCTTAGCAAGTAATTCTTGGTGAGTACCTTGTTCAACAATTTGTCCGCGATCCAACACAACAATACGATCTGCATTTTCAATAGTTGATAAACGATGGGCAATCACAATTGTTGTACGGTCTTGCATCGCCTCATCAAATGCTTGCTGAATAAAATGCTCAGATTCATTATCAAGCGCACTTGTCGCTTCATCTAAAATAAGAATTGGTGCATTTTTCAAAATCGCACGAGCAATGGCGATACGTTGACGTTGACCACCTGATAGATTTAGACCTTGAGCACCGAGGAGAGTATCATACCCGTTTGGTAAATTCATAATAAAGTCATGAGCATAAGCGGCTTTTGCTGCTGCAACTACCTCTTCATCGCTCGCGTCATGTAACTGACCATAAGCAATATTTTCACGTACAGTTCGGTTAAATAAAACAACTTGCTGATTTACCATCGCAATTTGTGTACGCAAACTCGAAAGCTCTATATCACGTATAGGCAAATCATCTAAATAAATTTGGCCACTTGATACTTCCTGAAAACGTACTAGCATATTCACTAAAGAGGTTTTACCAGCACCAGATCGGCCAACTAATGCAACCGTTTCACCAGGACGAATATCTAAAGAAAAATCTTTAATGGCTTGAGTACCATCGGCATAGTTCAGCACAACATGGTCAAAACGAATTGCACCATGTAACTGAGGCTTAAGCTGCCCGCTATTTTCTTCTTCTGGTAAATCTAATAATTCAAAAACTGAATGAGCTGCTGCTAAACCACGTTGCAACTTCTCATTAATGTCCGTTAAGTTTTTAACAGGTTTAGAAAGTAAACCCGCTGCCGTGATATATGCTACGAACTCACCAGCACTTGTATTCCCTAAAATTTGTGGTCTTAAAGCTAACCATACAATTAAAGCCATTGCACATGCCATTACAACTTGAACAACAGGGCTATTTAGGTTTTGCACAATAACCATTTTTAAACCGCGTTTTAAGTTCTCTTCAGATGACTTATAAAAACGCTCTTGCTCTGCTTCTTCACCAGCAAAACTTTTAACAACTGCACTACCACCAATACTTTCTTGCACTACATGGTTAACATCACCCATAGTGTCTTGAACTTGTAGCGAAAGTTTACGCATTCTTTTTGATGCCTTACGTACCAAAATACCAATAATAGGTAAGAACACCATAATACAAATGGTTAAACGCCAATTTGTGTAAAACAAATAACCTAACAATCCCAACGTAATCATGCCGTCTCGAATAATCGTTTTTAACGACTCCGATGAAGCAGCTGTCAGTTGTTCAACGTTATACATAATTTTGGCTGTAATATGTCCCGAAGAGTTATCGAGATAATATTGAGCAGGTAGTCTTAGAAGTTTTGCATACACCTCTTGGCGAATACTAAAAACCAAACTACGTGAGATTACGGCAGTATAGTAGCCGCCCATGAATAGACCGAGACCACGGAAAAAAACTAACAAAATAATTAGTGCAGGAAACCAATCCAGATCCGCTCTACTCGAATTTTGTATGGCATCAATAATAAATTTAATGAGTTTAGCAACAGAAACTTCTGTTGCTGAGTTCATACCGAATCCGATAAGAACTAATAAGGCCACGCCCCAATAAGGTTTTAAATAGGATATGAGACGTAAATAAACCTTAAAATCTTGATTCACTCAGAAAAACCTCTAGAAGGAACTTTGGTACTAATATTGATGTTAACAAAACCGAGTTGTCCTGCTACATCCATAACACGAATAACATCCTGATGAGACGCTTTAGCATCAGCAGCAATGATAAACATAAAATCTCGTCGCTCTTGAGCAGCTTGCTTAATTGCAGTACTCAAATCAGCCACATCTTTAGAAGATAATGCCTGACCATTTACGGCGTAATGACCGCTAGAGTCTACCACGACTTCAATTTTATGATCGTACTGTTTTGGTGGGACACCTTGCGCATCTGGTAATGTTAAATTGATGCGACTTGGCTGATTAAAAGTGGTAGATAACAATAAAAACACCAGAATGAACAACAAACAGTCAATCATGGGCGTTAAATTGATATGAATGTCTTCAACTTGAGAACGTTTAAACTTCATATTGGCATCTACCCATTAACCAACACGGCGCTGTTCTTGCGCTGTTGGTGAGCGCTTGTAGAACAATGATGCATGAAAGAGTGTAGATTGCTGTTCTAGCTCAGCAATATAATTTTGAACCACTCTTTGAAAATAACGATAGGAAATCAGCGCAGGAATTGCAATGAGCATTCCCACTGCTGTTGTAATTAGAGCTTTAGAAATACCAGGGATCATTAAACTTGGACTACCTGCCGAACCAAAATCGATGACAAGAAAAGATTCAATAATTCCAACAATTGTTCCGAGTAGGCCTAACAAAGGGGCAATCGCACTTAAAGTTCCCAAAAAGTTAATATTTTTTTCTAAATAAGAAATTTCTTGAGAAGCCATTGCCTCCATTTGAGCCCGAGCAAATAGCTCACCATGTTCCTGATGTTCAAAACCAGCTTTTAGGATATTTCCTAATGCAGTACTTTCTGCATTAGCATTTTGCTCTAAGTAGGTCATGATGTGAGAAATATCAGCAGTGCCATCACTCATAAGATCTTTAGGTAAAACTTGTGAGCGTCGTAACCTTATAAAACGCTCAATGCTAATAGCAACCGTTAAAATTGAACACAAAATTAAAGGCAGCATTAACCAGCCGCCCGCTTTCACAAGTTCCCACATATTTTCTTCCCCAAGAATATAAATTAGAAATATATGACCTAACTTAGAATTACTCTGGTAAACAAATATTCAAAATACCATCTAACTCATCAAGTGAGTGATAATGAATAACAAGCTTACCTTTACCTTTCTGGTTATGATCAATTTTAACATTGGCACCAAAACGTTCAGATAATTTCTGTGTCAATTGCTCAATATCTGGTGCAACAGCAGCTTTTTCCTTTTCCTGCTTAGGTTCATTCCAATCGCGCACTAATTGCTCGGTTTGACGAACAGACAGTCCTTTTTCAATAACAATTTTGGCAACTTCAAGCTGCTCTTTACCTTTTAAAGTCAGTATGGCGCGTGCATGCCCCATATCAAGCTGACCTTGCTGCATGAAATCTTTGATGTCATCAGCTAAGCTCAATAGACGCAACAAGTTACTAACCGTAGTTCTTGCTTTACCTACAGTCTCAGCAATTTCTTGATGACTTAAACCAAATTCATCATGGAAGCGCTGTAATGCCAAGGCTTGATCAATCGGGTTTAAATCTTGACGCTGAATGTTTTCAATCAGTGCTAAAGCAATAGCAACCTGGTCATTTAAATCACGAACAATTGCCGGGATTTCAGTTAAACCAGCAATTTGCGCTGCACGCCAACGACGCTCACCAGCAATAATTTCGTAAGGATGTGCTTCATCATCTACAGGGCGAATAACAATTGGCTGCATTACCCCATGTTTTTCAATAGAGGATGCCAATTCTTGTAAATCATGCTCATGAATAAAACGACGTGGTTGATATTCACCTCGTTTCAACAGATTCACATCAATTTGCTTTAATTGCCCATGATCAAGTGCCTGAGCTTCGAGTTGTAATTTTTCTTTTTGAATTGAACCAAGTAATGCATCTAAACCACGTCCTTTCGCCAATCCGCGTTTTTTGATGCTCATACTTTACTTCCTTTCTTTACTTTACTTTTCTTTAACATCTCAGCTGCAAGATTTAAATATGCAACTGCACCCTTTGAACTTTTTTCAAAATAGATTACAGGTAAACCGTGTGCTGGTGCTTCTGCCAATCGAACATTACGTGGAATCACAGTATCGTAGAGCTTTTTACCAAAATACTGCTCTAACTCAGCAGATACATCACGCGTTAAAGCATTACGCGCATCATACATGGTGCGCAAAACACCAATAATTTCCAAATCAGGATTTAATGCTTTTTGAATACGATCGATGGTTTGAGTTAAATCTGCTAAACCTTCCAATGCATAGTACTCACATTGCATCGGAATAATCACGCTATCTACCGCTGCTAGAGCATTCACTGTAATCAAACTTAAGCTAGGTGCGCAGTCAACGATAATGTAGTCAAATGAATTTCTAATTTCGTTCAAAGCATTCTTTAAAATAAACTCACGGCCTTCTTGTTCTGCAATAGCCAGTTCGACACCAGACAATTCACGATTTGAACCCAAAACCTTGTATCCAACCTCTGCCTTTTGAATTGCAGTTTCGATTGGCACTTCACCCAATAAAACATCTGTGATTGAGTAAAGTAGATCATTCTTTTGAATACCAGACCCCATCGTGGCATTACCTTGCGAATCTATATCGACAAGCAACACACGTTTTTTTAATACAGCCAGTGACGCTGCAAGATTTACTGCAGTCGTTGTTTTACCAACACCACCCTTTTGGTTTGCAATCGCAATAATTTGAGCCATGGTAACCCTAATACTTTTTATTTAAATTCGTTGAAGTAAAAGTAAATGACGTTGTTCATCAAGTCTTGGTACATGCAGTTCAACCACTTTACATGAAAATTCCTGCTTAAGCTCTTCCATTTCTTCAACTGGAATCAGTCCTTTCATCGCAGCAATTATACTCTGCTCATGTAAATATGGACGTGCAGCATCAACAAAATCAGTGAGTGATGCGAATGCACGACTTGTTATTACATCAAATTGACCAAGCTCATCAATTGTATCTTGATTTTCAACGCGTGTTTGTACAGCCACTACGTTTTTAAGCTTAAGGTCAGCAATAAACTGTTTCAAAAAACGAATTTTTTTACCATTTGAATCAAGCAATACACAAGAGCGCTCTGGCTGACATAATGCAATGATCATGCCCGGCATACCGCCCCCAGTGCCTACATCGAGTAAACGTCCAGCTGGTAAATCTTTCAAAATACTTAGGCTATCTAACAAATGCTTCACTAACATTTCTTTCGGATCACGAATCGCTGTTAGATTATAAGCCTTGTTCCAAAGTACCAAAGCATCTTGATACTTCAACAATAAAGTCAAAGTTTCATCGCTAAGCGATAAACCTAATTTTCGACTACCCTGTTGTAACTCTTGAAAAAACGGATGCATAAACAGATAACATCTAAGTAAAATTTAAAACAAAGTATACCCATTTATGCATCGTGGAACACTATTTAACGATTAGCGATTACGCAGTTAATCGTAGAAGCCTTCACGAATTTGTAAATCCAGCTCCATTAAGCGCTCTGGCGTTCCCACATCGACCCATGCACCCTGAAGTTTTTCAGCGGATATCTTTTGATTTTGCATTGCTTGCTTCAATAGTGGGGCTAATGGACGTTTACCAGATTCCAACCCATCAAAAAGCTTAGGATGGATAACAGACACACCACTAAAAGTGAGGTTCTCACCTTTCATATCTTGATCGAATGTAAAAGCACGTCCATCCAATAACGTAAAGTCGCCGTTAGGATGCTGGGTAGGATTATCAACCAACACGAGATGAGCTAAATCATCAGTTAGCTTAATATCTCGTAGAGCTTCAAAATCCATTGTGGTCCATACATCTCCGTTCACCAGAATAAACGGATCGGTCCCAAGCAGTGGTAAAGCATTAATAATTCCACCAGCTGTTTCTAGCCCTTCTTCTTCTCGTGTCCAACGGATGTCCACACCAAATTGAGAACCATCTCCTAAGCTACTGATAAGTTTGTCAGCCAACCATGCAGAATTGATGACTATTTCAGTCACACCAATTTTCTTCAGTTTTTCAATATGCCACACGATAAGCGGTTTACCGCCCACCTCAAGCAAAGGCTTTGGTGTATATAGCGTGAGCGGACGCATACGATTACCCAAGCCAGCGGCAAGAATCATTGCTTTCATTATGCTGCCACCTCATAGGGGCCATATTTTTCAATAAATTTAGGCATAACTGAATTACGAATGAACATCATGAAGTCATCAAGTTCAGCGTAACCACGGCTTTCTTCAAGTAAATACCACATCACTCGTGGTAAATCTTTCAAATAGCCAGATTTACCATCTCGTACAAATAAACGAACGAAGATACCTAAAATTTTAATATGACGTTGAATCGCCATTAAATCAGCATCACGTTTAAATTGATCAAAACTTCGATTTTGTTTAGCTGACTCTGGCAACAACTCATAGAAGACTTTGAACCACTGATATACATGCTCAGCATTCCACTGCACATATGCATCACGAGTAATCGAAATTAAGTCATATGTATCAGCACCAATAACAGCATCTTGGAAGTCAATTACTCCAAGCTCTAGTTCATTTTCAATTTTCATTAAGTTACGGCTATGAAAATCACGATGCACAATAACTTGAGGTTGAGCCAACGCTGCTTGAGCTAAAAACTCAAAGGCGTTATCAATGATTTTCTTTTGCTCAGCCGTCGGATGGATATCAAGTGATGGTAGCATCCAATCCGTTAATAACTGCATTTCTGACACTAGCTTTTCATAAGAATATGCCGGGAAATGATCAGTACCATTAATTGATTGCAAATGAGTTAGCTGTTTAAAGCTTTGTTCATAGTATTGATCAACTGTTGCATCATTTAGCAATGTCGACAACAGCACATCGCCAAAGTCTTCTAACAAGAGAAAACCCTGGGTCAAATCTTTTGCAATAATCTGAGGTACTCGAACTCCATTACCTGCAAAAAACTCATCAATAGTTACAAATGGAACACAGTCTTCTTTTTCAGGAGGCGCATCCATAAGCATATACGTTTTGTTTTGTAACTGGATGCGAGCATATCGGCGAAAGCTTGCATCCCCAGCTAAATAAGCGATCTGAAATTGATCATTTTCAAGAACAGATGTAAGCCATGTATGTATCAATTGTTCACGTTGTGTATTCATTTGCAATAAAATCTAAAACAAGCTGAGATTTTTGAAGGGTTAAGTGTAGCCACTTATAAACTTTTTCTCTATGATGCGACAATAATTAATTGTGAATTAGCATACTTGGTTAATGAGACAATGAAGCATCAGTTTAAATTTAATCCTTTAGCGACCGCTATTTTTACGCTCTTATGTAGTGGCTCCATACAATCAAGTTATGCTGAGTCAGCTGATGTTGTCTCCAACATAGACAATAATCAACTTAAGGCGAGTATTAAGGAAGCCTATCCAGGGCAGGAATTCTTTCAACAGTATTATGTTGATAAATCCGCACCTGAGGCGCAGTTGCGCAATAATAAATATTTGAGTTCAGCATTTTGTCAAGGAACTTGGATTACACCCATTAATCCTGAAACTAAAGCGTTAGATGCAGATAAAACCTCTTCAGTTGTAACTGCTGATTATGGTCACTACAACCCTGCTGGCGACTCTGTGTTACAAGGAAATGTGGTGATAGACCAAGAAGGCCGTACTGTTCGCGCCGATAAAGTCACCATCGATAAAACTCAAACATTTGCCCATGCACAAGGTCGAGTACAGTTAGCTCAAGGGGGCTTACTCTCTCAAAGTGACGAAATTGATTACAATCTAAAAACTCAGACTGGTAATTTAGACAATAGTTTTTATATTGCTGAACAACAGCATGCTCATGGTCATGCTGGAAAAATCGAAAAAACCTCTCCAAATGTGATGGTTCTTAACGATGCGACATATACCACCTGTCCACCAGGTCAAAAACCAGCATGGAAAATCCAAGCGAATAAAATTGAGCTGAATCAGGAAACTGGTCGCGGTGTTACACGCGGAACAAAAATCTATGTTAAAGATGTTCCTGTTATAGCCGTTCCGTATTTCAATTTCCCAATTGATGACCGACGAACCACAGGCATTCTTACCCCCCAGTTTGGATTCTCAAACGATGGTGGTGTTGAACTTTCAGTACCGGTTTACTTAAACCTCGCACCTAATTACGATGCAACGATTACTCCACGTTATTTAGCTGACCGTGGTGCCATGTTCCAAGGGTCTTTTAGATATTTAACTGACGGCTTCGGTTCAGGCCAAATCTGGGGTGGCTTACTTCCATCTGATAAAAAATATGATGACAAAGATCGTAAAAACTTCAATTTCCTTCATAACTGGGATATTAACGATCAGTGGTCTACCAACCTTGAATATCGCTATGCATCGGATAAAGACTATTTTGCAGACCTAGACAATAGTCCTAACTCTAAGACAGATCTTAACTTACGTAGAGCTTGGGAACTTAACTATCAACACGGTATTCCAGGCTTAAAAGCTCAGCTTAAAGTTGAAGATTTCCAAACGCTTGACCCTCTAGTCAAGGATGCAAATAAACCTTATGCGCGCTTACCACAGTTCTTATTAAATTATGTGACTGGTAACCCATTAGGTTTACAATACGAATTTAATAACGATACGGCATACTTCAAAAAATCAATTAATGATGGTTCTGCTCAAGAAAGTAGCGGTACCCGTATTTATAACCAGTTCGCAACACGTTATAACTATCGGACACCAGCGGCTTTTGTTATTCCAGAAGTATCTGTACGTTCTATCCAAACATTCTATGATAAAGATAGTATCGCCTCACAAGGTCTAGATGCTAGCTCAGAATCTAAATCAGTCGTTGTACCTCAGTTTACTTTGGATACCGGCCTAACTTTTGAACGAGAAGGTAAATATCTTCAGACAATTACCCCTCGTGCATTTTATGCATATGCTCCTTACAAAAACCAAAACGGCTATCCAAACTTTGACTCAACTTCAGCATCCGTTAATTACGATCAATTATTTAACCCTTACCGCTTCTACGGGCATGACCGCCTTGAAGACAACAACTTCTTATCACTTGGTGTAAGCTATAGTTTATTTGATACTGTAGGCTTAGAACGCTTACGTGCAAGTGTAGGCCAAAGTTATTACTTTGAAGACCGCCGCGTTACATTAAACGAACAAGATGAAATTGATACAGAACGCAATACAGGGCCAGTGGTAAGCTTAACAAGCCAACTCAACCAAAACTTTACTATTGCAGCCAATTCGGCTTGGATGTCAAACGGTGATAATGCTCAGCGAGACTTCCAGGTTTACTATACAGGTGACAAAGGCAACTTATATAACTTAGGCTACTTCTACCGTAAAGACATTGCTGGCCGTCAAGATGCTTACGATCAAGTTGTTGCATCGTTTATACAACCAATTAAAGACAATTGGCGTATTATGGGCCACGTACAATATGACATCGACAATGATGTTGCCCGTGAAATTTTACTCGGTGTTAACTACGAATCATGCTGTTGGGGTGTCTCAGTCTACGGTCGTTCTTACTATAACGATCTAGATGATCCGAAAGCTTCAAATGTTAGCGAAAAACGTGCGATCATGGCTGAAATTACACTCAAAGGTTTAGGTGGTTTAAACAATAAACTCGCATCTTTACTTGAAAATCGCGTGTTAGGTTTTAACAAAATTAATCAATCTTGGACACAACGTTAATGAAGACAAAGCATCTTAAACAGTTTTTTAAAGCAACAACCCTTGCTGTATTAATATCTTCATCAATGCATAGTTTTGCCCAACCCAGTGATGAAGTTGTGGCAATTGTGGACAATAGCGTAATTTTAAAAAGCGATCTTGAGCAAGGAATGGCAGAAGCTGCCCACGAATTGCAAGCACAAAAAAAAGAAGTCCCACCTCAACAATACCTACAATTTCAGGTTTTAGACCAACTGATTTTACGTCAAGCTCAACTTGAACAAGTAAAACGCTATGGTATTAAACCTGATGAAAAAAGTTTAAATGAAGCGGTACTTAAAGTAGCGAGTCAATCTGGTAGTAAAAGCTTAGAAGCCTTTCAACAAAAATTAGATGCAATTGCACCGGGAACTTATGAAAGCTTACGTAGTCGTATTGCTGAGGATTTAGCAATTAATCGTCTGCGTCAGCAACAAGTTATGTCTCGCATTAAAATCAGTGATCAAGATGTCGATAACTTCTTAAAATCACCACAAGGACAAGCTGCTTTAGGCAATCAAGCACATGTAATTCATATGCGAATTGCGGGTGACAACCCTCAAGAAGTTCAAAATGTAGCAAAAGAAGTTCGTTCAAAACTTGCTCAAAGCAATGATTTAAATGCTCTTAAAAAACTTTCAACTGCTACTGTAAAAGTTGAAGGTGCAGATATGGGGTTCCGTCCTCTTTCTGATATTCCAGCTGAACTCGCAGCTCGTATTACCCCACTGCAAGATGGTCAAACCACTGATTTAATCTCAGTGCGTGATGGCGTTCATGTTCTAAAACTTTTAGAACGCAAGCAAAATGAACAAAAAGCACTTGTACCGCAATATCAAACTCGCCATATTCTTATTCAACCATCTGAAGTGGTAAGTCCTGAAAATGCGAAACAAATTATTGATAGCATTTACAAGCGATTAAAGGCTGGTCAAGATTTTGCAACACTTGCAGCGACTTATTCAAACGATACTGGATCAGCGCGCGACGGCGGTAGTTTAGGATGGGTTACACCAGGTATGATGGTCCCTGAGTTTGATAAAAAAATGCAGGAAATTCCTGTAGGTCAAATTAGTGAACCTTTCCAAACTCAATTTGGATGGCATATTCTACAAGTAACAGACAAGCGCGAAAAAGATATGACACATGAATATCAAGAGCGTATGGCACGTCAAATCTTAGGCGAACGTCAATTTAACACTGAAATTGATAGTTGGTTACGTGAAGTACGCGCCAATGCTTATGTAGAAATTAAAGACCCAAGCCTCGACAAGAAGAACTTACAGAAATAAGTTAAGTCTTTATTATCAAAACCTGTGTTTATTACAGGTTTTTTTATAAATAAAATTCACTTAATAAAAAAACCGGTTATTTACTAAATAACCGGTTTTTTTTAAATTAAACCCTAACGGGAATTATTTATAACGATCAACCATTTTCTCTAGAGAAATTGGACGGATCTTGTCAGCATTACCCGCTGTACCAAAAGCTTCATAACGATCGATACAAATTTGCTTCATTGAATCCACTGTTTTAGCGAAGTATTTACGTGGATCAAATTCTGCCGGATTTTCAGCCATAAACTGACGAATTGCACCAGTAGATGCTAAACGTAAGTCTGTATCGATATTAATCTTACGTACACCATGTTTAATTGCTTCTACAAGCTGTTCAACAGGCACACCATAAGTTTCTTTAATATCACCGCCAAACTCATTGATTACTTTCAACCATTCTTGTGGTACAGAGCTTGAACCATGCATTACAAGATGAGTGTTTGGCAATGCCGCATGAATTTCTTTGATACGATCAATTGCTAAGATATCGCCTGTAGGTGGACGAGTGAATTTGTAAGCACCATGTGAAGTACCTACAGCAATCGCCAATGCATCTACATTAGTATCAGCAACAAATTGAGTCGCTTCTTCAACAGAAGTAAGAAGTTGTGAGTGATCAAGTACACCTTCAGCACCGACACCATCTTCTTCACCAGCCATGCCAGTTTCAAGGCTACCTAAACAGCCAATTTCACCTTCAACAGAAACACCACATGCATGCGCTAAAGCAACAACATTACGAGTTACATCAACATTGTATTCGTACGATGTAGGTGTTTTACCATCTGTACCTAGTGAACCGTCCATCATCACTGAGCTAAAGCCAAGCTGAATTGAACGCTGACAGATATCAGGGCTTGTTCCGTGGTCTTGATGCATTACCACTGGAATATGCGGCCATTCCTCAATTGCAGCCAAAATAAGATGGCGCAAAAATGGAGCGCCTGCATATTTGCGAGCTCCAGCCGATGCCTGAACAATTACAGGTGAATTGGTTGCATCTGCGGCAAGCATAATTGCACGCATTTGTTCTAAGTTATTTACGTTAAATGCTGGTACGCCGTAGTTATGTTCCGCAGCGTGATCCAAGAGCTGGCGCATTGAAATGAGTGCCATAATATCCTCCCAGGTAGTGCGGCTTATTCTACCTTGTCATTTATTTCAATTCAGCAACAAATCACAGTATTTCAAAAAAAATCCCTGCATTTGCAGGGACTTTTTAACAAAATACAACAAATTAATGAGTTTCTGAAGTAGCGGCCTCGCTAGACGCACTACCTTCAACCACATCTGTATTCTTTTCATCTAAAACTGGCTTATCAAGCGAATCAATCGTAGCTTGCTGTTCAGGAGTTACTTTATCAGAAACCGCTGTAGATGCCGCATCTTGGCCTGCTTTACCTGACTCTTCTTTCTTAGCACAAGCAGTCAACATAATGGGAGCAATTAACAAAGCAGCAAGGGTAAGTTTTAAATTCATCACTATTTTCCACAATTGGTGATTTAGTGCTCATTATTTTATTTCAGAAATATGACAATTTAATGACTTATCCATGAAAAAAGGGGTTGAACTCAACCCCTTCTTATTTTTACATATAAGTATTATGCACGTTCTAAAAGAACAGCAACTGCCGGTAAGGTTTTTCCTTCAACAAATTCAAGGAATGCACCACCGCCTGTTGAAATATAGCCAATTTGATCAGCAACATTATATTTATCAATCGCAGCTAAAGTATCTCCACCGCCAGCAATTGAGAATGCATCAGATTGAGCCACTGCAAGAGAAAGTGCTTTAGTCCCTTCGCCAAATTGATCAACTTCAAATACACCAACTGGACCATTCCAAAGAATTGTTTTTGAAGTAGTTAAAATATTTGCAAATGCTTTAGCTGTATCTGGACCTACATCTAAAATCATATCGTTTGATGTTACGTCTTCAACTTTTTTAACAACTGCTTGCGCTGCTGCTAAAGAACCCAAGAAATCTTCAAAGTTAATTTGAGAAGCATCAGCTACAACAACATCTGTTGGAAGTGGAACACTTACTTTAGCCGCAATTTGTTTTGCAGTTTCAACCAAGTCAGCTTCGTACAAAGATTTACCAACGTTGTAACCTGCAGCCGCCAAGAAGGTATTTGCAATACCGCCACCAACGATAAGTTGATCACAAATACTAGATAATGAATTTAAAACATCAAGTTTTGTTGAAACTTTAGAACCTGCAACAATAGCCACCATTGGCTTCTCAGGTGTTTGCATTGCACGGCCAAGCGCATCTAATTCAGCAGCCAATAATGGACCAGCAGCAGCTACAGGAGCAAAGCGTGCCACACCTTCTGTAGAAGCTTCAGCTCGGTGAGCAGTACCAAAAGCATCCATGACAAACACATCGCATAAAGCAGCATATTTTTGTGCAAGTTCAGGATTATTTTTCTTTTCGCCAGAGTTAAAACGAACATTTTCAAGTAAAACCACTTGTCCTGCTTGAACGTCCACACCATCAAGGTAATCAGTCAACAATTTAACTTCTTGACCTAATGCTTCAGTTAAGTATGCCGCAACTGGAGCAAGCGACTGTTCAGGCTTTGGCTCACCTTCCACAGGACGACCTAAATGCGAAAATACCATTACAGCAGCGCCTTTTTCTAAAGCAGCTTTTATTGTTGGAAGTGCTGCACGTAAACGAGCATCGCTGGTAATTACGCCATTTTTAACGGGAACGTTTAAATCTTCACGAATAAGTACACGTTTACCTTCTAAATTAAGGTCAGTCATGCGCTGAAAATTCATGTAAAGCTCTCTTTATGATTTTAAAAACGCGCCAATTTTAAATGATTACATCAAAAAAGGTTAGTTTTTTTGCATAAAAGCTGTAGAAAGCCAAAGTTTTGATTATGATAGACGTAGTAATCTAATATTTCATCCATTATGTCTATTCATCCAGATCCACAAATCAATCGTTTAAATGTTTTAGGTGAACCTTTAGCAAGCTGTTGTTTTGACCCTATTACCGGTTATTTTCGAAATGGTTTTTGCCATACGGCTGTAACAGACCTGGGACAACATACTGTATGCGCCCAAATGACTTCCGACTTTTTAAATTTCTCACAAAAAATTGGAAATGACCTCATTACCCCTCTACCGGAAGCTGGCTTTCCCGGTCTACAACCAGGTGACTTTTGGTGTATTTGCGTTACGCGTTGGGTAGAAGCATATCAAGCTGGTCAAGCGCCACCTGTTAAACTTCATGCCTGTCATCAAGCAGTATTAAGTTATGTTCCATTAGATGTATTAATGGAATTTGCAGTGTAATGAAACAACCCAAAATTATTTTGGCATCGAGTAGTCAAACACGTAAAGATTTGATGAATCGGTTAGGTATCGAATATATCTGCATTAGTCCAGATATAGATGAAAGTCCTCGCGGCGAGACTCATGCTGATGATTTAGCAAAAAGATTAGCGTTTAACAAAGCACAGTTAATTGCTCAAAAACATCCTGACGCAATTGTCATTGGATCAGATCAGGTTGCATGGCGAGAACATGCACCTCATGATTTTATTGGCAAACCATTAACTATTGAAAATGCTAAAGCTCAGTTAACAGCAAACTCTGGCCGAACAGTCTTTTTTAGTACGGCTTTAAGTGTGCAGTGTGTTGAAAAGGGTTTTGAACTCACTTTAGTCGAACATTATCAAGTTAAATTCCGCACCTTAAGCGAGCATGAAATCGAAAGATATATCGCTATAGATCACCCCCTTCATTGTGCAGGAAGTTTTAAGTGTGAAAGCCTTGGTATTAGTCTATTTGAAAAAATGATAGGCCAAGATCAAACCACACTAATGGGTTTACCCATGATTCAGCTTTGTCAGATTTTAAGACAGCTTGAACTACAAATTCCTTAATATCAATTCGTTTATTAATAGGCTATCTCCATGACAGAACCTTTAACTGTTTTAGGTAATATTACTGCTGAGCAGTTTTTAACAGAATATTGGCAGAAAAAACCTTTACTCGTACGCAATGCCTTACCTGAAATCGTTGGCATGTTAGAGCCAAATGATGTGAAAGAACTTGCTATAGAAGATCACGTCAGTGCTCGCCTTATTCGTCAAAAAGACAAAAATCCAAATGAATGGCATGTAAAGACTTCTCCTCTAACTAAAGGTGACTTTCAAAAATTACCAAAACTATGGACGCTCTTAGTACAAGCAGTTGATCATTACTCATTTGATTTAGCCGAATTGTGGAAAAAATTTCCTTTCATCCCACAATGGCGTCGTGACGATATTATGGTTTCTTATGCACCTAAAGGTGGTTCAGTTGGAAAACATTTTGACTTTTACGATGTTTTTCTTGTTCAAGGACACGGTCATCGTCGCTGGCAACTCGGTCAAATGTGTGATGCAAGCACTGAATTTGTAGCTAATCAACCATTAAAACTATTACCTGAAATAGATGTTCATTTTGATGAAGTATTAGCTCCGGGCGACTTATTATATGTTCCACCAGGCTTAGCACATTATGGTGTTGCCGAAGATGATTGTTTAACTTACTCTTTCGGTTTCCGCATGCCTAACATTTCAGGCATGATCGACAGAATTAGTGATCAATTTGCTACTGATGAATTGCTACAAAACCCAGTGATGGATATTGCCCGTAAGAATATTCCTCAAATTGGTGAAATTAATGCAGAAGAATTGGCTCATTTAAGAAATTTAGTTTTAGCTCAATTACAGAATTCATCAGTTCTTGATGCTGCCATCATGTCTCATATGACTGAACCTAAATATCCAGACAATATTCCTGAACCCGATGAAATTGAAATTGAAGATCTCAATGCCATTTTGTCAGAAGGCTATGAACTATTGCTAGAACCAGCCTCTCGACTACTTTATACAGAACAAAATGGTGTTTTAAAGTTCTGGGGAAATGGAGAAGATTTACCAATTGTGGAAGCTTTTGCCAATCAGCTTAAGGCTATTGCAGATGGAGCAAGTATTCCCTTCAATAACGAGCTTAATCGTGTAGATATTTTAGAAAACATTGTTCAATTACTGAATGATTCAATTCTTATGCTGTTGCCTCCAGCAGAATAATATTATTTAAAACCATTAAAAGGAGAAATTTATAAAATTTCTCCTTTTTTCTTTTATAAATACATGCTTAAATATACCAATCTTTAAATATATTTTATGGTTAATTGCCTATGTTATAAATTTCTCTTACTAAATCAAAAAAATATCTTCTAAATGTGTCGATTACGACCTAGAAAATTTTTTAATAAATATAAAATTTATACTTAGAGCATCAAGCTTTGTGCTTTTATTGTTTTTAAAAAACCTATTTTTTCCTATCAATAACCATCAATACAATGTAAAATTGCGCGTTCGTGCTTTTTATTTATACACTCGACCATTTAGGCTAAGAGCAAAATATTTGTGTGAGGCTACTAAAATATGTCAAAAAAAGATGACATCATTACCACTGCTTTAAGACTTTTTAATTCATATAGTTATAATTCTATAGGGGTTGATCGTATCATCAGTGAGTCTGGTGTAGCAAAAATGACATTTTATAAATACTTCCCCTCAAAAGAGAAACTCATTGAAGAGTGCTTATTATTAAGAAACTCTCTCTTACAGAACTCTCTTACTGCTGCGATATCTAAAGAAGACGAAAACCATCCATTAGCGCGCATTAAAGCAATCTTTTTATGGTACTCAGACTGGTTTAATAGCGACGACTTTAATGGTTGTATGTTCCAAAAAGCCTTAGAAGAGGTATTAAAACAATATCCTTCAACTCATCAACCAGCAACTTTATACAAAATATGGTTAACGCAGTTAATGCAAGATCTTCTTATTCAACTTAAAATTGAAGAGTCTCGCCCTCTAGCTTTGCTGTTAGTTAACATTTTGGAAGGCATGACAATTCAAGCTCAAGTTGAACATGGTTCAGTAAAAATTAATGACTACTGGAAACGAGTGGAAAAGCTAATTGAGTTTGAAAAAATTGCCTAATAAAAAATAAAGCGTGATATCATTCTTCTTATGTTGTTGAATCTTCTTCTTATTCATCACGCTGCGTCTGAAAGTCAATCTAGTTTAGAGTTAGACATTTTTTTTGGACTATCATACTAAACTAGAATATACAGACCTGTCTGTACAAAATCAATTATATCCTTAAAACATAAAAACTCAATCTTTTTTTAATGTCTTTTTATAGATAAATCAGAATTAACTATTTATAAGGCTAAAAATAGGCTTTATTCCCTTTGACTTTGTTTCATTTATACTTAACAATTACGCTTCTCACACAACGCAACACTTTTGACACAAAACAAATACAAATTCTTGTTTTACCTTAATAATGTTATATATTTATCAATTACACTTATAAACCTTTTCAACAAAAACAATTGGATTGATTAGTTTTGCTACATTCATTTTCTTAAGATCAATCTATACTATGCCGGCCATATTGATATAGGTATAAAGTATGAAAGATGGACTCCAAATTGAAGAAATGAAAAATGCGGCTGACTCAGTCGTTGGAACATTAAAATCATTAGCGAACACTGATCGCTTATTAATTTTATGTCACTTAGCTCACGAGGAGTTGAATGTCTCTCAAATCGAAGAGAAAACCCAAATCACCCAACCCACCCTTTCACAACAACTAATGATGTTACGTAAAAGTGATGTCGTATCAACACGTCGTGATGGTAAACAAATTTTCTATTCTATTAAGGATGATAAAATGCATTCCATTTTGAATATGCTTTATCAGTTATACTGTATAGATTAACTGCTCTGAACTGATAAAATTATAATAATATTAATGTTTTCCTGAAATATGCGATTTTTCAACTTGGTAGCTGGTAATTTCCGAGCAAAAAGAACTGAAAATTCGCGTAGTTTTTCTAGCAATTAGCTTTATTGAAAACAAAAATAGTCTCCCTCCCATTTCTTTTTATATCTTTATTTCGCGTTCGAATTACTTCCTAAAGTAAAAAATCAATAATGTTAGACTCTATATTGAGTGCAATATAAACAAAACGTCATCTTTTATACTTTCAAAGTTTCATTTTAATATTTTAAAAACAAATACTTAATATTACCATTTTTTATTAATCTGATTACTTGGTATAAAAAAGCTTAAGATTCCCATCACTTAAGTATAAAATACTCCGCTTGTTCAACCTTTAGCCACGAATAGGTTAATAAGGCTTTTATATGCTTGAATTCTTTTCTCGATTAAGCTTAGTCACCAAAATTATTATTGCCATTATTTTAGGAATAGGTGTTGCACTCTTATTTCCAAACATTACACCCTACCTAAGCTTGTTTGGTGAACTGTTCATTAAAGCATTAAAATCGGTTGCTCCTATTTTAGTTTTTGTTCTGGTTCTTTCCTCAATTGCTAACTTCCAAATGGGCCACAATGCAAATCTTCGCCCAGTACTATTGCTATACGTTGTGGGCATGCTATTAGCAGCATTTACAGCTGTTATCGTAAGTCTGTCTTTTCCAAGCACGCTTTATCTCAATACTGTTTCACATAACAGTTTACAGGCCCCTGGTAGCCTCGCTGAGATATTAAAAAACTTACTTTTAAGTTTTATTGCGAATCCAGTACAAGCAATCAGCGAAGCAAACTTTATTGGTATTCTCGCTTGGGCAATTGGTCTTGGCTTAGCTATGCGTCATAGCTCAGATACCACCAAACAAGTAATGCATGATATTTCACATGCAGTCAGTGCCATTATTCATAAAGTGATTGCATTTGCTCCTGTTGGTATTTTTGGTTTAGTTGCAGTGACATTCGCTAGCGCAGGTCTTGCTACACTTGAAAGCTATATACAATTATTGGCTGTGCTACTAGGTACTATGTTCTTTGTTGCCTTAGTAATTAATCCAATTTTGGTAGGCTTAACAATCCGTGGTAATCCATACCCACTCGTTTTAAAATGTTTAAAAGAAAGTGGAATCACAGCATTCTTTACTCGTAGTTCAGCAGCTAATATTCCAGTTAACCTTGACTTGGCAGAACGTTTAGGTGTTAATCCATCTACTGCAAGCGTTTCTATCCCTTTAGGTGCAACCATTAATATGGCAGGTGCTGCAGTTACGATTACTGTACTCACTTTAGCAACTGTACATACTTTAGGAATTCATGTTGATTTAGCGACTATGATTATTTTATCAGTCGTGGCTACCATATCTGCATGCGGTGCTTCTGGCGTTGCAGGTGGTTCACTTCTTTTAATTCCAGTGGCATGTAGTCTATTTGGTATTTCATCAGAAATTGCAATGCAAGTTGTTGCAGTTGGTATGATTATTAGTGTATTACAAGACTCTACGGAAACCGCTCTTAACTCATCTACCGATGTTTTATTTACAGCAGCAGTTGATATTCGCTCAAGACAAAACTCTTAAAGAACATGCCATTTCAACATTTACCAAACTGGTTCCAAGTAGGTGCCTTTTTACTGGCAATCAATGCCGGAATGATTAATGTATTAGGGTTAATTACCCTATTACATCAATCAGTTTCACATATGACTGGCAATGTCAGCATGCTTGCGATGAGTTTGGTAAACTGGCAATTTGAACATATTCTATATTTGGTCCTTGTTATCCTTTGTTATGTGTGTGGATCATTTTATAGTGGCTTTATTTTAGGTAATAGCCATTTCAGACTAGACCGCCGATATGGTCTCCCTTTAAGTCTCGTTGCACTATTTATTTTTCTCTGTTGGTTATTATTGCCGTATTTTCCTAGATATGGCCTACTATGGGCTTGTGTTGCTATGGGTTTACAAAATGCCATGGTGAGCCATTACAAAGGAACTATTATCAGAACCACTCACTTATCGGGTGTTTTGACAGATCTTGGCCTTGCACTTGGCTATATGGCACGGGGGTTAAAAGTAGAGAATCGCAGAATTATTCTACATTTACTTATTTTTTCAGGCTTTCTTATTGGTGGTATACTTGCCGCTTCAGTACATCCCTATTTAAAATTGCAATCATTTTTACTTCCAGCAATTTTAAGCTTAACTCTCAGTATTTCATATTGGGTCATTTATTTTCATCGTTCATCCTCTTCAGATTCGGATTAAGTCATGGTTAAAAATGCCTTACAAGCTCAGTTACTCAAAGCCGGTTTAGTTGACAATAAAAAAGCCAAAAAACTTACTAAACAAGCGCAACATGAACAACGTATCGGTCAAAGTAATGAAGCAGAAATTAAAGCAAATATTGAAAAGGCTCAAAAAGAGAAGCTAGCGAAAGACCAAGCTTTAAATTTAGAAAAGCAGCAACAACTTGAAGAAAAAGCCCTAAAAGCGTCTATCATTCAAATGATTAAGCAACACAAAATTGCAGATTTTGCTGGGGAAGTTGTTTATCAATTTATTGATGAGAATAAAATTAAGAAAGTATATCTATCTCAGCAAGTCTACAATGCCTTAGTTACAGGTAGTTTAGTCATTGCCAAAGATCAAGATCAATATGCTTATCTTCCAAAAGCTTTAGCTGAAAAAATTGATCAAAAAATGCAAGGTTTTATCTTAATTAATAATGCTGAAAAGAATGAGCAAACGACCGATGAAGAAGATCCATATGCAGCTTATGTCATTCCAGATGACTTAATGTGGTAAACATGTGTAAGCCTTTATCAATATTCTGATAAAGGCTTTAACTGCTTATGGCAATAACTAATATTTTATCGTCTATTAAAAAAATTATAAAAATTACATTCAGATCAAATTCGTTCACCACTTCATCTATTATTATCGATATAATGAATAAAACATTTTGTCTTTGCGTTACCTTTTAAGGTTTCTTCCCGAGTCCAATTTCATGTCTTGACTAAATTAAATAAGCTTTAGTCAAAGATATACAATATAAACTTTCATGTGTATCCACACATACCCAACAGATCAATGTCTTTATTGAGTTTGATCTAACTGACTTTATTGCAAATTAAATTGCGAAATTTTAATAAAGTAGCTGATGTATAAAGGTAGTCATTCATGCTGAAGTGGTTTGAAAAACTTGTAGATCCTTATCCAACAAAAGGTCTGGATGAACCCTTACCGAAACGCTTTTTTCCATTTGTTTGGCAAGCTACCGAAGGCGTACGTCCTTATTTATTACTACTTATTATATGTACAGCAGGCGCAGCTACATTTGAAGCCCTACTCTTTTCAAAAATTGGGCAACTTGTAGACTGGCTCAGCCACAGTCAGCCTGAAAGTTTTTTAAGCCAACATGCTTCCAATATACTTATTCTAATTAGCGTTTTATTTGCTAATATTTTATTTGTTAATATTCAATCCATTATAAAACATCAAATTTTATATAGTACTTTTCCTATGCGCTTACGCTGGCGCTTTCACAACCTTCTGTTAAAGCAAAGTCTAGATTTTTTCCATAATGATTTTGCTGGACGCCTTTCGGCCAAGGTGATGCAGACGGCTTTAGCTATCCGTGAATTCTGGATTATTTTGGGCGATATGTTGGCCTATGTGAGTATTTACTTTATTACGGTTAGTATTGTTCTTGGGGCAATTTCTCCAACTTTACTCATCCCACTCATGGTTTGGTTAGGGCTATTCTTATTAAGTGCTTGGTTCTTTATCCCACGTTTAAGCAAAATCTCGCAACAACAAGCGGACGCCAGAGCTGTGATGACTGGCCGTGTCACAGACGCCTACACAAATATTCAAACTGTTAAGCTATTTGCTCATGCTGGTCGTGAAAGCCAATATGCTAAAGCTTCAATGAAAGAGTTTATGTCTACCGTCTATGCGCAAATGCGTTTAGGTACACTTTTTGAAGTCAGCATTAATATGTTGTCTGCTGTTTTATTTGTTGGCGTGATTGGTACCGCAGTTTGGTTATGGACCCAAGGTTTAGCAGCTTTAGGTGTCATTGCTGCGACTACTGCCATGATTTTAAAACTCAATAGCATGGCTGAATTTATGATGTGGCATATGTCAGCATTGTTTGAAAATGTGGGTACCATCCAAGATGGTATGCAAACACTAGGCAAGAAAATCAATATTCAAGATAAACCAGATGCAAAACAACTTGATGTCACTCAAGGTGAAATCGTATTTAAAGATGTAACCTTCGCCTATAACAATAAAAATGTCATCGATCACTTTAATCTACACATTAAAGCAGGTGAAAAGATCGGTATTGTTGGCCGTTCAGGTGCAGGTAAATCAACTCTTATCCAATTACTATTACACTTCTATCATCTTAAGGAAGGTGCAATTTTAATTGATGGGCAAAATATTGAAGATGTAACGCAAGATAGTCTAAGAGCGAATATTGCTTTGGTTACTCAAGATACTTCTTTACTACATCGTTCAGTTGCTGAAAATATTAAATATGGCCGTCCAGATGCAACTGATCAAGATATGCAAAGTGCTGTACATAAAGCTAAAGCGGCTGAATTTATTCCTCATCTTGTTGATTTAAAAGGTCGTTCAGGCTACGAAGCCCAAGTAGGTGAACGCGGTGTAAAACTGTCAGGTGGTCAAAGACAGCGTATTGCTATTGCACGTGTATTCTTAAAAGATGCGCCAATTTTGATATTAGATGAAGCAACAAGTGCATTGGACTCTGAGGTTGAAGCAGCTATCCAATCAAGTTTAAATGACCTTATGGTAGATAAAACGGTTATTGCAATTGCTCATCGATTGTCTACTATTGCTCAAATGGACCGTTTAATTGTTCTTGATGAAGGTAAAATTGCAGAACAAGGCACCCACGAAGAATTAATTGCAAAAAATGGTATATATGCGCAATTGTGGAAACGTCAAACAGGCGGCTTCCTTATTGAGCAAAAAGCAACACAGGGTCAAGATTAATGCTTTATTTAGAAGATTTGAAAATTGGTGATCGTTTTATTAGTCGTGAATACGAAATTACACTAGACGAAATCAAACAATTTGCAAATAGCTATGATCCTCAACCATTCCATACCGATGAAGCGCTAGCCAAAGAAGATCCTATTTTCAAGGGTATTGCTGCCAGTGGGTGGCATACCTCTGCAATCACTATGCGGTTATGGACAGAATGTATGCCAATTTATGGTGGCTTAGTGGGTTCAGAGTCTAGTCTACGATGGCCACGCCCTACTCGACCTGGTGATCGGATTCATGTTGAAGCGGAAATTTCCGCGATTACACCATCCAAAACAAAATTAGATCGTGGTATTGTTAGTTACGTTACGCAGGCCTTAAATCAACATGGGGATGTTTTGCTTATTTCAACAACGAAAATCGTTGTCTTTAAAAAGAATGTTTAATGAATCGTTGATATGATTGTCTAACAGTTTTTATAAACTCAAATTATATTTCATGACAAGATGTGTAAGAAATGCACGTAGAGAATTGATGAGAGCAACGGAACGCATATGAAAATTACCTCAGCTCGTCAAGATCAAGGTATTCCAGGAGTCTATGGCTTATTGCTATTAGATGTCGTTTCACGTTGGGGATACAACGATGAAACGTTATTTGCTCCTTTTCATCTTACTAGTGAGCAATTGGCAGATCCTGAATATCGTATTTCAACACCTGTAGCGAATGAGCTAGTTAAACATGCCTTAAATCTAACTGGTGAAAGTACGCTGGGTTACCATATTGGCACCCAAATGCGTATTTCAATTCATGGATTTATTGGCTATGCAATTATGACAGCCAAAGATATTACAGAAGCTATTGCCCTTGCTGCACGTTTTATCCAATTACGTTTACCCTTTTTACAACTCTATTTTTCTACGTTCGGTCCGAAAGCCACATTACAGCTACAATGTGATATTGAACTAGAACCACTTCGTACCGAAATCGTTTTAGGCTTAACCATTGGTATCATGACCATGGCAAAAGCGATGACAGGTATTGAAGATTTAGCGGGCGATGTCGATTTAGACTTTCCAGAACCTGAGGGTTTTGATAAATATAGAAATAAACTAAGCAGCATTATTCGCTTTAATCAGCCCCATTTAATCTCTAGTTTTGATAAAAAATATTTAGGTCTTAAATTAATTAATTCAGACCCAATTGCCAGTCAAGTTGCTATTAATCAATGTGAAGCCGAACTATCTGCTTTGGGTGAGCGCCGTCGTTTGGCAATGCGTGTACGTGATATTTTAAGTAATTCTGAACAACATTACTTAAGCATAGAAAATGTAGCAGAATACTTACATATGTCAGATCGTACATTAAAACGACAATTGGCAGCTGAAGGGACTTCATTTTCAACATTAGTAGACGAAGTAAGATATCGTCATGCGACTTCACTACTTTCACGCACAGATTATAGTCTTGAACAAATTGCAGATGAACTTGGATATTCCGATGTCGCCAACTTCAGCCGTGCTTTTAAACGCTGGAGTGGCCGTAGTCCGAGTAACTGGCGCAAAGACCCCTATTTATAATGTTATTAAAATATTAGA
This sequence comes from Acinetobacter sp. XH1741, assembly GCF_041021895.1. Classification (NCBI taxonomy): domain Bacteria; kingdom Pseudomonadati; phylum Pseudomonadota; class Gammaproteobacteria; order Moraxellales; family Moraxellaceae; genus Acinetobacter; species Acinetobacter chenhuanii. The sequence continues at coordinate 2,679,950 of NZ_CP157428.1, forward strand.
CACATGCTTAAGGAGTTGTCATGAACCACCCTTCAGAATTGAAGTATGCACGTACACATGAGTGGGTAAAAGTTGAAGGAGACCTCGTTGTTACGGGGATTACCGACCATGCGCAAGATGAGCTTGGAGACCTGGTCTATGTTGAAACTCCTGAAGTTGGCAGTAAGGTAACAGCTGGTGAACAAGCTGGAGTAGTTGAATCAGTTAAAACTGCTTCTGACATTCACGCTCCTGTTTCCGGTACTGTAGTAGAAGTAAACACAGACCTTGAAGATGATCCAGATTTTGTAAATGAAGACCCATACGGTAAAGGCTGGATATATAAAATCAAACCAGACAATATTGCAGATGTTGAAAAACTTTTAACAAATGCAGAATATGAAGCTGGCCTATAATATAGGTATAGTTTTTAAAGTTTAAAGAACCAGTTTAAATTTTAACTGGTTTTTTTATATGTATGAGCCAGTTTTTAAAAAACCTAATGAATGAGTAGATAATTGATATGACCAAACTTGTTGTATTTTCCGGTGCGGGCATGAGTGCAGAAAGTGGAATTAGCACATTTCGCGATAGCAATGGTCTATGGGAAAATTATGATATACAGCAAGTTGCCACTCCAGAAGCATGGGCAAAAGATCCTGCTTTAGTTCAGCGGTTTTATAATGCACGAAGAAAAAATATTTTAGAGTCTCAACCAAATGAAGCTCATCAATATATTGCAAAATTACAAAAGTATTTCGATGTGCAGGTCATTACACAGAATATTGATGATTTACACGAACGTGCCGGTAGTCAAAATGTCTTACACCTCCATGGTAATATTCGACTAGCGAAAAGTTCTGGACCCAATGCACAATATACAACTCAATTTTATGAAATTAATGGTTGGGAATTAGATTTAGCCCGTGATCTCTGCCCAGAAGGTTATCCACTTCGTCCTCATGTTGTTTGGTTTGGTGAAGCAGTTCCTGCTTATGAAGAAGCAATAAAGCAAGTACAAGAAGCAGATATTTTCATTGTTATTGGTTCAACCTTAAGTGTCTATCCTGTTGCAGGCTTAGTTCATGAAATTTCTAATTACACCCAAGCTTATTATATAGATCCGCAAGCAGATCATTATCGTGTTCCATCTCAATATAAACTGTTAAAAATGACGGCTACGCAAGGTATGCAAGACCTATTTCATAAATTGACGGACTAATATTTTTGCTCTTTATAGATATATTCCATTTTTAAACTAGATTTTTCGCAAGAAATTGACTGGAAAACATTCACTTTAAATCACAATTTTTCCATAGCCTTGTCTATCACAGTTAATTTTGTAACCAAACATACTGATATTTTTCCGAAATTTCTTATTTTTCTAATTTTTTAAAAGATCACTAAACTATTAGATTAATCTAACTCTTTGATTAAATATATTTAAATTCAAATTGTAAACAAAATTACAGTCGTTTACATAAAAATACACAAAATACAGCATAAATTTAACAGAGCAAAAAAATTCTTTTGTGGTTGAATCTCAACCTCTTGAAATGCCGTACAAGAAAACAGCGACCTGGATTAGGTTACAATCACGGATTATGGATATAAGGACACACATCCATTATGAGTTATTTTGATCCCACCCTCATCATGTTTATGGTGTACATCGTAGCAATGGTACTTATTGGCTTATTTGCCTACCGTGCTACAAGCGACTTCTCTGATTATATTCTTGGTGGTCGTAGTTTAGGCAGTTTTGTTACTGCATTATCCGCAGGCGCATCAGACATGAGTGGTTGGTTACTCATGGGCTTACCAGGAGCGATTTATCTTTCTGGTTTATCTGAAGCGTGGATTGCTATTGGTCTAATTATCGGTGCTTGGCTTAACTGGTTACTGGTTGCTGGTCGATTACGCGTTCATACTGAAATCCAAAATAATGCACTCACTCTGCCCGACTATTTTACAAGTCGATTTGATGACCAGAAAAAAATTCTTCGTATTTTCTCTGCCGTTATTATCTTGGTTTTCTTCGCAATTTATTGTGCTTCAGGCATGGTAGCTGGTGCCCGTTTATTTGAAAATTTATTCGGCATGTCATATACCACTGCAATTTGGTTAAGTGCTATTGCAACAATTAGTTATGTTTGTATTGGTGGGTTCTTAGCTATTAGCTGGACCGATACTTTCCAAGCTGGCTTAATGATTTTTGCTCTCTTACTGACTCCAATCGTAACTTACCTTGCAATTGGTGACACAACTCAGTTTGTGACGCTTATTGAAGCTGCTCGCCCACATGCATTTAACATCGTTTCAGATTTAAGTGTAGTGGCTGTTTTATCTTCCATGGCTTGGGGTTTAGGCTATTTTGGCCAACCGCACATCCTTGTACGTTTTATGGCTGCTGACTCTGTAAAATCAATTCCTGCTGCTCGCCGTATTGGTATGACTTGGATGATTTTATGTCTAGTTGGTGCAGTCGGTGCTGGTTTCTTTGGTATTGCTTATTTCCAGCAACACCCTGAACTTGCAACAGTTGTAAGTAAAAACCCTGAAACTGTATTTATGGAATTGACTAAAATTTTATTCAATCCATGGCTTGTCGGTGTCATTCTAGCTGCGATCTTGGCTGCTGTTATGAGTACATTAAGCTGTCAGCTTTTGGTGTGTTCAAGTGCGCTAACTGAAGATTTGTACAAAGGTTTCATCCGTAAAAATGCATCTCAAAAAGAGCTTGTATGGGTTGGGCGTATCATGGTTCTTGCAATCGCAATTCTTGCAATTGTGCTTGCAGGTAATCCAGACAGTAAAGTTCTTGGTCTCGTTTCTTATGCATGGGCTGGGTTTGGTGCTGCATTTGGTCCACTCATCATCTTGTCATTGTTCTGGAAACGCATGACATTAGAAGGCGCTTTAGCAGGCATGATCGTAGGTGCAGTTGTTGTGATCGGCTGGAAAAATCTTTTCGCAAGCACTGGTGTTTACGAGATCATTCCTGGCTTTATCTGTGCATTTATCAGCATCATTGTAGTGAGTTTAATTAGCAAAGCTCCAAACACTGATGTAACTGATCGCTTTGAACAAGCAGATAAACTTTACAAAGAAAGTGTATAAAAATGAATAAAATAAAAAGGGGCTTCGGCCCCTTTTTATTTATTTTTCGCTTTGATTTTAATTTTTGAAGTATCTTTGACGACTTGCATCACAGGATAGCTACGGGTTTCTTTCACACCCGGTAATTGCCACAGCACCTGCCCAGCAATACGTCTGAACTCCTCCATACTGCCACTTCTTAACTTAATTAAAAAATCAAATCCCCCACTGACCATGTGACATTCAACAATTTCGGGATAGTGCACAACTGCATCAATAAACTCATCCAAAACATTCGGTGTGGTCTTGTCCAGTAACACTTCTACAAACACCAGAAAATTTGCATTTAGCTTGATTGGGTTTAATTTAGCTTCATAGCCCAAGATAAATTCATCTTTTGTTAACTTCTGCACTCGAGCCATTACAGCAGTGGGTGACAAGTTTACCATTTCGGCTAATTTACTATTAGAAATTCGCCCATCTGTTTGAAGAATATCCAAAATTTTTAAATCAGTGCGATCAAGGCTTAATAATGGGCCATTCATCTGAATTTTCCTCTAAAAAATAGGCTAAATATAGTGAGTTATTCGGTGTTTCTTCTGTAATGATAAATTATCTAAACCTCTCTACTCAAGATGGGAGTACGAGAGTCGGTTGTCGGAAACAGATATGAACACAATGGATACTTTTCATCAAATGGATAAATCTCACCAAGGCTATATCACCGAATTCAACGATAAAAGTGAGTTTGAAAAACGTATTAATACAGCTTGGCGACGTGCCGAACCAGAAGCTGTAGAAGAGTTATTACAAGCTGCCGCGGTATCTGATGATTTAGATCATAAAATTTATGATCTTGCTTTTAATCTTGCCCATAACTTACGTGAACGTAAGACCTCTTCGGGTAAAGCTGGTATTGTTCAAGGGTTATTACAAGAGTTTTCTCTGTCTTCACAAGAAGGCGTGGCGCTCATGTGTCTTGCCGAAGCTTTGCTTCGTATTCCGGACTCAGCAACACGTGATCTACTCATACGCGATAAAATTAATCAGGGGAACTGGAAAGAACACGTTGGCCAAAGCAGCTTAATGTTTGTAAATGCGGCTGCATGGGGTCTCATGTTAACTGGCAAGCTTATGGAAACTCCAAAGCAAACCAGTCTTTCAAGTGTACTAACGGGTCTTTTAGCACGCAGTGGGCGTGGCATTATCCGTAAAGCAGTTGACGTTGCAATGCGTATGATGGGCGAACAGTTTGTAACTGGTGAAACCATTGAAGAAGCAGTAGACCATGCGAAAGTTCTTGAAGATAAAGGCTTTCGCTATTCCTACGACATGTTAGGCGAAGCAGCTTTAACTGATCATGATGCTGAACGTTATTTTAACGACTATACACAAGCGATCCATGCAATTGGTAAAGCCTCTAATGGTAAAGGCGTTTATGATGGCCCAGGCATCTCGATTAAGCTTTCTGCTTTACACCCTCGCTATCAACGCGCCCAAATTGAACGTGTTCATCAAGAACTCTACGGTAAAGTATTTGAACTCGCTCTCTTAGCTAAACAGTACAACATTGGTTTAAATATTGATGCTGAAGAATCAGAGCGTTTAGAAATTTCTCTTGAGTTACTTGAACGCCTTTGTTTCGAACCAGAGCTTGCAAACTGGAAAGGCATTGGTTTCGTTATTCAAGCTTATCAAAAACGCTGTTTCTTCGTGGTTGATTATATTATTGACCTTGCTAAACGCAGCCAAAAGCGCCTCATGATCCGCCTTGTGAAAGGTGCGTATTGGGATAGCGAAATTAAGAAAGCACAAATCGAAGGTATGGATGACTACCCTGTTTTCACGCGTAAAGTTCATACAGATTTATCTTATATCGCTTGTGCTAAAAAATTACTTGCAGCGCCAGAGTTTATCTATCCACAATTTGCAACTCACAATGCTCAAACATTGGCAACGATCTATCATTTAGCTGATCCAAGCAAATATTATGCTGGTCAATATGAGTTCCAATGCTTACATGGCATGGGTGAACCACTTTATGAACAAGTGGTTGGTCCACGTGAGCAAAATAAATTAGGCGTGCCATGCCGTATTTATGCTCCTGTTGGTAACCATGAAACTTTATTAGCTTATTTAGTTCGTCGTTTACTCGAAAATGGTGCAAATACTTCATTCGTTAATCGGATTGCCGATAAAACACTTAAAGTTGAAGATCTTATTCAGTCTCCAATTTACGATATTCGTAATACAGCTAAAATTGAAGGTTCAGTTGGCTTAAAACATCCATCAATTCCATTACCTTTAGATATGTATGGAACACTCCGTAAAAACTCTAAAGGTTATGACTTAGCAAACGATACTCCACTTGCAGCTTTAGATAGCACAGCTCAACAACTACGTAATCGTGTTTGGCAAAGTCATCCTTTATTGGCAAGTAACGATGCGCTAGAACAAGGTCATTCTGTTGCAATTACAAACCCAGCACAAAATGACGAAATTGTTGGCTATGTGCAAGAAGCTGATCTTAAGCATGTTGAAATTGCACTTAATGCAGCTGAACAAGCACAATCAGAATGGTCAAATACACCTAAAGAAAAGCGTGCTCAATACTTAAAACATGCAGCTGACCTGATGGAAAGCCGCATTCAAGAATTGATGGTTTTACTCTGCCGTGAAAGTGGTAAAACTTATGCCAATGCGATTGCAGAAGTTCGTGAAGCTGTAGATTTCTTACGTTATTACGCAACTCAAGTTGACAATCTTCCTGCGAATACAACTATTCAACCTCTAGGTACGGTTCTTTGTATTAGTCCATGGAACTTCCCTCTTGCAATTTTCTCTGGTCAAATTGCCGCAGCATTAGTTAGTGGTAACTGTGTTATTGCCAAACCTGCTGAACAGACGCCATTGATCGCAGCTCAAGCAGTACAAATTTTATGGGAAGCTGGTGTTCCACATGGTGCTGTACAGCTACTTCCTGGCCGAGGTGAAACAGTAGGTGCACAGCTTAGCCAAGATAGTCGTATCGATGGCATCATGTTTACTGGTTCGACTGAAGTTGCAAAAATTTTGCAGAAGACCGTTGCAAAACGCTTATCTGATAATGGTCAATCCATTCCTCTCATTGCAGAGACTGGCGGCCAAAATGCCATGATTGTGGATTCATCAGCCTTGACTGAACAAGTCGTACTTGACGTGGTAAGTTCAGCTTTTGATAGCGCAGGTCAACGCTGCTCTGCTTTACGTATTTTATGTGTGCAAGAAGACAGTGCTGCAACCGTTATTAAAATGCTTAAAGGTGCGATGCAGCAGTTAATCGTAGGTAATCCTGCTATTTTAAAAACTGACATCGGCCCTGTAATTGATGATGAAGCAAAACAGACCATCGATCAGCACACCCAAAAAATGAAATCTAAAGGCTATCCCGTACATCAGTTGATGTTCGGTGCAACAAGCCAGAATGAATTAGATAAAGGAACTTTTGTTGTACCAACAGCAATTGAACTTCCTAACCTTGATGACTTACAACGCGAAGTTTTTGGTCCAGTTTTACACATCATTACCTATAAATATGGTGAACTTGAACAACTGATTTCACGCATAAATGCCAAAGGTTATGGTTTAACAATGGGTCTACATACCCGTATTGATGAAACTATCCAAACAGTCATTCAACATGCGGAAGTTGGTAACCTTTATATTAACCGTAACATTGTTGGTGCTGTAGTTGGTGTACAACCTTTCGGTGGTGAAGGCCTATCTGGTACAGGTCCGAAAGCTGGTGGCCCGCTTTATATGTATCGCTTAATGCAGCAGTGTTCAAACAAAGTATTAGCAACACCATTTGCTATGAAGACTGAGCAAACTACTTTTGAAGGCTTTAACCGTGAGGTTTATCAAAGCTTACAAAATTGGGCAAATGAGCATTTACCTCAAGCAAATCGTAATATCGAACCATTTGGGGTTGGTAAATTCTATGAGTTACAAGGCCCTACTGGGGAAAGTAACCAATATATTATTTTGCCGCGTCACCGTGTGCTTTCAATCGCTGATAATGAACAAAATCAATTGCATCAGTTGCTTGCAATTTTTGCAGTGGGCAGCCAAGCGGCCGTAATGCCAAATAGCCCATTCATGGCGAAACATAAACAAACCTTACCAAAAGATGTGCTTGCTGCAATTACTACGGTTAAAAACATTACATCAGATGATTTTGATGCAGTTTTACATCATGGTAACCGTGAAGAGATCTTCTCATTACAGCAAGAAGTTGCTGCACGTTCTGGTGCAATTGTGGGTATTACCCATGTTGAGCCAAATGAGACTATTCCTCTTGAATGTTTAGTGATTGAACGTGCAATTAGCGTGAATACAGCTGCGGCTGGTGGTAACGCAAGCTTAATGACAATGTCTGATTAACGTATAGTTTTCTAAAAAAGCCCAAATCTCAGTATTTGGGCTTTTTTATTTAATAAATTAACCTATTCTTAAATATATAAATTTCATCAATTCGAGATTCTAATAATGATCTTTTTAGAACCAGAACAATATCAACAAAGATGCACTCAACTTTTTAATTCATATCAAAAAGACATTTCTACACTTCTACCATTTGCCAAAATTGAACATATAGGTTCATCTGCAATACCAAATGCGATTTCAAAAGGTGATTTAGATATTTATATTGAAGTTATGCCTGATCAATTTGAATTCGCAATAGAACAGCTAAAAACTCTTAATTTTATAGAAAAGCAAAACACGCTAAGAACACATGAGCTTTGTATGCTCGAGTCGCAGAACAACGATGATGTCGCATTTCAAATTGTAGTAACTGATTCAGTATTCATATTTTTCTTAACATTTAGAAATAAGCTTATAGAGTCACCAATGTTAGTGCACGAATATAATCAATTAAAATTAATGTGTAGCCATTTAGACCAAGATCACTATAGAACCATAAAATCAGATTTTATTAATTATGTTTTAAATCAACGCTAGTTTAAGTAGTCTTTGCGCTTATAAATATCTGATTAAAATTGGCTCCTGTAAGTTCAATTTTTTTGATACCATTCACTATTTGATTCTGTCTAAATTTTCTTTGTCTATGACCTCTTCTTATCGTCAACAACTTCAAGCTAAAATTGATCGCATTACTACTCAATTTTCTGAATTTACCCCACCTACATTAGAAGTGTTTGAATCACCTGAACAGCATTTCCGTATGCGTGCTGAATTTCGTATCTGGCATACAGAAAATGATATGTTCTATGCCATGTTTGAGCGCAATGATGACGACAAGCAAAAGACCGTTGTACGTATAGATGAATTCCCTATTGCAGATCAAAGCATCAATGATTTAATGCCTCGCCTTTTAGCCGAGCTTAAAGCTGAACCTAAGCTTTCTACCCGTATATTTGAAGCCGATTTTCTTGCAACTCTTAGCGGCGAAATGTTAGTTACTCTAATTTATCACCGTAAATTAGATCAAGAATGGGAACAAGCAGCTAAAGCACTTGCCGATAAGTTAGATATTAAAATTATGGGCCGTAGTCGTGGCCAAAAAATTATTATTGGTGATGACTTTGTTGTTGAAGAGTTTGAACTTTTAAACCGTTCATTTAAATACAAACAAATCGAAAGCAGCTTTACTCAACCGAATGCACAAGTTTGCAAAAAAATGCTGCAATGGGCATGTGAGGCAGCTGAAGGTTCTAAAAAACACTTATTAGAACTTTATTGTGGTAATGGCAACTTTACTCTTCCGTTATCGCTAAAGTTCGAACGCGTACTTGCCACTGAACTTGCAAAATCATCTGTTTATGCTGCTCAATGGAACATTGAACAAAACCAGATTGATAACATTCAGGTAGCACGTCTATCCGCTGAAGAGTTTACTCAAGCCTACCAAGGTGAACGAGAGTTCCGTCGTCTACAAGAAGCGAATATTGATATCCAGAGTTACGACTTTGACACGGTATTTGTAGATCCACCTCGTGCTGGAATTGATGACGAAACCCTAAAACTTTTACAGGGTTTTGAACGTATTATCTATATTTCATGTAACCCTGACACTTTATATGAAAATTTAAAAACGCTCACAAAAACTCATCGAGTTACTAAGTTTGCTTTGTTCGATCAGTTTCCTTATACGCATCATGTAGAGTCAGGTGTATTGCTTGAGAAGATTTAAACAAAATTTTTCAATGTAACAACATTTTATAAGGAGATTAAATATCTCCTTATTTTTCAAGGTTTTTTAATTAATTATTTAAATTTAAAAAAAATATCAAGTCATCTATTCGTCATAATTTCGTTTAACTCAACCATTACTATCGAAAATTCTCGAGTTCAACTGGTGGATTTATCACTTATAGAGGCTTGTATTTTAATTTAAATTGGCTATATTTCGATCTATGTTAGGTTGTATATGAAGGCTCTATGAGTTTTTGGCAAAAGCTGTTCTTAGCAGATCAACAGCATAACGAGCATAAGAATCAAACTGCTTGTGTTGAAAATGACTGCTCATGTAAAACTAATGAACAACTTCTAAGTGCGCTTGCACAAGCAACAGATGAAGATGTCATTATGGGAATAAAAAAAGTTCTTATTTCCCGTGGGTATAGCCGTAAAGAGTTAAATGAACTCATTCAAAAACCATCTATTCATTAATTATAAAGCCAGTCTTGTACTGGCTTTTTTGCATTTTAATCAACTGCACAATTTACGTGACTGACCGAACCAATAATAGGTCCCATATAAAATTTTCTATCATTACGATTATTTTTAGACAAATATAAACTAGAGATAGAGCCATCAAGATAAAGAGCTTGTTCTACTTTTAGATTCTTTTGAAAAAATTCAGCAAATTTATAAAAATTGACTCTATTTTTAGATATCACAAAATATAGCCTATTATTTTTTATACCTACCCCATTACGTATTTTATTTGAATCACTATTTGCTAGAAATAAGGGATTTATTTTCCCATTGATCACCAACATAGGACCGGATTGGGTAGCATAGTCAGCGTTAAAAGCTTGTGCTTTATATTGTTCAGTTGCCAATATAACAGCATGTTTTTCGTTCCATGCTAAAACACCATTGGGCTGTAAAAAGAAGTTTCCCCATCCTTTTTGTTCATTTAATGCCTGAATAACTTTTCCTTGTTCAATATATAACCCTACCGGAGAAAATCCGGAATGAAACATTCCACCATTCATTGCAAAATTAAGCTGTTCACATGCTTTTAATTGATGCTGAAGATTATCAAAACTTCTGTAATATTGATCAGTTTCAGGATTCTTCAAAAATAAACGTAACTGTTTTAAATTAGAAATTTCAACTACCTCAAATTGATCATTGGTAGTATTTTTAGACTGTCTATACTCTAATGCTAAAGCAGACTGTGTAAGGGCTATAAAGCTTACGATGTACACTATTAGTCTTTTCATTAATGACCAACCTCATATGTCATTTTCAGTTCATAAAGCTACTTTATGAGATAAAAAAGCTTTTATGTGATGTATACCTAAAAGTCGCTTATTCCATCTAATCATTACACTAGAACACAACTATATTGGTTATAATAGTGAACAGCTTTTAATAAAAGTGATCAAAACTTTATTGGATCAGCGTGAATATGCAACAAACAAATAAACGCTACCCTTTAGGGGCTCATCTTATTGTAAAACATCTCGGCTATAGCCATCATGGTATCTATGCTGGGAGAGGCCGAGTCATTCATTATTCGGGCCTAGCACATTTTATTAAAAAGCGTCCCATTGAAATCACGTCAATAGATGCATTTTCACATGGTAAAAAAATTCATGTGCGTTCTTACGAGGCTCCACGCTACAAAGGAAAAGTCGTGGTGCGACGTATGCGTTCACGTATGCACGAAAACCATTATCATTTGATCATTAATAACTGTGAACATTTATGTAGTTGGGCAATTACTGGTATAGAAAGTAGTACTCAAGTTGAACGTATGATGCATCGCTTAACCACAATAGGCTATGTAAGTTCGATTATGAGCTATATGAATGGCATGATGCTGACCATTGCAACGACCTGTTTTGCCCTTGTTCTCTATATTAAAAAGAAATTACGTGATCAGGCAAAAATGAAAGTTCCGACTTATCAATTTTTAAGAGAAAAAGCCGAAAAAAGAAATGTAGATCCAGATCAACCTTTAGTTTTTATAGAACCAGATAAGAAAGAACCCATATAATTAAAAAAGTCCTCATAGTTGAGGACTTTTTAGAAAATTTACAACTTATTTTTTATCAGCTTTTGCTTCAGTCGTAATGTTTACAGTGATCTTATCACCCACATTTGGCACATAGCTGCCTAAGCCAAACTCAGAGCGGTTGAACGAAGTTGTCGCGTTGAAACCAATCGCTGGAACTTTTGCCATTGGGTGTTCACCCTGTTTGTTTAAAACCGCATCAAGTACGACTGGTTTAGTTACACCTTTAACCGTTAGGTCACCAGTAATTTTGAAGTGCTTTTTATCTTTAGTTTCTACTTTCGTACTTTTGAAAGTGATATTTGGGTATTTAGCTGCATTAAACCAAGCTTCTTGTTGGAATTCTTTGTCTAAAGCAGGTACGTTTGTATTTACGCTGCTTAAAGGAATCGTTACATCTACAGAAGAATTTGCTGGTTTAGCATTATCAACTTTAATTACACCTTGGATGTCAGAGAAGTTAGCACTTGGAGTTGAAAAGCCAAAGTGATTCCACGAGAAAACTGTAGCCGTATGTGTTGGGTCAATTTTATAGTCCACTGGCGCAGCTAAAGTCACTGAACTAGCTAACGCTACTGCTAAACCGAAGCTTAATGTTTTAAGATGCATTTTTCGTATCCTTTATTGATATAGTCGTTAGTGTATACATCAAGTAATTTAATTCACTATTCTTTATAAAACGATATGTTTCATCCATGCAACAATAAAAGCGTTACAGTTGTTATTCAAAAGCCATATTATAAAAGTATAGATATTTTTCTATTCGAAACTTTCAGATTTATTGGTTTTTACTTCAATTTTATTGATAAATAACAAGGTAAAACATGGTTAACACTGTTCAAGCACAAAGCACTTCTACTCCTTACCGAGTAACACTTACCGATCCATCAGGTCATCAATGGTTTGCGGATGAACCAACCGATAAAGGTGGGCAAGATACAGCTCCAAATCCAGTTCAGCTTTTGCTATCCGCTTTAGGTGCTTGTACGACTATTACATTAGAAATGTATGCAAATCACAAAGGGATTAAACTTGAGCATGTACAAGTCGATTTAGCATTAAATCCAAATGGTGAACCAGAAGCAGGACAAAATAATATTGAACGTAAAATCACACTCAAAGGTGACTTCACCGAAGATCAGCATAAACGTTTACTTAAAGTTGCTGAAAGCTGCCCAATTCATAAGTTATTGACTTCGAATATTTCGATTCAAACTGAGCTTAATATTTAAATGTGTTTATAAAAAAAAGCGCCCCCTATCGGGACGCTTTTTTAATTCTGCTTAGCTAAATAATTAAGCAGTCAATTCTTTAACCGCAGCAATAACCGCTTCAGTTGTAATACCAAAATATTGGAACAGGTCTTTCGCTGGTGCTGATTCACCATAAGTTGACATACCAATTACCTTGCCATCAAGACCAACAAACTTCCACCAGTAATCAACATGAGCAGCTTCAACTGCAACACGGGCACGAATGTGAGCTGGCAATACTGCTTCACGGTATGCAGCATCTTGTTTTATGAATTCTTCAGCACATGGCATAGAAACAACACGAACACCTTCAAGTTGAGCATAAGCTTCCATTGCTAAAGAAACTTCTGAACCAGTCGCAATAATAATCGCTTTTAACTCACCCTTCTCTTGAGCAAGAACATAACCACCTTTTGCAGCGTTTTGAATTTGCTCTTCATTGCGCGTTTGGAATGGTAAGTTTTGACGAGAGAAAATAAGTGCTGAAGGACCATCTTTACGCTCTAGAGCAGATTTCCAAGCAATTGCTGTTTCTACAGTATCAGCTGGACGCCAAGTGTTTAAGTTTGGTGTACCACGTAAAGAAGCAATTTGTTCAATTGGTTGGTGTGTTGGACCATCTTCACCGAGACCAATTGAGTCATGTGTATAGACATGAATCACACGCTGTTTCATCAATGCAGACATACGTACCGCATTACGTGCATATTCCATAAACATTAAGAATGTTGCAACGTAAGGAACAAAACCGCCATGTAATGCAACGCCATTCGCGATTGCAGTCATACCGAATTCACGTACGCCATAATATACGTAGTTGCCTGCCGGGTTCTCTTGAATACCTTGGCAACCTTTCCAAAGTGTTAAGTTTGAACCTGCTAAGTCAGCAGAACCACCTAACAATTCAGGCAATAAAGGACCAAATGCTTGTAATGTATTTTGGCTCGCTTTACGTGTAGCAATTGTCTCGCCTTTTGCATTTGTTTCACGAATGAAAGCATCTGCTTGAGCTGAAAACTCTGCTGGTAAGTCACCGCTAATACGACGAAGCAATTCAGCTGCTTCTGTTGGGTATTTTGCTTGGTATTGAGCAAATACTTCATTCCAAGCTGCTTCAGCTTCTTTACCTTTTGCCTTAGCATCCCAAGCAGAATATACATCAGCAGGAATAACAAATGCTTCTTCTGTCCAACCTAGTGCTTCACGAGTTAAAGTAATTTCATCTTTACCTAATGGCGCACCGTGGCAGTCTTCTTTACCTTGTTTATTTGGAGAACCCAAACCAATAATTGTTTTACAGATAATAATCGTTGGTTTTTGAGCTTCTGCTTTAGCTTGAACTGTTGCTTGACGAATAGCATCAGCATCATGGCCATCTACACGAAGAACTTGCCAGCCATAAGCTTTGAAACGCTCTTCAGTATCATCACTGAACCAGCCTTCTACTTCACCGTCAATCGAGATGCCATTGTCATCATAATAAGCAATCAATTTACCAAGCTGTAAAGTACCTGCTAATGAACATACTTCGTGAGAAATACCTTCCATTAAACAGCCATCACCCAAGAAACAATAAGTGAAATGATCAACTACTTTTAAATCATCTTTATTGAACTGAGCAGCTAAAGTCTTTTCTGCCAATGCAAAACCAACAGCGTTAGCAATACCTTGACCTAAAGGACCAGTCGTTGTTTCGATACCAGGCGCATAACCATATTCAGGATGGCCAGGAGTTTTTGAATGTAATTGACGGAACTGTTTTAAATCTTCAATTGAAAGATCATAACCTGTTAAATGAAGCAAAGCATATTGCAACATTGAGCCATGGCCATTTGACAAAACAAAACGGTCACGGTTTGCCCATTGTGGATTAGTTGGGTTGTGATTTAAAAACTCGCGCCAGACGACATCAGCAATATCTGCCATCCCCATTGGAGCACCTGGATGCCCTGAGTTTGCCTGTTGCACAGCATCCATTGCCAATACACGAATTGCGTTTGCAATACGACGTTCGTTTAAAGGGGTCGTCATAGATCAGAATCCAATTTTAATAGATTGATGAAAAGAAGAAGATGAATAACCATTCAGTGCCGCTATATTGTCTTAAAAAAATAGCTAGGGGTAAACCCCAACACTGTATATTTCTTCATTTTTAACCATTTCTTGGTTACTCAAAAAACATTTAGATTCTTAAGTTATATAAAACAATACTATTTAGACTTACTCTTTAACCCTTTACTACAGGCTTGTGGGTCGTATAGTGAGAATATAAAGATGGATTTGTCTTTGTGATTTATCTTTTTCACTTCACAGTTAAAATTTCGTCATTTAATATTTTATAAAATCAAATGTTTGAAATTTACACACTTTATAAATTCCTTAATATAAAAATAATTAATTTTCAGGCCTCTATATCAATTTTACTGATACACTTATCAATTAAAACATAGTAGAAATGAAATAAATTCATGCTTTTTAGTCAGTATGAACTAGTCCTCAAGCTCAAGTCGATGTAACATATTATGTCTTTTTGAAATAACCAAGATAGGACTTTCATGCGCGAGTACGCTGTTTTTACCTCGGAATCTGTAAGCGAAGGTCATCCCGATAAAATGGCCGACCAAATTAGCGACGCTATTTTGGATGCAATTTTAAAAGAAGACCCATACGCACGTGTTGCTTGTGAAACACTGGTAAAAACAGGCGCTGTTGTACTTGCTGGTGAAATCACAACAACTGCGAATATTGATGTAGAAGCTGTTGTTCGCCAAACTGTTAACGGTATCGGCTATCACCATTCAGACCTAGGCTTTGATGGTTCAACTTGTGCTGTCATCAATATGATTGGTAAACAATCTCCAGAGATTGCTCAAGGTGTTGATCGCCAAAAACCTGAAGATCAAGGTGCTGGTGACCAAGGTTTAATGTTTGGATATGCAAGTCGTGAAACTGACGTGCTTATGCCTGCGCCTATTTCTTATGCTCATCGTTTAATGGAACGTCAAGCTGAACTTCGTCGTTCAGGTGCACTACCATGGTTACGCCCAGATGCGAAAAGTCAGGTTACTTTTGCATATGAAAACGGTAAACCTGTTCGTTTAGACGCGGTAGTACTTTCTACTCAACATGATCCTGAAATTACTCAAACTCAGCTTAAAGAAGCTGTAATTGAAGAAATTATCAAACCGATCATTCCTGCTGAAATGTTCCATGCAGCAACTAAATTCCACATTAACCCGACTGGTATGTTTGTTATCGGTGGTCCTGTAGGTGACTGTGGTTTAACAGGTCGTAAAATCATCGTTGATACTTACGGTGGTATGGCTCGTCACGGCGGTGGTGCTTTCTCTGGTAAAGATCCGTCTAAAGTAGACCGTTCAGCTGCTTATGCTGGTCGTTATGTTGCTAAAAATATTGTTGCAGCTGGTCTTGCTGACAAATGTGAAATTCAAGTGAGTTATGCAATTGGTGTTGCAGAGCCAACTTCTATCTCGATTAATACGTTCGGTACTGCAAAAGTTTCTGATGAGTTAATTATCCAATTAGTGCGTGAACATTTTGATTTACGTCCATTTGGTATTACTCGTATGCTTAACTTGATTCAACCAATGTATAAGCAAACCGCTGCTTATGGTCACTTTGGTCGTGAAGGTTCAGACTCCGCATTTACATGGGAAAAAACTGACAAAGTTGAAGTACTTAAAGATGCTGCGGGCCTCTAAGCCCAATATATTAAAAGCCCGCTTATTGCGGGCTTTTTTATTATTATTTATATATTATTAAAATCAAACATAAAGCTTTAGACATGCGTTATTTAAACACATACAGTAAATTAAGTAATCTTACTGTTTTGTGGTTTTATCACCTTCATTTAGTACATCTAACAAAGTCGACTGTGTAGGCGTATCCTGATGATTCTGGATATAAATATGGACAACTTTGAACACAACAACCACTGCCAAACAAGCCATCACACAAAACATCCATAACCCATATGGACTTCGGATGTGGTGTGAACCACAGTATGGACACGATTTATCTGTTGATGCCACAACTTTGTCACAACAAGCACAATGATATTGATATAGCATAGGTAACCCTCCTTCCCTCACTTCAACCGTTGTTGTTTTAATAGGTTTGCTACAATTTTTAATTTATACATCCTTTATATTTATCCTATGTGAAATGAAAAGATAATTCAATCTGAATGAACAATCGGTTCATTTTAAAAAATTAAAATAAATACAATGAGATAAATTAAATATTATTTTTTTAGCACTATTTTTCTTATTTTGATCTTTTGCCAAGTTTGTTAAAATGAACGAATAAACTACTTTCTAGGCCAATCTATGTCACATACACAGCTCATTAATAAGGGTGGCTTTCGTGAAAGAGCCAATAGAAGCCGGAAATATCAACAATCTGAAAATAAGCAAACCACTCTCCCCTCAAATCAGTATCAACCTCAAACTAGACCACAAGAAAACCAAACTGAGGTAGAGCTCTCCGAGTCATCACCTAAATAATTAACAGAGTAGAATTAAAAAAGGCCTAAACCTGAAAGGTTTAAGCCTTTGAATTTTATAAAGGATTAATTAATCCTTATTTTTATATTCGATTTTCTTAGGGTCCGGAGTAACTTCTCGTGCTTCACCATCAATAATGCTTGAATCACCACGGTATTGACCACCACCTTGCTGCCCCTGCATGTCTTGCATTTGACGCATTAAATCAGCAAATGGATTTTGACCAGCACCTGTACCACCCATGCCACCCATCATTTTTTCCATCATTGCTTGCTGGCGTTTTGCCAGTGTTCTCATTGCGATATTACGGAACGCAGTTTGTACGCCCGGAATTAAAATTAAGAGCGCTAAAACATCTGATACCAGTCCAGGAACCATCAATAAAAAACCCGCAAAAGCATATGCTAGTTTTTTAGTCACGGTCGGATCACTACCTAATTGCCCAGTCATCTGCATTTGTTGTAATTGCGGCATAATACCAGCCGTACTTTTACGAATAAGCGTTAGACCAATAAAGAAGGCAATGATGAACCAGAAAAACACATACCATCCACTGATGAAATGTGCTACACCAATCCATACGGCAATTTCAAGAATCGCGCCCAGAACCACAATAAGAAGTAAATTCATGTAAAACTTTATCTATCTCAAAAAGAAAATTCATTGCATTTGTCACTATTTGATCTAATTTACCCACATTTCAATTGAATAGATGGATCAAATAAGTTTCAAAGCTTAGACAGTGTTTTCTTATCACCTAGAAATCACAGCCAAACCAAGATTCTGCAATACTATAAATAAGACTGATTTTAACTCAATAAAACAGTCATACTTTATTATTAATGTGTGCTCTATCAACTTTATCAAGGGCTTTTTCCACAAGATTGCAATTTTTTCATAAATTGGCCAATCTTTTTATCTATATGAGGCTATTTGATAAAATGTAACTTACATTTTTGATATCTCATATTTGATCTACTCAAGTTACATTAATTAGCTAAACTTTAAATCTAATTTTATAAACCACATGAACACTAAAGCACTTTTACTGGTAACAAGCACTCTTTTTATTTCAGCCTGCTCACCTTATATCGTCACCGCTCATCCAAACAATAATGCTTTAAAATCTGACGAGAAAGCAGAGAAAATTAAAAATATATTTAATGAAGCGCACACTGCTGGTGTTTTAGTTATTCAAAAAGATCAAACACAGCAAAGCTACGGAAACGATCTCACTCGAGCTTCGACAGAATACATACCTGCTTCAACTTTTAAGATGCTTAATGCTTTAATCGGCCTCGAACATCATAAAGTAACTACCACAGAAATATTCAAATGGGATGGAAAAAAGCGACTCTTTCCTGAATGGGAAAAGGACATGACGCTCGGCGATGCCATGAAGGCTTCCGCTATTCCGGTTTATCAGGATTTAGCTCGTCGTATTGGTCTTAAGCTCATGTCTAATGAAGTAAAGCGTGTAGGATATGGCAATGCAAACATTGGCACACAAGTCGATAATTTTTGGCTTGTCGGTCCTTTAAAAATTACTCCTCAGCAAGAAGCACAATTTGCCTATAAATTAGCTCATAAAACCCTTCCATTTAGTCAAAATGTACAAGAGCAAGTTCAATCAATGCTATTTATAGAAGAAAAGAACGGAAATAAAATTTATGCAAAAAGTGGCTGGGGTTTTGATGTAAATCCTCAAGTAGGATGGCTAACCGGATGGGTCGTTCAACCTCAAGGAAATATTGTAGCGTTCTCACTTAACTTAGAAATGAAAAAAGGAATGCCGGGCTCGGTTCGAAAAGAAGTTGCTTATAAAAGCTTAGAACAATTAGGTATTTTATAAATTTAAGCTTTAAGGCCCAGTTCTTTTGTTTACACTTTTGAGCTGGGCCAATTTTATGCTTCAGATATTAAAATTTAATTTATCCATCAACTGGTTCAAACGGCGTATTTAGGTTTAACTGATAAAAAGCAGCATCTAACCATTGTCCAAACTTAAAACCTACCTGTTTAAAAGTCCCAACATGAGTGAATCCCATTTTTTCATGAAGACCAATACTGGCTTGATTAGTCGCATCTATACAACCAATCAATACATGAAGCTCAGCTTCTTGAGCCCGTTGAATTAATGCTTGCATTAAAACTTTACTTAAACCACAACCACGATGTTCATGATGAATATAAATACTGTGCTCAACTGTATATTTATAAGCAGGAAAAGCTCTAAATGTTCCCCAACTTGCAAAGCCCAATAATTTACCTGACTCATCCAAAATACCAATCACAGGAAAGCCCTTTTCTCTTTTTACAGAAAACCAAGTTTTCATTGACTCAAGTGGACGCGGTACATAGTCATACAATGCTGTAGAGTTAATAATAGCTTCATTCAAAATCTCTAATATAGCTGCCGCATGTTCTGCTTCATTACAATCAATTAGACGAAATTTAGAATCGAGGGAATAGGTCATAAAGATTCCTTAACAGCAGACAAGAGTTGATTAGAAACGACTAAAATATAACGAGCGATTTGAGATGAATTATTGCTATATATAACAGGTTGATCTAATTGCATTGCCAAGCAATCCCCTTGGCATAATGCATAAGAATTTTTACCTAATTGAATATCAATTTTTCCTTCAACGACCCAAAGTTGCTGTTGTACAACTTTGGTACTTTCACTAATTTCATAAGTAATTCGAGAATGCGGCGGAAACTCAATTTCAACAATCTGAAATGGCAATTTTAAATTAGGTGGTGAAACGGTACGGCGAATATAGCCAGTTTCTGGATCTTGCCATTGGGCTTGTTGGTCACGGTGAATAAGCGGTTGAGGTGAGGGGCTACTTGTTTCATTTGTAAAAATTTGAGTTAAAGGCACTTCAAGCCCAATTGCTAACTTTTCAAGTACAACTGCGGTTGGACTAGTTTCCCCTCTTTCAATTAAAGAAATAGCTGAGCGGCTTACTTGGCATCTGGCTGCAAGTCCATCTAGCGTATATCCACGAGCCAAACGTAACTCTCGTATTCGATGCGCAATCCTGATGTTGATATCATCCATATAATCAGCCTTAATTCCATAATTATGGATAATTATTCCACTAAAATAGATATACATCAAATGATTTCAGATAATAATCTTGAGCGTTTCAAAAACGTCAAGAAAGAATAAAACTGTAGGGTTAAAACCGAAAAATAACCATTCATGACTGCATTCTTTAAATTACTCATGCAGAACCGTTTTGGCTATGTAACAATACTCCCTAAATTATTTATATAAGTCTTCACATGGCATTGATTATTGGAATTGACCCAGGTTCACGCTTAACAGGTTATGGAATCATTGAAAAAGATGGTAGTAAGCTGCGTTTTGTCGATGCCGGTACAATCCGAACTGAAACTCAAGAAATGCCAGAACGCTTAAAACGTATTTTTGCTGGTGTTGAGCGCATTGTGAAATTTCATGGGCCTACTGAAGCTGCAGTTGAGCAAGTTTTTATGGCTCAAAACCCAGACTCTGCCTTAAAACTGGGTCAAGCCCGTGGTGCTGCCATAGCCGCATTAGTTAATTTAGATTTACAAGTTGCTGAATATACCGCCCGTCAAATTAAACAGTCAGTAGTTGGTTATGGTGCTGCGGATAAAGAGCAAGTACAAATGATGGTCATGCGATTACTTAATCTGACCATTAAACCTCAATCCGATGCAGCCGATGCCCTTGCTGCTGCCATTTGTCATGCGCATGCCTCGGGAAGTATGAGCAAACTATCTGTTCTTAATGCTTTAGGTGGTATGGCACGTGGACGCAGTCGCTCTAGTAGCCGTAGACGTTAAAAGCCTTATTGATTTACGACTTGAGTAATTGCCTGATTCATCTCAAAAGCCTGTAAACCACGCATACCTTGTTGTGCAAGTCGGTCACCTGCCTGAGCATGCAGGGTAACAATTTCATGTAATGTAATTCCTTTGTGGAACTGGGCTTTTAAGCTTGCAATCATGCCTGCTAAAACATCTCCCATTCCACCAGTTCCCATGCCCGCGTTTCCTTCGGTACAGATATACAGATTATCGTCTAAAATTAAGCTACCTGCCCCTTTAAGCACCCATTGGCCAGCATATTTGTGTTGTAAAGCATAAATTGTAGCAATTCGGTCATTTTCAATTTGCACTGTAGAGCAACCAAGTAATGTAGCAGCTTCACCAGGGTGAGGTGTTGCATAAATGTGTGAGCTCAATTTTTCAGGTTGTTGAGCTAGAAACCACAATGCATCTGCGTCTAACACAGTCTCTAGTTGCTTACTTTGATTTAACGAATTAATCCATTGTTGATAGATTTTTTCGGCCCAATCATCTCGTCCTAGTCCCATTCCAAAGCATACTGCATCAACTTGAGACAAAATATCTTTGATGTCATTTTCATCGAACTTATTAATATCACGGAGCATAATATTAGGAGCTCGTGACAAAATCGCCTGATGATGGTTACGATGACAAATTACCGTCACTTTACCTGCTCCTGCATGAAAAGCAGCTTCAGCAGCCATAATGACAGCACCACCCATTTGCTCATGACCACCAACGACCAAAACATGCCCATAGCTTCCCTTGTGCCCAAATGCCATACGTTTAGGAAGTTTAATAGGTGCAGATGACAAATAAGCTAGAGCTTTCAATTCTTGGTCTATTGGAATTAATTCCATTAAATGAAGTTGCCCAGCGTATTCTTTACCTTGACCAGTAAATAACCCTGCTTTAAGCCCTAAAATAGTAAATGTATGATCAGCCCGTATTGCGCAAGGCAAGGTAGATCCTGTATTTGCATGTAATCCACTCGGTATATCAATCGAAATTTTCAAACCAGTTTGTACATTAAATTGGTGAATCGTCTGTTGCCAATAAGTATTTAGCTCCCGATTTAAACCTATTCCAAATAACGCATCAATATGGCAATCAAAGGTTTTATTCACTTCAAAGCTCTGATGTACTTGTACATGATTTTCTTTTGCAAAATGGACAGCATGGCGTAAATCGATTGAATCGCCCAATTCAGCCGCAAATATTTCTACATGAAATCCGGCTTGCTTCAGATAACTTGCTATAAAGTAACCATCGCCTGCGTTATTACCCTGTCCACACCATACAGCAATTTGTTTAATTGAATGATTTTCAAAAAGTATGATGAGTTGTCGAGTGATTGACCAAGCTGCTTGCTGCATTAAGCCTAATGATGAGTTTTGCGCAGCAAACCAACGCTGCTCCCATGCCTGAATATCTTGGCTATGATAAACTACTCCCTGCATATTATTATCCTCTTGCATTTTGGTTTATGACATCTTCCAACACATCACGCATTGCAGTGCAACAAATTGATCCTTATGAACTAAAAGCATGGATCAAGACTCAAGCATTAGACTTGGGTTTTGCTGATTGTGTCATTGCAAAACCAGATGCTCAAGAGCAAATGCCACGTTTTTTAGAATACCTTGAACGTGGTTATCATGCAGATATGACTTATTTAGAAGAAAATCTAGAAAAGCGAGCTGATCC
This sequence comes from Acinetobacter sp. XH1741, assembly GCF_041021895.1. Taxonomy (NCBI): domain Bacteria; kingdom Pseudomonadati; phylum Pseudomonadota; class Gammaproteobacteria; order Moraxellales; family Moraxellaceae; genus Acinetobacter; species Acinetobacter chenhuanii. The sequence goes on from NZ_CP157428.1 coordinate 2,702,611, forward strand.
GACCTTATTAGTTCCTGGCACAAAAAGTATTATTTGCGTCCGCATGAATTATCTTGTGGAATCTCCAAAACCTCGATATGTACCTTTCGAACCCAACTCTGCCATTATTGCCCGATATGCACGTGGTCGTGATTACCATAAAGTCATGCGCGGCAGATTGAAAACTTTAGCAACGCGGATTCGTGAAAAAGTGGGAGATTTTGAGTCTCGTCCCTTTGCTGACTCGGCCCCTATTTTCGAGAAATCACTAGCAGAAAGTGCTGGTATGGGATGGACGGGTAAACACACATTGCTCATCCATAAAAAATCCGGTTCTTTTTTTGTATTAGGGGAGCTATTTACATCTCTAGATTTACCTTTTGATGAGCCTGCAACAGCACATTGTGGTTCGTGTAGCGCATGTATTGATATTTGCCCGACACAAGCAATTGTTGAGCCTTATATGCTTGATGCAAGACGCTGTATTGCATATTTAACCATTGAATATAAAGGAATCATTGCAGAAGAATTACGCTCAGGTATTGGTAATCGCATCTTTGGTTGTGATGATTGCCAATTAATTTGCCCATGGAACAGTTTTGCCAAAACTGCATCTATTACCGATTTCAATCCTAGACATGGCTTAGATAATATTAATCTGCTTGATATCTGGCAGTGGGATGAAGCTACTTTTTTAGCAAATACCGAAGGTAGTCCGATTCGCCGAACAGGCTATCAATCGTTTAAACGTAATATTGCCATTGGCTTAGGAAATGCCCCTTATTCAAAAGAAATTGTAGATCAGCTACACAACGGTAAAAATTTACATGACGAAATCGTCAATGTGCATATTGATTGGGCAATTGAACAACAACTTCATCAACTTGAGCTATCAAATTAAAAAAATGATGTTTTTTGCCCTATAGCTTTAATACGAATTCTGTATGATTATGTACAGTGAATTAATGCCATCATCATGGATATGACAATGACTCTACGTAATGATTGGAATCGTGAAGAAATCCAAGCTTTATATGAACAACCTTTTTTGGATTTAGTTTTCAAGGCTCAGCAAGTACATCGTGAGCACTTCACTGCCAATACAATTCAGGTCAGTACCCTTTTATCGATTAAAACGGGTAAATGTCCTGAAGATTGCAAATACTGCTCACAATCGGCACATTACGAATCAAAACTAGAAGCAGAAAAACGTATTGCTGTTGAAAAAGTGATTAGCGAAGCAAAAGCTGCAAAAGATTCGGGTTCATCTCGTTTTTGTATGGGTGCTGCTTGGCGCAACCCACATGAGCGCGATATGCCTTATGTACTAGAAATGGTGCGCGAAGTTAAAGCATTAGGTATGGAAACCTGCATGACTTTAGGTATGCTTAACCAATCTCAAGCAGAACGTTTAAAAGACGCTGGTTTAGATTACTACAACCATAACCTTGATACGTCTCGTGAATACTATTCTCATATTATTAGTACCCGTACTTTTGATGATCGTTTAAATACACTTGATTATGTTCGTCAAGCTGGCATGAAAGTATGTAGTGGCGGTATTGTAGGTTTAGGTGAAAGCCGTGAAGACCGTATTGGTTTGTTACATGAATTAGCTACCTTACCTATTCATCCAGAATCTGTGCCAATTAACATGCTTGTTCCAATTGAAGGCACTCCATTAGCTGATGTTGAAAAACTAGACGTTATCGAGTGGATTCGTACAATTGCTGTAGCACGTATTGTTATGCCACATAGCTATATTCGTTTATCAGCTGGTCGTGAATCTTTAAGTGATTCAGATCAAGCTCTAGCATTTATGGCTGGTGCAAACTCTCTGTTCTCTGGTGATAAATTGCTTACCACTCCAAATGCAGGCGAAGGTAAAGACCAAGCCTTATTTAACAAACTAGGTTTAACTGCTGAAAAACCAAAACCTACAGTTTCTGATTTGTCAGTAGATGCAATGAGTGCTTAAGGCAGCTAAACACATTAAAAAGCCCTGATTATTCAGGGCTTTTTTCATTTATATAGAGGTTACTAATATTCCGTAACTCGCATTCAGAAAAGTTCCAACTCGAATGATATCCCTTCCTGCAGCATGTGTAACTGATAATTCTTGGCTTAACACATCAAAGTGAAAAGTTTCAAAAACATCTTGATGGTTTAAAAGCCATAGAATGGTATCTGAAATATTTTCATCCGCGATATAAGTCAAAGCTTTATAGTCTTTGCTCATGAATAACTCTAATAAAAAAACTTGGTAAATTTTATAGGAGATATTCAGAGCTTAAAAGAAATTTCCTTACGCCGCTTTAGGATTTACGAGTGAATGTCCAGACAACAAGCTCGTAAGCGCTTTAGGTGAGAACTCTAAAGAAAGTACATGATTCTTTAAATTAATCGAATGTCGACTAATCAAAGGCAATAACCCTTCCTCAGTTTCTAATACATACTCATCAGCAATATTTAGAATGCCCTCTAAATTGGTTGTACTAGACGCTAAGTCATGACTAAAAACATCGTAAATTGTTTGTAAATTAAACGTCGCGTTTTGTTCTGTAGGATGATGAAGTAAATAGTCTCTTAAAAATAAGACTAATTTATGGGCAAAGAAAAAGTAATTTGGTTTATAACTATATTTCATGTTGTTCATGGAAACAAACTCCAGACGATGTTTTATTGAATTACAACTAAAACACTAGGAATTAAACCTTAAAAAATTCTTAAAAAAATAAATATATTTATATAATATTAACAAATGAAGTTTGTCCATAAAAAACAAATACTTAAATATAATAAAAATATATAATTTATATTAATTTTTTAAAGAAAAACTTAACTTAATTAAATTCAATTACTTAAATTAAACTCAATATGAAATTATTTTAAATAAAATAAATTTATAATATTTTACCATCTGGTATAAAATAAAAATTAACTCAAATTAAATACTAAAAAATAACCAAACAAAATATGTAAAAATATAATGTAATTCTTGTTTTTTAATTGAAAGCTGCTATATTTCCACCGCATTACTTAATCAGAATAAAAGTACTGTAAAGTAATCTATCTATTTTAAGAGTACGTTTCGGGGATTTCATGAAAAAATTTATTTTTATTGCGGCTACTTCTCTTTTTAATATTACAGCAGCACAAGCAGCGGACGGTACAATAACGATTAATGGTTTAGTAACAGATAATACATGTACGATTGACACAGGAGATAAAAATCTTACTGTAAACCTACCAACTGTATCATCTCAATCTTTAAAAAATACTGGTGATGTTGCAGGCCGCACACCCTTTCAAATTAATTTAACGAATTGTGCATCAGCAGGTAAAGTTGCTACCTATTTTGAACCAGGTGCAACGGTCGACTTTAATACTGGTCGCTTATTAAACCAAGCTACATCTGGTGCAGCTGCTAATGTCAATATTCAGTTATTAGGAAGCAACAATGCAGTAATTCCTGTACTGGCTAAAGGAGCTTCAGGTGCACAAGATAATTCACAGTGGGTGAATGTTTCTGCTGGTGGTAATGCTGATCTTAACTATTATGCTGAATATTACGCTACGGGTGCATCTACTGCTGGTACTGTAACCTCACAGGTTAAATACACCATTATCTATCAATAAATAAAAACCAGCTTCTATTACTAAATAGAAGCTATATCTCATCTATTATTTATTATTGAGAATATGACTCATGCTTTTTTGTGGTCGTCAGTTTTTTTGGGGAATGGCTTTTCTACATGTAGCAATTGCTACTACAGCCCATGCCGAAATAGTACTTCATGGTACACGCGTTATATATCCATCAGACGCTAGAGAAGTGAGCTTACAACTCAGCAACAATGGTACTGCACCCTCTCTTGTTCAGGCATGGATAGATGATGGCAATGCTAAATCGACGCCCGATGAGTCAACTGTACCTTTTATTATTACTCCTCCTATTTCGCGCGTAGAACCGACTAAAGGACAAACCTTAAGAATTACAGCATTACCTAATGCATCTCAGTTAAATCAAAATAAAGAAAGTGTTTTTTGGCTTAATGTTTTAGATATTCCTCCAAGACCCGAAGGTAAAAAACAAGACAATAATGAAGTATTACCTAATAACTTCCTTCAATTAGCGATTCGTTCACGGATTAAATTCTTTTATCGACCAGTGAATTTAAAAGAAGCTATTGATACATCCAGTGAAAAAATTCAGTGGAAGAAAAATGATGAAACGTTGCTTATTAAAAACCCAACGCCATATCACATTACAATTAGCTCAATTTTTCAGGACGTAAACGGCAAAAAAATAGACTTATTAAAACAAGGTTTAATGCTATCCCCTTTTTCTGAAGACCAAATAAAACTTAAAAATAACAATATAAACAATATGAGCTTTATTTATATAAACGATTACGGCGGGCGAATTGAGCAAAAAATAAGGCTGTAATTTATCTATTTTTAAAATTTGAATACCTATCCATGAATAGGCCTAAAGACTATGTCAAAATGGTTCATACCCCGTATATGCTTTAAAAAGCGCACTACATATTATGTAGTATGTACTATAGCCATTAATGTGCCCTTAGCTGCATATGCTTCAGACAATATAACTGGGGTAAATGTCTTAAAAGCAGACTTTGATACTAATTTTTTAGTAGGCAATGCACACAAAATTGATATTGGTCGATTTAAATATGGTAATCCCATTTTACCTGGTGAATATAGTCTTGATGTCTATATTAATGGACTGTGGTTAGGCAAACGTAAGTTTCTTTTTAAAACAACAAATTCTAATGAAAATGCAAAGACCTGTTTTACAGTAAATATGCTTTTAGAGTACGGGGTCAAACCTGAGGTACTCCATAAAGAAGCAACTCACTCAGCTACTTGTAATGATTTAGGTGAATGGATCAAAGATGCTTTTTATTTATTTGATAGTTCTCGGTTAAGAATTGATATTTCGATCCCACAAGTTGCTTTACAAAAAAATGCTCAAGGATATGTCGATCCACATTTATGGGACCGTGGTATCAACGCAGCTTTTTTTGCTTACAATGCTTCAGCCTATCGTATTGTAAATAACAATCATGAAACAAATCATGCTTTTATGGGTACGAATGTCGGTATAAATCTTTATGACTGGCAATTACGCCATACTGGGCAATGGAAATGGCAAGATCACAACGAAATCCAGAATAAGATCTCTTCTTACACATCAAATAATACATACGCCCAAAAGGCATTTCCTAAACTCAATAGTGTCGTCACTTTAGGAGATTATTTTACCAATAGTAATTTTTTCGATGCCCTACCTTATCGCGGAATTAATATAGCAAGTGATGACCGCATGCTGCCTAATAGTTTGCTTGGATATGCTCCTCAAATTCGAGGTTATGCAAAGACTAATGCAAAAGTTGAAGTCCGCCAGCAAGGAAATTTAATTTATCAAACGACTGTTACACCCGGAAGTTTTGAAATTAATGATCTTTATCCCACAGGCTTCGGGGGTGAATTACAAATTTCCATATATGAAACTAATGGTGAAGTTCAAAAATTTTCTATTCCCTATTCTTCAGTCGTAGAGATGCTACGCCCAAAGATGAGCCGATATTCTTTTACTTTGGGACAGTTCAGAGATGCCAATATCAGTTTAAAACCATGGTTGTTACAAGGTAAATATCAAAGAGGTATTAATAACTATTTAACAAGCTATGCAGGGTTTCAAGCAGCTGAACATTATCAATCTTTTTTAATAGGCAGTGCATTTACTACCCCAATTGGTGCAATTGCATTTGATGTGACTCAATCAAAAGCCGAGTTTGATCAAATGCCAACACTGACAGGACAAAGTTACCGTTTAAGCTATAACCGCTTATTTGCTCCAACGAATACCAATTTGACTTTAGCCACCTATCGATACTCAACTGAAAATTATTTGAAATTAAGAGATTCAATTTTAATTCAAGACTTACAACAGCGAAATATTGATAGTTTTTCAGTTGGAAAACAAAAAAGTGAATTTCAGATCACATTAAATCAAAATCTTCCAAATCAATGGGGCAATTTTTACCTAGTAGGTTCATGGATTAATTACTGGAATCAACCCACTCGTAATCAACAATTTCAATTTGGATATAGTAATCAATTTAAGGATCTAACTTACAGTGTTTCGGCCATTACTCATGAACTTGACCAAGAAAATCAACGTTCAGAACACGAAACACAATATTTGTTGTCTTTATCTTTTCCACTTAAATATAAGAAAAATACGGTTAATTTTAACAGCTCTATATCCGAAGATAACCCAACTTTGGGCATGAGTGGTTTCATTGGAAACCGCTTTGAATATGGCTCATCAGTTTCATATCAAGACCAAGGCCAAACAAGCGTAAATATTAATGGGACTTATCGTACTAACTATACAACGGTGGGTGCTTCATTTAGTCAGTCTGATGCATATCAACAAGAAATGATTAATTTAAACGGAAGTGTGGTTGCGCATTCTCAAGGTATTTTATTTGGCCCGGATCAAGCTCAGACCATGGTATTGGTCTATGCACCTGAAGCTACTGGTGCACGGGTTGGCAATACAACAGGACTTAGCATTAATAAAAAAGGATATGCAGTTATCCCCTATGTTACCCCTTATCGTTTAAATGACATTAGCCTTGATCCTCAAGGAATGCCATCCAATGTTGAACTTTCGGAAACCAGTCACCGTATTGCACCGTATGCAGGCTCAATAACCAAAGTCAATTTCTCAACAAAAACAGGCTACGCTCTCTTTATTAGTACCCAAATACCTAATGGTGGCCATCTACCATTTGCCGCACAAGTTTTTAATCAAAACAACGAAGTGGTTGGAATAGTCGCTCAAGGAAGTCGAATTTACTTACGTACCCCACTAACCCATGATCATCTTTATGTGAAATGGGGAGAAAGTAATACCGAAGAATGTCAACTCGAATATGACATTCAATCAAAAATCTCACAGGAAAAACAATCAATTATTATGACAGAGGCAATCTGCAAATGAAAAAAATAGTTATAAGAAGTGGTTTATTGATCACTAGTTTATTTATTTATAATCAAACCTATGCGAACTGTACTTTAAGCAAAGGGTTTACCACAGTCGATATTCCAATAACCATTGGTACGATTGTAGTTCGCCCAACCGACCCAATAGGAACAGTTCTACAAAAGAATACTTTTAACATTTCACCAAATAATTCTACTGCAACGTGTAACCGTCCCGGTGACCAAATTACAGCGGCTCTACCTCTAAATTATCCAATTAGCTCAATAGGCAATAATGTTTATGCAACCAATATTCCGGGTATAGGCATTCGAATTTATCGTGAGGCAACTGACTCATCAAATTCTTCTGGCTATTACCCTTACAAACTTACATTGACACCTCATACCGCATATACACTTTCACCAGGCTACATTGTCCTAGAAATTATTAAAACTGCTGCTACTACAGGTTCTGGCGCATTGGTGGCTGGCCGTTATAGTACCTACTACGTAACAGGACAACAAAATCGGCCCTTTTTAACAACTACAGTGTTAGGTGGCTCGCCTATTCTCATTGCGTCTTCATCTTGCGAAATTCAAAGTGGTATAGATACGGTTGTTGAGCTTCCTACTGTGACAAAATCAGGTTTTAGAGCGATCGGCTCCACTCAAGGCGAGAAAAACTTTAACCTCTCCATCCTTTGTAATGGTGGTGAGAATAACTCTGGTGTTCCTACAAGTAACACATTGAGCTTAAGCTTTGACTATAATTCTGATACTTCAAACAGTCAGGTTATTAACAACAGCGCGGCTGAATCAACCAAGGCTAACGGTGTTGGTGTTGAGCTTCTATGGAACATGAATGGTGCAAATAATACGATTCAAAAAGGAAATAAACTAGGTATTGGTACAGTAGGCTCCAATCAAACAGTTCAATATGATGTGCCATTAACTGCCAGGTACTATCAAACCGCGACTAATGTAACCGCTGGTGAAGTGAAAGCAAATGCAACGGTCACGATTCAATATGATTAGATCAATTTCGTACTTTCTGCCTACTGAATCTTAAGAGGATATAATGAGAGATATTGAATGAATAAATTTATATGATTAATTTTTAATTAAGACTAAAAAAGCTAACTTTTAATGTGAATTATTTTTTAAATTTTACTAACAAATAAATTAAAAAAATGCTCATAAGCGAAAAAAGCTAATGAGCATTAGTGATAACCACTTAACCTGAAATACAAATTGTGGGAAATAGATCACAATTTGCATGACTATAATTTCAAAATTCAGCTTAAATATCAAGTCTTTTTTTTAATAAAAGGTTGATAAAACAGCTTAAGTAGCTAATTTTAAATAAAAATAAATTTAAAATATAATTTGTTAGCCCTATTCTACAGACTTTCTAAAGAATTATCATTCTATTAATGAAGAAAATATGAATTTTATAGAGACAACCGTGCAGTATAATTAAAAAATCTCTCAAGTAAGAAGATTGAGTAAAAAGTAAAACTTCTTATTATGCAATTCTATAAATTATAAAGTTTTACATAACATATAAGAAAAAAAACATAAACAAATCTAGAAATACTCTTCAATTACCATCTAACTTCAAGTGTTTACAACAAAACAGCATGCTTATTTTTTGGAAAATATTGTGTATTTTATTACTCTGTACACGACAAAAATAGATAACTCATTGAAATAATGTCATAATAATTGTTTTCTAACGACGAATACTATGACACATCTCAATGAGTTATATCTTATCTTAAACAAATCTCTAAAATGGAACAAGTCACATTTAAAGTGCTTTGCGCTCATCATGCTTGTGATTATTTTAAAGCAAACATGTAATCTTTCTTCTGCATCTAAAGCCTTGCCCATCAAGTGCTTACCACAATCATTTTATCGACGTATGCAGCGCTTCTTTGCAGGTCAGTATTTTGATTATCGTCAAATTTCTCAGTTGATTTTCAATATGTTTTCATTCGACCAAGTGCAACTGACTTTAGATAGAACCAATTGGAAATGGGGAAAACGAAATATTAATATCCTGATGCTCGCAATCGTTTATCGTGGAATAGCGATACCTATCCTTTGGACATTGCTTAATAAACGTGGAAATTCAGATACGAAAGAGCGCATTGCTTTGATTCAACGCTTTATAGCCATTTTTGGTAAAGACCGTATTGTGAATGTGTTCGCAGACAGAGAGTTTATCGGTGAGCAGTGGTTTACATGGTTAATTGAACAAGACATCAACTTCTGCATTCGTGTTAAAAAAACTTCATTGTCACCAATCATTTAGGAAAGAATCATAAAATTAGTGATTTATTTCGCCATCTTAAAGTTGGTCAAATTGAATGTCGTAAACGACGGATTTTGGTTGGTCGGGTGAAACTATATATAAGTGCACTACAGTTAGAAAATGGAGAGCTTTTACTCGTCGTTTCTCCTCAGTTTAATGCCAATGCTATTCAGGATTATGCATTACGCTGGGAAATTGAAACCTTATTCAGTTGTCTCAAAGGACGCGGGTTTAATCTTGAAAATACGCGCTTGACAGACCCTAGACGAGTGAAAAAATTGATTGCGGTGTTAGCTATAAGCTTCTGTTGGTGTTACTTAACGGGTGAATGGCAACATGATCAAAAAAAAGCGATAAAAATAAAGAAGCATGGACGACTCTCAATGAGTTTATTTCGCTATGGTTTAGACTATGTTCAAATGGCGATTCAGCGTTTAATTGGTTTTGGGAAAAAAGAAGAGTTTAAGGAAATTTTGGCAATTTTAAGAAGGCAGAATCCTGATAGGATAAGGGTTCTGTGAAATTTGTCGTGTACAGAGATTTTATTATTAAGTTTAGGGGCCTCGGCAATTGGTTTTGGTATTAGTCATTTAGATTTTTTCTTATTTTTTATTGGTTTACTTTTTTTAATATGCTTTATTTTAGCCCTAAAACAAGGTCGGGAAGATGCAGGCTATTTTCCTGAATGATCAATACGTTAAGTAACCTGATAGCCAGAAGTACAAAAGAGTGATTGAATACGTCTAAAATTAATTTAAATAAAAAGGATTAACTTTAAAGTATGTCTAGAAAATCCTCGGATGCGGGCATCTTTTTATGGATGACTTATCAAACAATGCAGAATATGGGTTTAGATGCTGCATCTATTTTTGCTAGTGTTAATTTGCCCAATCAGCCTCCAGATAAAAATGTTCGCCGCGATAATTCAACACAAAATCGATTTTGGACAGCAGCCGAAAAAATTAGTAAAAATAAAGATATAGGCTTACATGTTGGGAATCAAATGCCTACCTTTAGAGGGTTGGTTATTGAATATCTTTTCTTAAGTAGCCCTACGTTTGGCGATGGTTTAAAAAGAGCATTAAAATATCAAGCTCTACTTACAGACGTCTTTAACCTTTCACTTACAGTTGAGCAAGATAAAGCTATTTTATCGGGCTTTGATCACCCAGTAAGACACTATCTAGAAGCAGCAATAGGTATATTTATCAGTTTTTTTAAATATATTACTCATAACCATTTTAGCCCCATAGAAATTCATTTAACTTTTCCAAATGGAGCTGCACCTGAAACTTATACAGAAATTTGGCAATGTCCTGTAGTTTTAGGCCAACCATCAGGATCTATCATTTTTTCTAGTACTCTTTTAACTCAAGCCTCACCTGCCGCTGAACCAGAATTACTGAGAGTCCATGAAAATATTGCTGAGCAACAATTAATAAATTTAGAAAAACATCAATTGATCGACGCAATAGAACGTTTGCTTGGAAATGGGCTTCTTGAGTCTGGTCAATTTGACCAAAATTTTATTGCTGAGCAGTTAAATCGAAATCCTCGAACACTTCGTGCTGATTTACACGCCATTAATACGACTTATGAGCAAATTTTAAATCACTACCGAGAAAAGCTAGCGAGAAAGTTACTCGCAAATACTCAAGAAACTATTGATCAGATTGTCTATTTAACTGGCTTCTCTGAACCTTCAGCCTTTACAAGAGCTTTTAAGCGTTGGACAAATGAAACTCCAAGTGCTTACCGACAACGCAAACAAAAAGAGTCAAATTGATTCTAAAGGCAATGATTGTATTGCCTATTCGGTCAAAGAGATCGAAGTTTCTTCTTTTAGAATGACTTTAAATTGTAATTCATGAGAAGTCACTATTATGCTTGGACTCCCTGTAGGTATTTTCGTCGCTAATGGTCTTGAATGGTATTTTCATAAGGTTTGGCTACATGAATATCCGAGTCAGTATCGTAATAGTCCATTTTTTACCCATATCGCACATCATAAACGCGCTCGTTTAAATGGCTTTCAAGATGAGGGTTATGCTGAATCAATGTTTAAGAATGCCGAAATGTATAATGAAAAAACAGCATTACTCGGATTAGCTGGAGCCGCTACTATTTTTTTACCAGTTGCCCCTTTTTTTACGGCTGGGCTTTATTACGGAATATGGAATTACTGGCGTGTACATTCAAAGTCCCATTTAGACCCAGAATATGCAAAAAAGCGGATTCCTTGGCATTACGATCATCACATGACCAGCAATCAGAATGCTAACTGGTGCGTTACCAAACCTTGGTTTGACTACATTATGGGAACAAGGGTAACAACTGAAATGTCTCAAACTGAAACCAACCCTTTAGGTATCAAATTACCAAGGTTGATAGAGAAACCGATTAATTTTGTTGCCCGAAGCATACTTGCCAAAGCGTATACTAAAATTGATTTAAATTCTGATCGGGACCAATCTAATTTACGTAAAGGGATAGAGGTAAGTCTAGATTAAATATTTATCGACTTGGATAAGCTGCTAAACCCTAGCAGCTTTTAGACTGATATAAGTTCGTTTTTAATTCAAAAAAGCTAGACTCTAAAAGACTCAAAACAACCCATAAGAAAATCCATTACTACGCGTACAGCCGGACTATGCCTTAAATCCTCATGTGTTACCAACCAGATTTCTGCACTCATCGGTTGATCATCCGGAAGTCTCACCAAGTTGCCAAGTCCTCCTAAAAAATCAGGTAATACAGCTAAACCTACTTCACCGCATGTAGCTCTCCACTGCAATTCAGGATGATTAGTAACCATTATTGGCGCTTTATTATTTAATCTTTCTTTTAATTTTTGTTGTTTCTGCCCATGTACTCCCCCAACCTCCGCACTAATCCACTCATAATTTTCTTGATCTGTTGAAGCTAAATAATTTGGTGCAGCATATATTCCAAACGGAATTTCCCCAACTTTACGAGCAACTAAATATTCATCTTTAGGTCTGCCAAACCGTACAGCAATATCAGCTTCACTATGCTGTAAAGATACATAATGGACATCTCCCAGTACACGCAATTTTAACTGTGGGTAATGTCGATAAAATTTTCCAAGATGAGGCATGATTAAATGAGCAGCCGTTAATGGAGGCATACTAATAGAAACAGTACCCGCAACCTCCTGCTGTCCAGCCTGAGCAAGTCGCTCAATGGAAAACGTTTCTTCCATCATACGAGCTACAACTTGGGCAAGCCGCTCTCCATCTGGAGTAAGTATGTAGGTACGTGGCCTGCGATCAACTAACTTTAATTTTAAATTATGTTCTAACTGCGCGATTCTTCTTGCAACAGTGGCATGGTCTACGCCTAATTTTCTTGCCGCAGCTGAGAGTGATTTCTCTTCAGTAAAAACTGAAAAGTAATGTAGATTTTCCCAATCAATCATTGTGCAAATTTTCACATCAGAGATGAATTAATATGGAATTGTACACCTTTAAGTGATTATTCAAAATAAAGACATTCTTTTTTCGGAGCCCAATCATGAATAAAACAATGATCTATGCCTACATCGGTGTTGTGGTCACAATGCTGTTTTGGGGCTCAGCATTTAATGCTATGTCTTATATTATCCAACACATGCCTCCGCTTTCAGCAGCGGCTGAACGTTTTACAATTGCAAGTATTGGCCTATTTATTGTTTTTTCAATCATGGGGAAATTACGTTGGGCGGCTTTACGGCAGAATTTATTTATCTATTTGCTTATTGGAGTTATAGGGATTGCTGGTTTTAATATAGGTTGTTTCTATGGCTTACAAACCACATCGGCGGTTAATGGTGCTTTAATCATGGCAACTACCCCATTGATCACTTTACTGTTAGCCATTTTACTTGATGGTGAAAAACTAACTCTTCCTAAGGCGATTGGCGTCATCTTTGGGTTAAGTGGTGTACTCTTTGTTATTAGTCATGGTCATATTTCAACTCTATTGCATTTAAAAATAGCAATTGGTGATCTATTTATTTTATTGGGTGGTATTAGTTTTTGCTTAGCTAATGTGCTATCACGCCTTTATGTAAAGAATGCAACTCCTTTAGAAACGACCACTTTTTCTATGATGTTCGGTGCAGTAACTTTAATTATCTTAAGTTTAATCTTTGAACATCCTTTTAAAGCTATATCGATGGCCCCTATTACAGCGCATCTAGCTATGGGGTATGTCATTATTTGCTCTACCATGATTGCTTACTTATTTTGGTTTAATGGTATTCAAAAATTAGGTGCAAGCCGAGCATCAATCTTTTTTAACTTTGTTCCAGTTTTTAGTATGTTAGTTGCACTATTGGCTGGTCAAACATTAAATGTTTGGCAACTTATAGGGACTGCTTTAGTGATGTTAGGCGTTATGTGTAGTGGAGGTTTTATTCGAATCAAGCGCCCTACACTTATTACCACCCCTTGCACTAAATAATGATCACACAAATTCATCTTAATTATTGCGTTGTAACAAACAATGTATGTTTCTTTAAAACTTAACAAATGGTTGCCATATATAGTTTTAAAACACAACAAGGAGAAATTAAGATGAATTTGGATTTCACAACAATCGAAAAGCAAGCGAAATTGCTAAAAGAAGAGCAAGAGAAACTAGAGCAACAAGATCATGATTTTCAGTTAGCCTTAGACAAGCATCGAGAATCTTTAAAAAATTTATTTAAAGAGCTTTTTCATGATCGAGAAATTAAAACCGAGAATGGAGGTCAGTTTTGTGTCGTATTTGGTGATTTTAAAATATCTTTATTAATTGAAACTGCCAAATTTGAAAATGGTGTACCCGTCAAACTGAACTCTGTTAACCCAATTATTGTCAAATTTAAGAAAGATAAAGCCGTTGCAAAAGCTCAATTCTCCGATGCAACTCAATACCTCGATAACGCTTTAGAAACACCACATTATCAGTACTACTACAAACATGAAGACAAAACTCAACTAGTTCAATTTTCGGAATTACCTGCATTTTTTCAAGCTATTCTTAATGCCGAAGTTTGAAAATCAGCCCTCACTAGAGGGCTTTTTATTAACTTCTTTTACGGCTTAAACACACTCATCTTTATAAAAAACCTCATAACTCTGTTCTAGTTTTTTAGCACATCTCAATTTATAAGCCCAAAATTTTATAGCAATGATTTAAGCAAACCCATTGCTTCTTTTTTAAATAACTTGTATATACATGTTTGTATTTGTTTATACAAAATGGATTCTAATAAAAGATAAGCTCTTAAAGGATAAGGAGAGTGACATGGACTCATCAACTGGGAAATCGAAAAGTGGGTTTGTTGAGAACCGAAGTATTGACTTCATTCCAGAAAATGAAAGACACGGCAGTATATTCGCCCAATTTACACTTTGGTTTGGTGCCAATTTACAAATTACAGCTATTGTGACTGGTGCATTGGCCGTTGTCTTAGGTGGGGATGTATTTTGGTCGATCATTGGACTATTCATTGGTCAATGCTTTGGTGCCGCTGTTATGGCTTTACATGCAGCTCAGGGACCAAAACTTGGCCTTCCCCAAATGATTTCGAGTCGAGTGCAATTTGGAGTCTATGGCGCATGTATTCCAATTATTCTCGTTTGTCTTATGTATATTGGTTTTACCGCTACGGGTGAAGTCCTAGCTGGTAAAGCACTTGCCCACCTTGTACAAGTGAGTAATACAGCAGGTATTTTAATTTATGCTTGTTTTATTATTATATTTGCAACGATTGGCTATCGATTAATTCACTGGGTAGGAAAAGTCGCGAGTATTATCGGTTTAATTGCATTTATTATCATTCTTACTCAAATTTTAGCTCTCTCTAATTTTTCAGAATTACTCGCGGTACGTCATTTCAGCTGGTCATCATTTTTATTAGCTGTATCTCTTTCTGCATCTTGGCAAATCTCATTTGGTCCTTATGTTGCAGATTACTCCCGCTATCTTCCTACAAAAACCTCTTCAACTCGGGTGTTTTGGGCAGTTGGTTTGGGGTCTTTAGTAGGTTCACAAATTTCTATGATGCTAGGTGTATTCATTGCTCAAGTATCAAACGGGAGTTTTGTTGGAAATGAAGTTCAGTATGTCGTAGGTATGAATCCAATTGCTCTTGTAATCACTTTTTTATATTTTAGTATTGCATTTGGAAAGGTCACTTTATCTACACTCAATGCTTATGGCAATTTTATGTGTATTGCCACTATTTGGAACAGTTTTAAGCCAACCGGACAGATTTCCAAATTAACCCGTCTTTCTATTGTTCTTGTCATGGTTCTCATCTCGACATTTATTGCAGTTGTCGGTGAACATACATTTTTAAGTGCATTTAAAGCTTTTATTCTATTTCTTCTCACTTTCTTTATTCCATGGAGTGCAATTAATTTAGTTGATTACTATTTTATTTCTAAAGAAGAATGTGAGGTAGAGGCACTATACGACCCAAATGGTAAATATGGTCGCTGGAACACGATTGGTATTGCTTGTTATTTTATTGGGATTTTACTTCAATTACCTTTTATTGATAGCAAATTCTATAAAGGTCAAGTTGCTCAAATGCTAGGTGGAGTTGATTTATCTTGGCTAGTCGGTTTGCTATCGACTGCACTTTTATATTATGTGTTAGCCAAAAGGGCTCAAATAAAGGTTTCAAAAAACCTTGAGCTTGAACGAATCAAATAATTTTAAATTGAGATATCAAAGCCTCATAAATATAGCTTTGATATCTCGTTAAAACAGTCTTTACTCTTGAACAGTCTGATTTTGTGCAGACAGCGGCAGTCCAAATAATTTATCGAATGTCCAGTTAAATATAAATGTATAAATTGGAATGATAATAATAAATGCAACATCTAGCCAGAATGCAGCAATCAGAGAAATATTCATCCACCAAGCAATAAGCGGAATTAAGAACATGACTAATGTAATTTGAAAGCCGATCGCATGCACAATTCTTCGTTTAACAGTGCGCACCTTATTTTCTTGGCGAGCTTCCCACTTTTCATACAGGATGTTATAGATAAAATTCCATGTAACCGCAATGGTGGTAATCATGACTGAAAGTGGTCCAGTGTGCTCTACACTGTCTCCAGCCAAAAGTGCCAAACCGACTGATGAAATGACCATGCCAATAATTTCATATGATGAAACATAGACTATACGACGCTTTATACCTTGCATAACTAATCAACTTTACTTACTTCTTTTTATTTTAGTTTCAGTTAAAATCACATATAAAGTTAACTGCTTTCAGTTCCACTGATACCAAAATGAATTTTAATAGTGAAAATATCGAGCTTTTTCTAACTGTATTAGATACTGGATCTTTCTCGGCAGCCGCTCGTAAGTTAAATCGTGTCCCTTCGGCAGTCAGTATGGCCGTTGCCAATATTGAAGCAGAACTAGGCTATCCCTTATTTGAGCGCACACACCGCAAAGTCATCCCTACCTCGGCAGCTTTAGCCTTAGAACCTCAAGCACGAATTATTGCAGAACAACTTAGGCTATTAGGCACACATGCATATGAACTCTCCTTAGGGCTTGAAAGTAAGCTAAAAATTGGTGTTGTTTCAGATGCGAATACTGATTTACTTTTTCAAGCAATAAAAAAACTGGCTGATAAATTTCCTTTACTTAATATAGAGATTATTACAGCGCCTCAAGATGATATTCTTAATTTGCTCTATACAGAAAAGATTAGTCTTTGTCTGGCGGGCTCAAATCTCAATATCAAAATGCGTGAAAGCTTACAATTGGTAATGACGGAAACTGTGGTTGCTACAATTTCAGCTCAACATGCACTTTTAAAACAAAAAAATAGGAAATTCTTTATTGAAGAGTTAATTAATATTCGGCAAATTGTAGTTTCAAGTAGTGAATTAGAAATGCAAGATGCACGTTCAATTGTTGGAGCAATGTATTGGAAAACCAATAGTTTACAAACAGCAATTAATATGGTCGAAGCTGGTTTAGGTTGGGGGAATTTTCCGTTATCTTTAGTGAAAGACAAAATTGAACAAGGACATTTAGTTCAACTCGATTTTAAAAATACCAAAAACCATCTACCACTATCTATCTATCTGATTTGGCTTCAAGATAAGCCTCTATCAAAAGCAGCTAGAGAGCTTGTTCAAATTATTCAAGCAAGTTTATCTGATCCACATGTCTAAAAAAACCGCCATTCAGACGGTTTTTGGGGTGCTTATTTAGATTTATTATCCTCTACGGCTTTATCATTATTGTGCTTATAACAATAACCAAACATTGCACCTGCGCTAAAGAAAAACATTGCTTTTAACATGATGACACTCCTATGCCTCGTTTAGTGAAAATTAAACTTAGCATCAAGACATGTTTCACTTTGGCTACTATATAAATCATTTTTGTTCATAATGAAAAATTACGTGTCAATCCTTTTCAATTTATTAAAAATATAGCTAAGAATATATTTGCTTTATGCGACTACTTTTTAAGCAATTTAGTTTTGTACTATCACCTACCACAAAGCAAAAAGCCTATTCATAGGGAATAGGCTTCTTACTGTATTTCAGGACTAAGCAATAATAATAATTATCAAAAAATACTTTATTAATGTATAAATTCCAAGTGTTTTAGTCAAGTATAAAATTCATGAATTACAAATAGTTGTAAAAAATGTGAAGGAATATTCATTCTTTGTTTTATCAACAAAACTTACTTTAAACTTATCCTAATTTTAAAAGCTCTTGAAATGCTTATTCTTCGTTTCTAAAAGTGAAATTTTTATTAGTTATTCTTCATTTCTGCGATGAGTTGATCTCTATAGGAACCCAGAATTTCTTGCTCAATTTTATTCATTTTATGGCGTACTTCCTGATGCTCAATAACTTTCTTAACATCTAATATTGCTTTCTTTTCATTGGTTTTTTTTATAAATAACGGTTCATCACTTAAGTTATTTGCAACAAAATTAAAAGTTTTACGTAAGTCTTGAAAAGTAAAAGCGATATGACTCTTTTCATTAATTCTATTTCGAACTTTTGAAATATTAACAATATGCCCAGTTTCAGATTTCATAGATGGGAATACCCACTCACCTTTAATTTGTTTTCTCCGTTTTTTCATTAAACTCCAAAGAAAATCTCCCATATAAAGTATATATTCCTCATTATTATAAGTATTTATAAAGGACAGCGTTCCTTTACCTAGATCGATGTTTTCCCAACGTAACGACTCACATTCAGTTCTAAAAAACCCCGTTAGTATGAGCGTCAATAAGAAATCTTTATTTGTTTCATATTCTTGCCCTCTCTCATTATATTCAATTATTGCATGAACCCATTTCTTCAAATTTTCAGTATCGATATAGCTTTTTCGAGGTGAAACTTTATGCCAAAGGTGTTTCGAATTTAAAAAAGCCACTGGATTCATCATAGGTATAATTATTTCATTTTTTTTATTTTGATAATACTTAACTGAAAAACTATAAATAGCTCGCAGTACACGCATACATAAATTAGCCGTTGCGTAGCTGCTTTTAGATAACTCTATGTACTTATCTTCAACCATTTGCTGAGTAAGATTAACGAGCTGAACCTCACCCCAGTCTATTAAATATTTTTCTATCACTTTTTTATAATCGGCTAAAGTTCTTTCTTTTAACTTGTGATGATTTATATATGCATGAAAAGCTTCATTTAGATTTGGTTGATCATTTTTTTTAAGCGAAGTACTTTTAATATTTAGAAAATTTGTATCCGACAAATCTTTTAACTTCTGCTCTGCCAGTATACGTGCATCTTCAAGCGTAATTTTTTCATAGTTCTCTAATTTACAACGAATTGCCCTACCATTTACTTTTTTTTCTACAATATACGTTTTATAAGAATTATTCACACGAAGAGCAAAACCAATAATCTCACTATCTCGATAAATTGCAGGAATGAGTTCGAGTTGATCGATAAATGACTTTGTTAGCTTTACTCGTGAAGTACTCATAAGCTAGAATCCCTACCGCTTGTGGTAATTAACAATATAGCAAAATTTTTTTCAGGTCTACTACGCGTACTTTTGAAAAATACTTGTGTTTGAGAAAAAAATTGATTAGTATTGCAAGCACTGAAAAGCCTTGAGATTAAAAGCTTTTCTTACTTATAGGGCCTATAGCTCAGTTGGTTAGAGCAGCGGACTCATAATCCGTTGGTCCACAGTTCAAGTCTGTGTGGGCCCACCAAATTCGAACCCCAAGAACTTACAGTTTTTGGGGTTCTTTCATTTCAGATCTTTCTATATATGGCTAAATATCTCTATAAGATTATTAAAAAATGTTCATTTAAACTTTAAAAATCTTTTGCTATTTCCATATTGTTGAACAGTCCATTTATTTTTAATCATTATAATTTTTTAATTCAGGGATTTGATATATTTCTAAGCCAAATTCTGTTTAGGCATGGATTTTGAGTTTTCCATTTGAACATCCCAAAACTTTTCCCATAAATCACAATATTCGAGACATAATTTTTCTAAATTGCGGTAGTCGTCTTCAGTACATGCTTGCATTAAAATGAACCAAAGATCTTCCTCATGGTCGTCATCTGCTGCTTCAGCTGTCTCATCTTCAGATATACCATGAACATGGTAATAGCCTCCTCCTTCAACATCTATTCCTACAGCACTCGTTGCTTTTCGTAAAGGTGGGCTATATAGAATCACTTCCTCTTCTGCGACTGCCAATAAAGCTGAAACAGCTTTATAGTTATCATATGAGTTTTCTAAAAACTTCCTCACCTGATCTGCAATTTCTGTGGGTTTATAGTTCAAGCGCTCTTGCTCAGTCACGCCAAAGTCATTAAGTACATCTTCAAATAATGGATAATGTGCATATTCAGGATTACCTTGGTAATAACCATCCCGATCGATTCCTGGCCTGAACCCAAACTCATCAAATATGTTGAGGCTTAAAAGAAAACGTGGAAACATTTTTGCTCCAGCATGCAATCTAGGCTCTAATTGCTTTGTTTGATATTGAGCAATCAATAAAGCATCTGTAAATGTTTGTACAATTGCATGACGATATTCTAAGTGAATACGTTTTAAATGTTCTTTATTAACTTCTCCATTGTTCAAAGTTTCAATTGCAGGATGATGAGATACAGGATGTTTCCCAATCTTTGCTCTTAATTGAGTTAAAAAATTAAGATTTTTATCCCAAAGTTCATTTGAAATGCTTTGCTTCATCCCCGCAAGTGCTTTTTTTCTAGGATTATTAAAGTTCTCGAATTTTTTAGGCATAATCCATTCTCATTAAACTTATTAAAGCATAGTGAATTTCAATATTTTATTTTAAAAACAAATGGTTATAATAAAAATAAATCCCATTTCTTTTAAAATCCATATTAGAATTAAAATCATACGAAATCAAATAGAATATTAAAAAAAACTTAAAAATAAGATGTATTATTTTTAAAATATTAACTTGAATCAATTTATGTTTTTGATTATGATCATTTTGATTAAAAATTTTAAATTTATACCAAGCAATAATTATTTTTAACTATATGGAAAGGTAATGTCAAAAAAAGAAGATATTATAAATACTGCTTTAAACCTTTTTAATCAAATTGGTTATAACGCTACAGGTATTGATAAAATTATTGCTGAATCAAACGTAGCTAAGATGACTTTCTATAAATATTTCCCTTCAAAGGAAAGTTTAATTATGGAATGTCTGCAACACCGAAATATTAATATCCAAAATTCAATTTATGAAAAGCTAAATTTACATCCAGATGCAGATCCTATTGAAAAAATACACTTAATTTTTAATTGGTATATAGATTGGATTAATAGTGAAAATTTTAACGGTTGTCTATTTAAAAAGGCATTTGTTGAAGTATCTAAACAATACACTTCAATCCGTGAACCATTTCAAGAATATACTGTTTGGCTCATAAACTTACTTAACAATTTATTATTAGAATTAAATATTAAAGATCCTACTCCTCTTACGCATATCATCATCTCAATTATTGATGGAATTATTATTGACGGAACAATTGATAAAAATATAATTGATCCAGTTAAAAAATGGCAATACATTGAATATTTAATTAAAACTGAAATTTCTGAATAGGTTTATCTTTTCATAAAAGAGTTAAAATATAACATTAATAAATATACAATTTATTTAACTTTTAGGTTGAATCAATAAAATTTAACACGACGATAATTTTCTATCCTTTTAGGCGAACTCATATTAGAATTCCGCAACCTTATTGTCTCCCCTATATCTATGAAAAAATTTTTAGGCAATTCAATCTTTAAAGCAGTTGGCTGGACCTATGATGTAGATCCTACAATTCTTGAGAAAAAACAAGTTATTATTGGGTTCGAACATACTTCTAACCTAGATGCAATCTTATCAATCGCTATGTTTCAAATATTAGATTTAAAAATTCATACGCTAATTAAAAAAGAGCTTTTCAAAGGCCCTATGAAACCTATACTTGAAAAGCTAGGTGGCATTCCTGTAGACCGTAAAGCAAGCAAAGATATTGTTTCTCAAATGGTCGAGAAATTTCAAAGTAATGATACTTTTAATTTAGTGATTGCACCCGAAGCAACTCGCGCAAAAGATGGATCAGATCGCAAACCTATCCGTACTGGCTTTTGGCATATTGCAAAAGCTGCAAATGTTCCTATTGTACTTATGTATGCAAATGCTAAAACAAAAAAAGGCGGTATTTTAGGTAAGATTTATCCTTCAGATTTACAAAAGGACCTTGAAACAATTAAAGAACTTTATGCTCAATATGGTATTGATGTGAAAATTAGCTAGTTGGTTCGCTAAAGATTTTGAGCTTATTTTTTTATCTAAATTTAGCTCTTTTAAGTCGTTTTAATTGGCTAACAAAACGCAGGACAACGGTTTTCAAGAAAACCTTGGCTATGCTAATATTCTGTCACTTTTGCATTTTTTAATTTTTGGAGTCACTTCCATGGCGGGTCATTCTAAATGGGCCAATATTAAGCATCGTAAAGCGAAACAAGATGCCAGTCGCGGTAAAGTTTTTACTAAATATATTCGTGAAATTGTGACTGCTGCTAAACTTGGTGGTGGAGATGCTGCTAGCAACCCTCGCCTTCGTGCTGTTGTCGAAAAAGCTCTTTCTGTCAACATGACAAGAGATACCATTAACCGTGCAATCCAACGTGGTGCCGGTGGTGAAGATAACGATGATTTAAAAGAAGTAACTTACGAAGGTTATGGTGTTGGTGGGGTTGCTGTTCTTGTTGAAACAATGACTGACAATCTTAACCGTACAGTACCAGATGTA
The DNA here is from genome assembly GCF_041021895.1 of Acinetobacter sp. XH1741. Classification (NCBI taxonomy): domain Bacteria; kingdom Pseudomonadati; phylum Pseudomonadota; class Gammaproteobacteria; order Moraxellales; family Moraxellaceae; genus Acinetobacter; species Acinetobacter chenhuanii. The sequence goes on from NZ_CP157428.1 coordinate 2,725,267, forward strand.
CGTCACTGTTTTAGTAAAACAAATGGTAACCTAGGAACTGCGGGTTCTGTGTCTTATCTATTTACTAAACGTGGTGAAATTACTTTTGAAGATGTTTCTTTAGAAGATAAAATCATGGAAGTTGCTTTAGAAGCGGGCGCAGAAGATATTGAAGTTTCTGAAGATGAAATTTTAGTAATTACCTCACCAGAAACTTTTGGTGAAGTTCAAGATGCTCTTGCTGCTGCAGGTTTAAAATCTGATAACGCAGAAGTTGTGATGAGTCCATCAACCAAAGCTGAAATTACAGATGTCGACCAAGCAAAACAAATTCTCAAAATGATTGATATGTTTGAAGATTTAGATGACGTACAAAACGTTTATACAAACGTTGAATTCAGTGATGAAGTTTTGGCTCAATTAGATGCTTAAACCATACATGTGAATTAAAAAACGCACCAAATGGTGCGTTTTTTTATAGTTTATTTAATAAGTTATAACAATTAAAAACCTTGTATTCTTTAATAACAAAACTTGAATGTAGCGCAACTACATTGTCAATTTTACCAATACGTCTGAGTAAAATTTCGCTGTAATCGTCCATATTACGTGCGACTAATTCAAGAATAAAATCTGCACTTTGACCCGTAACCAAAAAAGCATTTGTTACTTCAGGAATGGCTTCAATTTCAGAAAGAAATTTATCAAAAGTCTCACTATCATGTTTACTTAAAGAGACCTGTAGCAAAATATGCAAGGTAAACCCTAATTTGCTAAAATTAATTTCTCTTTTAAGCTGCCCCATGATATTGGCTTCAATCAAGTGCTTAATGCGGCGATGAACTGAGCTAACTGAAAGATTAATCCGTTCTGAGAGCTCATTCAAATTCAGGTCTTCATGAGACAAAATTTCCAGAATTTGTTTATCAAAACGGTCTAACTCCATTCTTTGCTCCAGCCAAAACTCTACAATGAGGACAGTATACCTTATAGCTTTAGCTCTGCATTGAAAATACAATGGTTTTATAAAGATACTAAAAGCCGATCAAAATTTAATTTTCATAAAAAAAGAGCCAAGAAGGCTCTTTTTTTATAAAAATTGTTTAATGCATAGCCTGAATTTTCTTCAAGAACAATTTAGCACGGTCATGACGAGCTTCTAAATTATCAAAAAATTCATTGGTTGGACAATCTTCAAGAATTTTTCCTTCATCCATGAAAATTAAACGGTTAGATACCCGTTTAGCAAAACCCATTTCATGTGTAACACACATCATCGTCATGCCTTCATGTGCGAGCTGTACCATCACCTCAAGGACTTCACCTACCATTTCCGGATCAAGTGCCGAAGTCGGTTCATCAAACAACATACAGACTGGGTCCATAGATAGTCCGCGTGCAATTGCAACACGTTGTTGCTGACCACCTGAGAGTTGCCCTGGAAATTTATCTTTATGAGCAAGTAACCCAACTCGTTCTAAATACTTAAGGCCCTTCTCGCGTGCTTCAACAACTGAACGCTTCAATACTTTGACTTGTGCGATGGTTAAATTTTCCAACACAGTCATATGAGGAAACAGTTCAAAATGCTGGAACACCATCCCTACACGAGAACGAAATTTGGCAAGATCTGTCTTTGGATCTTTTAATGAAACTCCATCAACAATAATGTCACCTTGTTGGAAAGGTTCTAAAGCATTTACAGTTTTGATGAGTGTTGACTTTCCTGAACCAGATGGTCCACAAACAACAACGACATCACCTTTTTCAATACTCGTCGTGCAATCTGTTAAAACCTGAAAATCACCATACCATTTAGAGATATGTTGGATGTCTATCATTGGCATTTAAAATCTCCAATTAGCGAATGATGGCAATTTTTTTCTGTAAACGTTTGACTAATTGCGATAGCACAAACGAGCTACAGAAATACACCACAGCGACGATTAAGTAGAATGTTGCTTTTGTTTCAGGTCCATAGGTATTAGCCAATGTATCTGCACGCCCTAAAAAGTCTGGTGCACTAATGACATAAACTAATGACACGTCCTGAAATAGAATAATAGTTTGAGTGAGTAATACTGGGAGCATATTACGGAAAGCCTGTGGTAACACCACATAACGCATAGATTGCCCATAGGTAAACCCTAAAGCATAGCCTGCATTAACTTGACCTTTTGAAATAGATTGAATGCCTGAACGCACAATTTCCGAGAAAAAGGCAGCTTCAAAAATAGCGAAAGTTACAACACTCGAAAATAATGGCCCCCAATAAATATCAGATTGAAACTCAAATATTTTTGGCAACAAAAAATAGAAAATAAAGATGACCTGAATTAACGGAATACCGCGAAATAAGTCTACATAGAACTTCGCAAAATTACTTGCAATGGCGTTATTAGATAAACGCATCATTGCCAATGGAGTTCCGATCAGGATTCCCCCCATCATTGCAAGCACGGTTACAGTCAACGTGAAGATAAAGCCTTCTTTTAATGCAGCAATAACATCAGGATTATGTAATAGAGAAAAATCCATAATTATTTTCCTCCTGAACCTAAACCTGGCACAGCCATACGTTTTTCAATCCATGCCATCACAAATTTAATTGTATAGGTAATGATTAAATAAACAGGTGTAGACAGAATAAGAATGATAATGTCCTGTGATGTCTCTTCTCGCATCGTTTTCGTGTAAGCAAAGAAATTTAAAACACTTAAGGCATATAAAACTGCCGAGTTTTTAAAGACGTTCATTGCCTCAGAAGTAATCGTTGGCCATACTGTACGGTAGGCAACCGGTAAAATCACATAACGATAGCTTTGCGCTGTTGTGAAGCCCACTGCAGAAGCCGCGAATTTTTGTCCGCTAGAAACTGTGTTAATCCCCGCTCTTATGTGTTCAGAAACACGCGCTGCGGTATACAGGCCTAAAGCAAAAACACCAATGACAGCAGGATGATGATTTAAAATGTTTTTCCACCATCCACCTGCTACAACATCCCCACTTCCGGCACTTAAACTATCTGGTAAGAACTCCGGAAATACAAAGGCCCAGAAGAATAACTGTACAATTAAAGGAATATTACGGAATATTTCGACATAGCAATTGCCGATAAAAGCGAGTGGTTTATTGGGTAAAGTACGAATTACCCCAAGGAGAGAACCTAATAAAAATGCGATAAGAAAAGCTACAACGGCAGTCCATACCATAGTAAAGACACCAGAGCCTAACATTTGTAACCATGTGGGCGCCTCAGAATAGGCATTGTAGCTAGAACTACCAATAACCTTACAAACTGATTCTGCCCATGCAGCCTTATCGACACCATATTCATTAGACTCCGCACAGAATATAGTCCAGTTTAGCGAGCCGACTGACATGTTTGCCCCTTAAATGAAAATCTTAGTAAATAGACCACTTGTGCAAATGAAGCTTTACATTTGCACAAGTAAATTTAGGACAAAAGGATCTGCTTAGATTCCTGCATCTGTTGGGTGAGCTTTAAGTTTTTTGTAAGATGAACTTGGTTGCATGTTCAAATTTGTATTTTTTGGTGGGATTGGCGATAAGAACCATTTCTTATACAAAGCATCCATCTGACCTGTTTTCCATAAATTATTTACGGTACGGTCTGCAATTGCTTTAAATTTCGGATCGTCTTTTGCAATCATGATGCCATAAGGTTCTGATGAAAGGACTGGCCCTACAATTGCAAATGCTTTTGGTGTAGACGACTTAGCAATTAAACCAGCTAAGATATTGTCATCCATTACAAATGCTGCGGCTCGACCAGATGCCATCATGGCAAATGAGTCAGAATGGTCTTTACCATAAATGTTTTGTACATTAAGTGACTGACCTTTTTCATTCATTTTAATGTACTTGTCAGATGTTGTACCTTGGGTAGTAACAACTGCCTTACCATTTAAATCGGCCAAACTTTTAATGCCGGAATTTGCTTTAACAGCCATGCGTACTTCTGTTGCATAGTAGTTCGTTGAGAAACCAACTTGCTGCTGACGCTGTTTAGAGTTTGTGGTCGTACCACATTCCATATCAATATTGCCGGCTAAAAGCTCAGGAATACGTGTTGATGAAGTCACTGCCTTGTATTCAACTTTTAAACCAGGCATTTTCAATTCTTTTTTAATGTCATTTGCGAATTGGTTACAAATATCGACTGCATAACCTACAGGTTTACCGCCAACAACATATGAAATTGGGTCAGATGACTCTCGGTGACCAATGACAATTTTTCCAGTACTTTTAATTTTAGCTAATGTATCTGCTGCCTGTATTTGAGAAGTAGCACCAACCGTACAAAGCATAATTGTTGAAACAATGAGAGAGGTTGCAGAACGTTTCATAAGAACTCCTTGATGATCATTCTCCCTATTTTCCTAAAGAATCATTCTTATAGAGAAATAGAGCGATTTATTATTAAATTGCAATTATCGAGCCAACTTTTCCAAGCAGGACTCCATCCATTTGCTTCACTTATTATTTATCAGTTTCGCAGAATTAATACCTTTAAAACTGCTCACATGTTTCTACTTTAATCTATGTTTTAATCTTCTGTCTATTATTAAGCTCATCTATTTACACTTAAATGTGGCAATTATTGATTACAATGTAAACACATGCACAATAAAGTATCTTAAATTTTTCTAAAAACTGTTTTTAGAAAAGTTAGATTTTCTGCAAAAACAAAAATGAAAGTTATTAAATAGTTAGATTAAGGTGAGTTATTGGCCATAAAAACAAGATAGAGAGTCTAAATAATATATATAAATGTTTTAATAAAAATCATTTAATAATTTGATAGTAATATTTTTGTAATTAAAAATTTTCTAAAAAATGAAAAAGGCCCGATTTTCTTCGAGCCTTTTATAAAATCTATAGTTTAAATTCCTCGCCAATCTACCCGAGCGTTTCTTTCAGTTTGATATATTCTTAAAACATATTGGCCAAGAGGTAAATCAAGCAAATATTTTTGATAGTTGCTCCATTCCTCAGAAACCTCTTCTGCTTCTTCATGCTCCCACGGCGTACCTTTCACTTCTAATAGTGGTGCAAGCATAGAACAGACTGAAATATCAGCAAGACTGAGCCTGTCGCCCACCATATAACGAGCTTGGTTTTCAATGAGGTAATGGTTTAACTCATTAATGAGTTCATCCATACGTTCTTTTGACTCACTCACCACCTCTTCTTGAAGCTTATAGTTCTTCTTTACTAAAGTTTTGAGAAAAGGTTTTGATATTTTTTCAAACTGGCGTAGGTAACCTTGTTCACCCATCATAATCTCTAACGCATGGTCTCCATGGGCTAAAGTATGAGCAAGTGCCCAACGACGTACATGTACACCAAGTTCATCTGCCAAACTATCAATCTTAAGTGTTTGTTGTCTAAGCTGTTCATCACGGCGCAAAAGCGCATGTTCCGGATAAGTATCATCCAGATAAAGTGCAATCTTAGTTGATTCAGCAATCCAGCGATGATCATCTTTCAAAATGGGCAATAAATTTTGCCCTGTTTTGAGTTGTGCAAATGCACGATGAAAGCCAGGAATCAAATTATGAGCAACATAATCAAGTTCTTTATGGTCTAACAACCAGCGAGCTTTTTCACAATAGTGAGACAAAGGAAACTGATACAAAACCCGCATAAAATCTCCACATTTATTTTTATTTGACTATTCGTACAAAATCGTCTTCGGTAAGTAGATACTTTAGAAGCTATTTTTAATGAAAACAATGGATATTGTGCTCATTTTTCGCTGTTGATTAGGTCTATATTTTTTATATCTTTTTTTACCGTACTTATAGCTCTTTTTCATATTAAAACTGTTTCAGTTATTCACCTTAGAGCACAAACAATCAAAATATTGATTTTTAATGGTTTTTTATATCTCTATTTATCCTTTAAAAATCAAAAAAAATGCTTTGCACTTTTATTCATAAGCTGAGCATAAGTCCTCGTTTAGTGGAAAAATATTTCTTTTGTAAGGTAATGACAGCAATACAAGGTGTCATTATGTCTAATTCTCTATCTAAAACGACGGCATACGTCCAAGTCATTCAAAATGATCAACAAGCGATTAATGCTGCTTATCAAGTGGCTGATTTTGCTTTAGAGGGTCGTAATACACGAGATCAACAACGCTTACTACCTCATGAGCAAATCGAAAGCTTTAGCCAAAAAGGTTTAGGCGGAATTCGCATTGCAAAAAAATATGGCGGAGCTTTTGTTTCCAATAAAACCTTAGCTCAAGTTTTCCGTATTTTAAGTAAGGGCGATGCCAATGTTGGCCAGATTCCACAAAATCAGATTAGCCTTCTAAACCTGATCGAAATCATGGGCACAGAACAACAAAAACAATTTATCTTTTCAGAAATATTAGCAGGTAAACGTCTTGCTAACGGCGGCCCAGAGCGAAATACGCATGACTCAAAAACATTAGAAACTACCCTTACCATTGAAAATGGCAAATATATTCTAAACGGTGAAAAATTCTATTCGACAGGTACAAGTTTTGCGCATTGGCTTGCAATTAAAGCGGTTCATCCCGAAGGTCATATTGTTTTAGTGATTGTGAATTCGGACGCTCAAGGTATTGAAGTCATTAATGACTGGAATGGCTTTGGTCAGCGTACAACTGCAAGCGGCACAGTTAAATTAAATCATGTTGAAGTTAATCCTGAACTTATTTTTGATGAGCGCTTATTGACTAAAGCACCTACATATCGTGGTGCCTATTCACAATTATTACAAGTTGCAATTGATGTCGGCATTGCAGAAGCCGCTTTTGAAGATACCTTATCGACTATTCATAAAGCCCGTCCAATTATTGATGCAAATGTTGAAAAAGCCAGCTTTGAACATTACACCCTGCAAGAAGTCGGTAAGTTAAATATTTTGCTCGATGCTGCAATTTTATTACTTGATGAAGCTGCTGAATATTTAGATGAACTTGACCAACTTCAAGATGTGACCGATGAGCAAGTAGCAAAAGCTTCAATTTTGGTCGCAGAAGCAAAAGTCTATGCCAATGATGCGGCTCTACAAATCTCTGAAAAACTATTGGAACTGGGTGGAAGTCGTTCAAGTTTAAGCCAACATAATTTAGATCAACATTGGCGAAATGCCCGTGTACATACCTTACACGACCCTGTTCGCTGGAAATTACATGCCATTGGCAATTATTACCTTAATAGTCATTTCCCTGCCCGCCATGCCTGGATTTAAGGAGAAATTGTCATGACTTCATATCAATCAGTTCAAACCAAACAAACCTCGGCATCTGGTCAAGCACATATTATTCAAAATGATGCTGAAGCATTAGAAATTGCAAAACAATTTGCCGAACAATTTAAAAAAACCGCAGTTGAGCGAGATGCCAAGCGAATTTTACCGTATACCGAAATTGATGCTTTGAGCCAATCTGGTCTTTGGGCAATTACAGTACCAAAACAATATGGCGGTGCTGAAGTTTCAAGTCATACTGTTGCTAAAGTAATTGCTCTTTTAAGCGGTGCAGATGGTTCAATCGGACAAATTCCACAAAACCATTTTTATGCTTTAGAAGTGTTACGTAATACAGGCACAGAAGCTCAAAAACAACGCTTATATGGTGAAGTATTAAATGGTACTCGCTTTGGTAATGCACTTGCCGAGTTTAAAACCAAAACTTCAACCCATAAACAAACCAATATCCGTCCGCATGAAAATGGATATCTCATTCAGGGTGAAAAGTTTTACTGCACAGGAAGTTTATTTGCTCATCGTATTCCAACTTTAGTTTTGGACGATGTAGGTCGAGAGTATCTAGCGTTTGTAAAAAGTGGTTCACAAGGTCTAAAACTTGTAGATGACTGGTCTGGCTTTGGTCAAAAAACCACAGGCAGCGGTACAGTTAAATTTGATCAGGTTTTTGTCGATGCAGATGATGTTATTCCTTTTGATATCGCATTTTTACAACCAACCTTAGTTGGCCCTTTTGCACAAATTATGCACGCCTCGATTGAAGTAGGTATTGCACGTGCAGCCTTTGAGGAAAGCTTACAAAGAGTACATCAAGCTCGCCCATGGATCGATTCAAATGTAGAAACGGCCAACCAAGATCCTTTAACAATTTATGAGTTAGGACGTATTGCTGTAGATGTACGAGCAAGTGAAGTTTTATTAAAACAAGCTGCCCAATCAATTGATGCCGCAAAAATTGAAACCACACCTGAAAGTATTGCTAAAGCTTCAATTGATGTAGCTAAAGTACGTGCGCATAGTAGCGATACAGCACTAAAAGCGTCATCTAAGCTGATTGAACTCGCAGGAAGCCGTGGTAGTCAGTCACAAGATGGCCTAGACCGTTTCTGGCGCAATGCACGTGTACATACCCTGCATGATGCTGCACGATGGAAGTATTACTTTATTGGGAACTATGTTCTTAACGGTGTTCTACCACCTCGTCGGGGGACATTGTAATGACAGAATTTAAAGCGAAAGAAATTTTACTCAATGCTTTTGATATGAATTGTGTTGGGCATATCAATCATGGTTTATGGACACATCCACGTGATGAATCACACCGCTTTAATGAGCTCAGCTATTGGACAGAACAAGCAAAAACCTTAGAAAGCGGTTTATTTGACGGCTTGTTTATAGCCGATATTACCGGTGTATATGATGTCTATCAAAACGGTATTGATCTGACTTTAAAAGAGTCCATTCAGCTTCCGAGCCATGATCCATCTACACTCATTTCTGCTATGGCGGCAGTCACTCAAAACTTAAGTTTTGGGGTCACTGTGAACTTAAGCTATGAGCATCCGTATCAGTTTGCTCGTCGCTTTGCGAGTCTCGACCATTTAACTCAAGGTCGTATTGGCTGGAATATCGTGACAGGTTATCTAGACAGTGCCGAACGCTTAATTGGTCAAAAAGGTTTAAAAGACCACGATGCTCGCTATGAACAAGCCGAAGAATTTTTAGAGCTTTGCTATAAATATTGGGAAGGTTCATGGGAAAACGACGCAGTAAAAAAAGATAAAGTACAGCGTGTTTTTACAGATCCATCTAAAGTTCACACCATTCACCACCACGGAAAATATTACCAAAGTGAAGGTGTGTTTCAGGTGTCTCCTTCTGTGCAACGCACTCCAACATTGTTTCAAGCAGGTGCATCACCAAAGGGTATGCAGTTTGCGACTCGTCATGCTGAATGTGTATTTATTGGTGGAGACAAACCCGAAAAAATACGTGAACAAGTGAAAAAGATTCGTGCTCTTGCAGAACAGCAAGGCCGTTCAGCGGATGACATTAAAGTCTTTGTCGGTATAACCGTTGTTGTTGCCGAAACACATGATCTCGCTGTACAAAAACTGAATGAATATCGTCAGTATGCAAGTCCTGAAGCAGGCTTAGCGCATTATGCGAGTTCAACTGGCATCGACTTAAGTAAATTTGCCGACGATGAAGCGATTCCTTATCAAAAAAGTAACAGTATTGTTTCGATTACCGAAAAATTTAAAGAGCAACAAATCACGAAAAACGACTTAAAAGCTCAGCATGTCCTAGGTGGTCGTTATCCACTTATCGTGGGTAATGGCGAAGAAGTTGCTGAATACTTAATTCATCTTTTAGATGAAACTGATATTGATGGCTTTAATTTGACCCGCACTGTTGCACCTGAGTCTCACCACGACTTTATTCGCTTGGTCATTCCTGAGTTACAACAACGTGGTCGCTATAAAACTGCATATAAAACAGGTTCACTACGGAACAAAATCTTTAATCGGGGTGATCAATTACCAGAACAACACCCTGTTCAAGCGTTCCGATGTAGTCCCTATAACAACAGCAAAAACTTAACAAAAATTGAAGAAATAACTGCTTAAATTTGGAGATAGACATGGCTCAAACCGCCTCTAAAAAATGGCTAGGCGTAGGCTTAGTCGTTGTAGTCCTTTTTGTTGCTTTATTCTTTTGGAATAAACATCGTCAAAGTGGCTCAAATGAACTTGTGATTGGTATTAGTCCACCATTTGCAAAAACCTTACAAGCTGCTGCCGATGAAGCAAAGCAACAGGGTCTAAATGTGAAACTGGTTGAGTTTTCCGACTGGAACACACCAAACATTACCTTAAATCATGGGGATATTGATGCGAACTTTTTCCAGCATCAACCTTTCTTAGATAATGTAATTAAAGAAACTGGCTTTAAATTAAAGGCATTTGCAGTGGGGGCCGCATCACATGTTGGACTTTATTCAAAGAAATATAAAAGCTTAGATGAATTGCCCCAAAACGCACGTGTCGTCATTCCAAATGACCCAGTGAACCAAGGTCGTGCCCTACTACTTTTACAGCAAGCTAAATTAATTACACTTAAAGATTCAAACAACCATTTATCTGCACTTAAAGATGTTGTTTCAAACCCTAAAAACTTGCAATTCATTGAGGTTGAAGGACCACAAACTGCTCGTGCAATTGATGATGTTGACTTGGCTTTTGGCTACCCACATTACTTGCGTTTAGCAAAAACAGCTGACCCTGAAAGTGCGCTTTTACTTGATGATAATACAAATAAACGTTATGCCATTTTGTTTGTAGTGCGTGATGACTACCAAGATAAGGGCGACAAATTAAAGAAATTTGTTGAGATCTATCAAAACTCGCCAAAAGTTAAAGCTGTTTTAGATGCTGAAATTGGGCCAAAACTTTGGTTCCCTGGCTGGAAGTAAGGAGAATAACCATGGTGAGTTTTGGATCACAAGTTGATTTTTCTCTACCCCATATCAAAATTCGTGGTTTAAATAAGTTTTACCAGTCTCAAGGTCAAAAACTGCATGCTTTAAAAGAGATTAACCTTGATATTCCTCAAGGCAAAATTTTAGGCATTATCGGTAAAAGTGGTGCGGGAAAATCTTCCTTACTCCGTACTTTAAATGGCTTAGAACAAGTAAATACAGGCAGTATTCATATTCATCAACAAAACATTGCTGAATTGAGTCATGCCGAGCTTATTCAAACCCGTCAACGAATTGGAATGATTTTTCAACATTTCAATTTAATGTCTGCAAAAACGGTCTGGGAGAATGTGGCATTGCCCTTAAAAGTTTCCCATTACAACAAAGCAGATATAGAAAGCCGAGTAAATGAAGTTCTGGCACTCGTTGGTCTTGCAGATAAATCTGGCTTTTATCCGTCCCAACTATCAGGTGGGCAAAAGCAACGTGTCGGTATTGCACGTGCCCTGGTTCACCACCCTGAAATTTTACTTTGCGATGAATCAACTTCGGCACTTGATCCAGAAAGTACGGCCACTATTTTGGCTTTACTTAAAAAGATTAATCAGGAACTTGGTCTTACCATTGTACTCATTACTCATGAAATGCAGGTGATTCGCGAAATATGCGATCAAGTCGTGGTGATTGATCAAGGTGAAATTGTAGAAGCTGGGCAAGTCTGGTCGGTATTTTCACGACCAGAACAACAAATTACTCAAGAATTACTGAACCTTGAACAGATCAATCTACCTTTTAAAATCAGCCCTCTACCCGATGAAGATTCGACTCATATTATTGTAAAACTAAAATATGAAGCAGAGGCTCATCAGGTTCCAGATATTCAAGAACTCCTTGCTAGATTTAGAGCGCCCGTCAATTTATATCAAAGTCAGGTCGATACCATTCAAGGACATATCATTGGTTCACTTTTATTCGGTATTCCAAACGTAGAAATTGATTTTGCATCTATACGACAAGATGCATTAACCGCAATTGCACAATTTGAGGTACTTGGCTATGCACGACCAGCTCATTGATTTATTAATTACTGGAACTGTAGATACCTTACTTATGGTAGGTGCATCTGCGTTTATTGCTTTTTTAATTGGCTTACCGATTGCAGTTGTTTTAGTCAGTACTTCAGAACATGGTATCCATCCTTCACAAAAGCTTAATCAGGCTTTAGGTTGGATCATTAACATTACTCGCTCAGTACCTTTTCTTATTTTAATGGTTGCTCTGATTCCGCTTACTCGCTGGATTGTCGGTACAAGTTATGGCGTTTGGGCAGCCGTTGTTCCACTAACTATTGCTGCAATTCCCTTCTTTGCTCGTATTGCAGAAGTTAGCTTACGTGAAGTCGATCAAGGCTTAATTGAAGCAGCACAGGCCATGGGTTGTAACCGCAAACAAATTATCTGGCACGTGCTTTTACCAGAAGCTTTACCGGGTATTGTTGCGGGCTTTACCGTAACTATTGTGACTATGATTAACTCATCAGCAATTGCAGGTGCCATTGGTGCAGGTGGTCTAGGAGATATCGCATATAGATATGGTTATCAACGTTTTGATATGCAAATTATGGTCGCTGTCATTTTAGTATTAATTGTTTTAGTCATGCTGGTACAAGCGACTGGCGATGCATTAGCCCAGCAACTTGATAAACGTAAAGTTTAAACGCAATACAACCCTGCTCTAGCCATGACTTTGTCATGGCTTTCATGTAAAATCAGCGACAATTTTTAATTTACACATTTGTGAGTGGTTTTCATGGGTTTTAATTGCGGTATTGTTGGTCTGCCAAACGTAGGGAAATCTACCCTTTTCAATGCATTAACGAAAGCAGCGATTGCAGCGGAAAACTTCCCTTTCTGTACCATTGAACCAAACACAGGTATTGTTCCTGTACCAGATCCACGTTTAGACAAACTTGCTGCGATTGTTAAACCACAGCGTATTTTGCCAACTACAATGGAATTTGTGGACATTGCAGGTCTTGTTGCTGGTGCATCAAAAGGTGAAGGCTTAGGCAACCAATTCCTTGCTAACATCCGTGAAACTGATGCAATCGCTCATGTTGTACGTTGTTTCGAAGATGAAAACGTGATTCACGTAAATGGTAAAATTGATCCGTTAGACGACATTGCAACCATTAATACTGAACTTGCGCTTGCCGATCTTGAAACTGTTGCCAAAGCAATTTTACGTTTAACTAAAGTTGCTAAAGGCGGTGACAAAGAAGCTGTAGCAACTAAAGCAGTTTTAGAAAAAATCCAACCTTTACTTGACGAAGGTAAACCAGCTCGTGCAGCTGATTTGTCTGATGACGAACGTAAATTAGTTCGTGGTTTTGGTTTAATGACTTTAAAACCAACCATGTATATTGCAAACGTTGCAGAAGACGGTTTTGAAAACAACCCACATTTAGATGCAGTTAAAAAACTTGCGGCTGAAGAAAACGCTATCGTTGTTCCTCTTTGCAACCAAATCGAAGCTGAAATTTCATTATTAGAAGATGAAGATCGTGCTGAGTTTTTAGAAGCAATGGGCATGGAAGAACCAGGCTTAAACGTGGTTATTCGTGCAGGTTATGCGCTTTTAGGTTTACAAACTTATTTCACTGCTGGTGTACAAGAAGTACGTGCTTGGACAGTAAAAGTTGGTGCAACCGCTCCTCAAGCAGCTGGTGTTATTCATACTGACTTCGAAAAAGGCTTTATCCGTGCTGAAGTTGTTGCATACGATGACTTCGTACAATATAACGGTGAAAACGGCGCTAAAGAAGCTGGTAAATGGCGTTTAGAAGGAAAAACTTACGTTGTTCAAGATGGCGATGTAATGCACTTCCGTTTTAACGTTTAAGTTTAAACTTAATAAAAAGCCCCAGCATATTGGGGCTTTTTTATATTTAATGACTTAAATCCATCATCTCACGTTTACTGCGTGCTTCTTGTAAAATACGCGCATGTAAAGGCTTTCTAAAACCTAGCATAAATATAAATTCTGCCAATACAAATAGTGGTCCTATCGCAAGTCCTATTACGTCATCTACAAAAGCAGGTTTTTTCTTTTCAAAATAATGCCCCACAAACTGAAAGACCCAACCCACTACAAAGAAGCTAATACTTGCAGTTAACCATTGTCCTAAAGAAAGCTCGGCAATGTGGCTAGCCAGTGGATAAACAGCGACTAAAATAATGAGCATGAGTAGCCCGAAAAATTTATCTAGAAATAAATAATAAATTGAGCTAATTACAATCAATACGATGGCTAAAGTCAGTTTAAAACTATTTATATCCATCCCAACTCTTGCAGTTAAGCATAAAATTGAAAACACGATGAGTGGGATACCCACAAAATGCGTCAAAATATTCTGATGGTTTAAGTGGTAAGCCGCGTATTGGCTAAGTTTTTGCTCCAGATTTGACATGAGTCATTCCCTATTCACCTATCTATAGTCATACTGTACAAATAAAGAAAACTTAAAGTTGTCAGCTATTTGACAAAGTAATGATTTTTTTCATGGATGGGCTGATATTGGACCTTGTTTATATTAACCGATTAAAAGAAAACACATGGTTTAGTGTGCTTCCAAAGGCATTCCAAGATTTTATTTTAGAACATGGCAAGCAAATCACCTTTGAAAAAAATAGCTATATTTTTCGTGCGCAAGATGAATTTAATGGCATTTATACTGTGCTTGAAGGCTCAATTAGCTTAGGTTACGTCGATGTAAATGGTAATGAAGCATTATCTGCAATAGCAGAGCCCATTATGTGGTTTGGAGAAATATCACTGATTGATCATGAACCACGCTCCCACGATGCAATTACTTTGAAAAAAAGTACAGTTCTACATATTCAGGCAAAACCATTAAATGATTTACTCAAAGAAAATCCATATTATTGGTATTATTTTGCTCGGTTAACTAGCCAAAAGCTGAGATATGTTTTTTTAGAACAAATTGCGATACAAACACGCAATATTTCTCAAAGACTTGCTCAACGCCTGCTATTTATTTTGGAGGGTTATGGGAACCATGTTATTATTCACGAAAGAGAAATTCATATTTCTCAGGAACAATTAGCCAATATGTTAACCACTTCCCGACAAACGGTTAATCATGAATTAAGTCTATTAGAGAAGCAAAATATTATTAAAATTGCGTTTAGAAAAATTGAAATTTTAGATATCGAAAAGCTAAATTTAATTGCAAAATCTAACACTTAAAGGTGCTATATAATAAAAACTTAAAATTAAATTAAAAAAACAGATAACACTGCAAAATAAAACATTGTTCAAACTCTATTTCACAAAATAAGTATTCCAAAACAGAAAATTTCATTTTACACTCAGACTGAGCAATAATACTCAACAAGGCGCTGATTAACATGAAAAAATTATCAACAATTCTTACAGCAGGCGTATTGGCAATGTTAAGTGTTTCGGCATTTGCATGTCCAAAGGGAACTCAACTCCAAGGAGGAACTGGACCACATCATAAAGGCGGTAAATGTGTTGCTGTAAGCGGCAAAACTACTGCTCAAAAAGCAAAAAAAGAAGCTAAAAAAGATATGAATGAGCAGAAACATGCTGCAATGACTAGCGCAACTCACGCTAAACAAGAAGCAAATCAAGCTACTCATCAAATGAAACAAGATGCTGTAAAAACTACGAACGCTGCTAAAACTGCGACAAAACCATAATTAATTTTGATTAATTTATAGGTTCAAAATAAAAAAGCGAGATTCAAAATCTCGCTTTTTTATATCCAGAAATTTTATTTAGGAGAGGTATTTCCTAAATTTGGATTATCAATTGCGTCTTTACACTGAGCTTTATCACGTTCATAGTCAGCCTGTTTTTGAGCAACAGAAGCTGTATTTTCTAAAGTTTCACGCGCCCATACATCTAAACTCGTTAAGGCTTTACGACAAAGCGCATATTTCCCTTCTGTCACTGAGTCTGTCATCTTCACGTTGATACGCCAATCCGTACTCAACTGGCGTAGTGGTTTACGAACATTATCATTGATTTGACTGAGCTGTTTTTCATAGACCAAGTGTTCAACGTTATTAATTAATGTCCATGCTTTTTGCGCATAAACCGTTGCATCATTGGTTAATTTCGGCGCTGGTTTAATTTCAACTTTTTGGTCTGGATTTTGATTACCATTATCACAGCCTTGCAATATAAATACGCTCGCACTCAAGATGGCGATATAAACTAAACGAGTCTTTGACTTGAACATATCAAACTGCCGAATTAAACATTTCGGCACTATGCTATTAAATTCGGCTACAATACTCAATCTTTCAAGTTTTTATAATTGTTTTCCTGCCAAGGTGCATTGTGTCAAATCAACAACAGATGGCTGCTCAAACAGCAACTTTTTGGCAAGGTGCCAAAGATAGTCAAGCCATCGTACTTACCTATTTACCCGTTTCTTTTGCTTTTGGCGTTTCAGCATCTCAGTTTGGTTTTAGCCCATGGGAAGCTTTTTTTCTATCTTGCTCCATGTATGCCGGCGCTAGTCAATTTCTGGTTGTGGCACTTCTAGCTAGTGGTTCATCTATTTGGCTAACAGCTCTTACTGTTATTGCACTTGATATTCGCCATGTCCTTTATGGGCCAGCACTCTATAACCTAATTCCAAATAAATTAAACTTAAAAAAGACAGCTGTCTGGGCTTGGGGTCTTACAGATGAAGTTTTTGCAAGCGGAATGATTCAGCTTTCTCAGCGTAAGCAGCAATGGTCTGAATCTTGGATGTTAGGCTTAAGTCTGTTCAGCTGGGTGTCTTGGGCAAGTGGTTCATTGTTAGGTGGGTTATTTGCAGATCAAGTTGCTCACCTTCCAAAATTTTTACAAGCCGCGCTAGACTTTTTACTGCCAGCTTTATTTTTAAGTTTTCTACTCGCTGCTTTTGAACGAAAGCATACTTTGGTCGTCGGTGTATCCTTAGTCGTTTCAGCTTTGGCATGTTATTGGATTAATTTGTCTGCTGCTATTTTTATCGGTATTTTTTCAGGCATTTTAGCAGGTCTATTCAAACATTATGTACTAAAACAATTTGATGAGGTTGGAGCTTAAGATGAACCTAGAAATTATTTTGGTGGGTATTATTGTTGGTATTGCCAATTTTGCTTCACGCTTTGGGCCATTCTTTGTTATACAAAAATTACAAGGTACCGAGCAAAGGCGTGGTTCTGTCTGGATAAAAATTGCTTTAGGAAGTATTGGTATATCTGCTATTAGCGCCATGCTTATGGTTGCCACCCTTCCGCCTTTACTTGAAACCCCCAATAAAAGTTTTGCCATGCTTATCGGCTTTCTGGTTTTAGCAGGTCTTTATTTTAAATTTAAGAAAATTGTTCCAGCAACCTTAACTGCTGCGCTCGTTTATGGCTTGATCTACACTTATTTACCTTTATAAATAGATAAACTCATCAATCTTATATAATATATAAATGCTAGAAGTGATTAAGAAAAATAACTTCTAGCCTATAAAACCTATTTTGAAATTTATTAAAAGATAACACCATCTAGCGATTAGAGATAAAAATGTCACAAGTTAAAATTTATGCAAATGAACAAACGATTATGCAGTATCGAGCTCTACTTTCTCATGCTATTCATCAATCACTCATTGAAGAGTTGAAATACCCAATCGAGAAAAGATTTCAAAGGTTTATTAACCTTAAACCGGAAAACTTTATCTATCCTTCAGATCGAAGCCAACACTACGTTATTATTGAACTATCAATGTTTACTGGCCGAAGCACTGAAGCCAAGAAAAGATTAATTCAAACTTTATTTCGTAATATTGAACAGTATTGCAGAATTGCTCCACAGGACATTGAAATCACTATTTTTGAATCACCTAGAGAAAATTGGGGCATTCGTGGTCAAAACGCTGATGAGTTACGTCTAAACTATCAAATTAATGTTTAAGTCATTGCCCGTTTCATTGTCTGACAAAATTAATGTTTTTATGCGTTATAAGGCTTAACTCCACCATAAGTTCTGCTATGCTTAAAAAAATAATTTTGTCAGGATGATTCGCATGAGCGTGACACTCGGAACCCCACTTCAATCTTCGGCATTTAAAGTTTTATTGTTAGGTTCAGGAGAGCTTGGCAAAGAAGTTGTAATTTCTCTACAACGCCTTGGTGTAGAAGTCCATGCAGCCGACCGTTATGATCACGCACCAGCTATGCAAGTTGCACATTTTTCTTATGTGTTAAATATGGCTGATCCATCTCAATTAAAACAACTCATTGAAAAAATTAAACCGAATTTAATTGTCCCAGAAATTGAAGCCATTGCCACAGAAGTATTGCTTGAAATAGAAGCGAGCAAAACTGCAACCGTTATTCCTTCGGCAAAAGCTGTAAACCTAACCATGAACCGTGAAGGCATTCGACGTCTAGCGGCTGAAGAGCTTGGTTTGCCTACGTCTGCTTATCGCTTTGCCAACTCTCTTGAAAGCTTCCGTGCAGCTTGTGATGACATTGGTTATCCTAACTTTGTAAAACCTGTGATGTCTTCTTCGGGTAAAGGTCAGTCTCGTGTAAAAAGTTTCGATGAAGTCGATGCAGCATGGGAATATGCAATGCAAGGTGGCCGAGTTAACCAAGGTACTGTCATCATTGAATCTCAAATTGACTTTGATTTTGAAATTACCTTACTTACCGTTCGTGCTAAAAATCCTGAAACTGGTGAAATTGAAACTCACTACTGTGACCCAATTGGTCATCGCCAAGATGCTGGTGATTATGTTGAAAGCTGGCAACCTCAACCCATGACTGCTGCGGCTCTTGAAGAAGCAAAACGAATTGCGAATAAAGTGACCATAGCGCTTGGTGGCTGTGGTATTTTTGGTGTAGAACTGTTTATTAAAGGCGATAAAGTTTGGTTTAGTGAAGTCTCACCTCGCCCGCATGATACAGGACTCGTAACTTTAGCGTCGCAGTTTCAAAGTGAATTCGAACTTCATGCACGTGCCATTTTAGGTTTACTTGTAAATACAGCACGTCACAGTGTTGCTGCAAGCGCCGTAATTTATGCTGGAGTAGATGCTAATAATTTAAGTTATAGCAATCTAAATGTAGCCTTAGCTCATCCTGATACTGACTTGCGATTATTTGGTAAGCCCGAAGGTTTCAAACGCCGTCGTATGGGTGTCGCAACTGCTCGTGCTGAAAATACTGATCTTGCACGTACTTTAGCGAAAGAAACTGCTGATCAAGTTATCGTTCAAACAAACTCTTAATTTTACTTTTTGGTAGACCCATTTTCATGATCAATACATCGCCGTTGTTGAACTATGTCTCAAGTCATCATGATATTAAAGCCATTAATCAATGGCGAACGGATGTAGAAAAACAGTTGCAAGATTCATATGAAAATGGGCAATCTATTCGTGAAATTATTAAAGCCCGTTCAGATCTAGTCGACGAAGCACTCATCTTTTTATGGAAGCATGCCGAACTCGACCAGACAGGACTTGGTCTTTTTGCTGTAGGTGGTTACGGGCGCCGTGAAATGTTGCCCTATTCCGATGTCGACATCATGATTTTGTCCGAACATGAAATTAGTGAAGAAAATGAAAAGCGTATTTCTACCTTTATTTCTTCATTATGGGATGTTGGCAATTTCAAACCCGGCATAAGTGTTCGCACGATTCAAAGCTGTGTTGAGCAGGCGGCTACCGATTTAACTGTTGCCACGACATTAATTGAAGCTCGTTTAATCACGGGTAATACACAGCTTGCCAAATGGCCGCGTCGTATTGTTTCACAAACATGGACAGATAAAACATTTTATGACGCAAAAATGGCGGAACAAGCCAAGCGTTATCACCAGCACAACAATACTGAAAGTAATTTAGAACCTGACATTAAAAATGCTCCGGGCGGTATTCGTGATATCAACCAAATTGGCTGGATTGCCAAACGCCACTTCCGTGTAAACCGTATTTATGACTTAGTTCATTTAGGCTTTATTTCAGAATTTGAGTTAGGTGTTTTAGAAGAAGCAGAAAATTTTCTTTGGGAAATTCGGCACCATTTACACCGTTTAGCTAAACGGGATGAAAACCGTTTACTCTTTGATCATCAAAGAGAAATTGCTGCTAAATTTGGGTATACTCGTCAAGAAGGCCAGCCGGTAAATTACGGGGTTGAGCAGTTCATGAAACGCTACTACCGTACGGCACAACAGGTTTCAACACTGAATGAAATGCTGCTAGCATATTTTAGCGAATCAGTTATTTGTCCTCGACTACCTAATTACGAACGCAAAATTGAAGTGATTAATGACCACTTTAAAATTGTCGATAATAAACTTGCGGTACAGCACCATAAAATATTCGCAGAACATCCAAGCGCAATTTTAGAGCTATTTTATATTTTAGCGAATAGACCTGATATTGAAGGTATTCGTGCCCGCACTTTGCGCTTACTCATTCTTGCAGCGAAAAGAATTAATCAAAGTTACCGCAATAACCCAGAAAACCAAGCACTGTTTATGTCGATTATTCGCTCACCGTATCGTCTATACGATACCTTGGTTGCGATGAAGCGTTATGGTGTTTTAGGAAACTATATTCCTGCTTTTGGTCAAATTATGGGTCTTATGCAATATGACCTGTTCCACATCTATACAGTCGATGCTCACACATTGTTATTGCTACGCAACTTAAACCGTTTTAGAGAACCTGAGTTTGCTAAAGAATTCCCTGTAGTAAGTTCAGTTTTCCAGCGTCTTGCCCGTCAAGATATTGTGTTTATTGCTGCGTTATTCCATGACATTGCAAAAGGCCGCGGTGGTGACCATAGCGAACTGGGTGCCGAAGATGCGATTGAATTTGGCCGTGCACATGGTTTCACAGAGCGTGAATGTAAGTTAATTGCATGGCTGATTCAAAACCACTTGCTCATGTCATTAACAGCGCAGAAAAAAGATATTTCCGACCCTGATGTCGTGAAAGATTTCGCTGAAAAGCTTGGCGATATGGAGCATCTTGATTATTTATACACCTTAACGGTTGCAGATATTAATGCAACCAATCCAAAACTTTGGAATACATGGCGCGCATCACTTATGCGTCAACTTTATACGCATGCCCGTGATGTAATCCGTACAGGTTTAGGTCGCCCTGTTGATTATCAAATGCTAATTGAAGACACCAAGTTTGCAGCAAGTGAATTACTGGTGAATAACTTTTCATTGGCAGATGTCGAAAAGGTATGGCAAGAACTGGGTGATGAATATTTCATTAAAGAATCGGCTGATGAAATTGCATGGCACACACAAGCAATTTTGAAACACGGCGATAATCCAGAGCCGCTTGTACTTTTACGTGCTCACCGTAAAGCAGCCCAAGATGCAGTACAAATCTTTATTTATACACGCGATCAACCTAACCTGTTTGCGACCACTGTAGCCGTTTTAGACAGAATGAACTTAGACGTTCAGGACGCAAAAATTATTACGGCAAGTACGGCATTTAGCTTAGACACTTATGTTGTACTCGATCGTTTTGGTACGTTGCTTACCGACCCAGAACGTGAAGAAACGGTTAAAAGTGCATTAGTAAAAGCACTTAGTCAGTCAGATCAATATCCTGGCCTTATGCAACGTCGTATTCCGCGCCAATTACGTCACTTCGATATTGAAAATACAGTCGACGTTACATTGAATGAGGCCTTACAACAAAATATGGTCGAAATTTCAACACTTGATCATCCTGGCCTACTTGCACGTGTAGGTGGATTATTTATGATGCAAGGTTTAGACATCCATTCAGCCCGAATTGCAACTTTAGGTGAACGTGCAGAAGATATTTTCTTTGTCACCAAAAAAGATGGAAAACCGCTGAATAACGAAGAGGTCAAACTCTTCTCGGAAAAACTGAAAGCTGCATTAGATGAAGCATCTAATCAAATTTGTCAGCACTGAAACTCAACTACTTGGTAACTGTTTAATGAACTCTAGCTTGTCGTTATTACACCCATATCCATTTGAAAAGTTAAACCAACTTTTTCAGGATATTACTCCAGCGAACCTTCCCTTGATTCCATTATCAATTGGCGAACCGAAGCACCCAGCACCAGAGTTTGTTAAACAGGCTATTATCGATAACTTCAAGCACCTATCAACTTACCCAAATAGTAAAGGCATACCTGAACTTCGCCAAAGTATTGCAGACTGGCTCACAAAGCGCTTTAAATTGAATAGCATTAGTGCTGAAAACCATATTTTACCCGTATCTGGTACGCGTGAAGGTATTTTCTCTTTTGTACAGGCTTTAATTAACCGCGAAGATGCGCCATATGTGGTAATGCCAAATCCTTTTTATCAAATTTATGAAGGTGCGGCGTTACTTGCAGGTGCAAAACCATACTTTATTAATTGCACAGAAGAAAATAGTTACTTAGGTGATTTTGATGCAGTGCCAGCCGAAGTATGGGAAAAGACTGCCCTTCTTTTTGTATGCACACCGGGCAACCCAACAGGTACCGTACTTTCTAAAGAACAATTTAAAAAGCTGATTGCGCTATCTGATCAATATAATTTTGTTATTGCTTCTGATGAATGCTATTCGGAGCTTTGGTTTGATCAAGCGCCTACAGGCTTACTAGAAGTTTGTGCGGAACTTGGACGTGATGACTACAAAAACTGTATCGTGTTTCATTCACTTTCAAAACGCTCAAACTTACCAGGTATGCGCTCAGGTTTTGTCGCTGGTGATGCTGCTTTATTAAAGCCATATTTGCAATACCGTACTTATCATGGTGCAGCTATGCCAGTACAACACCAACTTGCTTCAATTGCAGCATGGAACGATGAAAACCATGTTGAAGAAAACCGTAAGCAATATCGTGCAAAATTTGACTTATTCCAATCTGAGCTAGGCCATTTGCTCCCATTACAAAAACCTGACGCTGGTTTTTACTATTGGTTAAAAGTTGATAATGATGAAACTTTTGCCAAAATGCTGATGGAAAAAGCACACATTAAAGTTTTACCAGGCCGTTATTTATCTCGTGATACGGAGCAAGGTAACCCTGGCGCTAACCATGTGCGTATGGCTTTAGTAGCTGACTTAGCACAATGTGAAGAAGTGGTTAAGCGTTTAAAAGCGATTCTTTAAGCCTCTTTTTACCAGTTGTATAGTCTTTTAATAATGAAGGCTATACAACTGAGCTACACACTATTTGTATGTAATCAAAAGCAGAGCAAAAACAATAAAAGCCACGCCAGAACAATAGTACAAGCCTGTCGCAGAACGCTTAATTTTGTCTAATATCCGCCCCTGAGCAAGTAATCTAACCAGCAGAATATTCCAACCAAGAACTACGCCTACCATCCATGTACTTATGAGTAGTTTTTGAGTTAAGCTAAACTTATATTGCACGAGAAGCATTAAGCTACTATAAAACATAATATTTTTAGGATTTAAGAGACTAGACTGCACGCCTAAAATTAAACTTTTAATTTTATTTTGCTTAAGTTCTGCTTGATCATTTAAATTATTTTCTTTAGTAGAGAATGATAAAACATTAGATCTGGCCGCTTTAAAGCAAAGCAAACTCAAATAAACCAAATAGGTCGCACCAAGCCATTTAAATAGCAAAAGTACAATACTGCTTAAATTTCCAAGCAGCATAAAACCAAACAAACATGCGACTAAGATCAAAGCATTTCCTAGAGTAATGCCTAGGACAATACCATAAGTATAACGGCGTCCTTTTTGCAAAAGGCTCGTGAGTATAAGAAAGAAATCTGGCCCCGGTGATAAGAGGGCCAAGAAATGAGTAAAGGCGATAACTAAAAAAACTTCCATAACAGCTTCATCTATAAAACAATCTGGAAAATCTTAAAAATAGAAGCCAATTATTTCTTGTAAATTATTGCGCGGCTGCAAGTTGGAACTGTCGAGGAGTAACTCCCGTATGAGCTTTAAATGCTTTATGAAAATGACTTTGGTCACTAAAGCCTAAATTGACCGCCAACTCTGCGAGTGAAATTCCTTGTTTAAGGAGTTCTCGAGCTTGGTTAATCTTTAAATTTATTTGAAAGGCATGTGGTGTTAAACCAACATTTGCTTTAAATAGCCGTATGATTGCGTATCTGCTCAAACCAACCTGCTGGGCAAGCTCTTCTAATGAAATAAAATTCTCAGAAGAAGTAATCACTTGAACCAAATCTAGAAAATCTTTATATAAGTACTGAGGTTTTTGTATTTCTTCTAAAATAAAATGCGGCAGTAACAGATGTATAAGGCAATGGAGCAAAGATTGCTCTTTTTCAAAAATCAACTTTTCTGAATCAAATAATGTCTCATTCATATCAGAAAAAGCTTGATATAAAGATTCATCTTTTATAATAAGAGGCTTATGCTGAGGTAGATGTAAATCAAGATCTTGTTCTTGAAATTCTGTATACAACTGCTTTAACCATGATACATCTAGATGCAACATCTGGTAACTCCACGCCTGCTCTGGTATGGGATTACAAGAATGTTCAATATGTGCAGGCACAATAACTAAACTACCAGTAGAGATTTTTTGTGGAGTGCCAAAAGAACTTTGAAAAACGCTATTCCCTTCATCTACCGCACCAATTGAAAATGTTGGATGGCTATGAGTCTTATAACATGTTCGGCTAAAACATGACCTCCGAGTTTCAACATAAGGCATTCGCCGATCTTGCCAAAACTCGAAAGTTTGAGGAATAGCGTTCATTAAACTTAAATTAAGACGCTAATGCTTTTTCAATATCAGCTTCTAATGCTTCAGGCTTGGTAGTAGGTGCATAACGGTTTAATACCGAACCATCTTTACCAATCAAGAATTTAGTAAAATTCCATTTAATACTACTGCTGCCTAAAATTCCTTTTGCTTCACGTGTTAAATACCTAAAAATTACGTGAGCTTCTGGTCCCTTTACATCTACTTTCGCAAACATAGGGAACTTCACCCCATAATTTCGCTGACAGAAAGTACCAATCTCTTTATTACTTCCCGGATCTTGCCCACCAAACTGATTGCAGGGAAATCCTAAAACTTCTAATCCTTGATCTTTATATTTTTCATAAAGTTTTTCGAGGCCCGCAAACTGTGGGGTAAAACCACATTTACTTGCAGTGTTCACAATTAATAAAACTTTACCTTTGTAATCAGCGAATTGTTTAATATCACCTTCTAACAATTCAGCTTCAAACTGATAAATGTTACTCATGGATAGGTTTCCTCATCATTTTTTTCTTGTGTTTTAAGTTGTAATGATGCCGAGTTCACACAATAGCGCAAACCTGTCGGCTGTGGTCCATCTTCAAAAACATGCCCAAGATGAGCTTCGCAATCATGACAAACAATTTCCATTCTGACCATACCATGCGTTAAATCTTCATGTTCATCAATAACAGTTCCATTGACTGGGCGAAAGAAACTTGGCCAGCCACATCCGCTATCGTATTTTGCATCTGATGAAAACAATTCGGCACCACAACAACGACAAACATACGTACCATGTTGCTTAGTATTCCAGTATTGCCCCGTAAATGCTGGTTCAGTGCCCTTTTGTCGCGTTATCCGATATTCTTCTGGTGATAACTCTCTTTGCCATTCCCGGTCTGTTTTATTAACTTTTCCCATGAGCTGCACCTTTTATTCTGATGTAAACATAAATCGTGTTTTATATTTACGCCATTCATCAAAAAAACACTAGTCTCTGAACGTAAAATTTGTTGGATTTTAATCATCTAAGTAACAGAAAGCAAAAAGTAAGCAAAATATAAAAGCAAAAGTAAGCATATTTCTTTACCCACCTCTTTTAAGGAAGCAAAGATGGTGCTATTCTTGTTTGGCACGGTTGTATAGGACAAAACATGTCTCAGAAAAAAAGTGTGCTTTTCCAGCAACTATTACCAGTTATCAAACAGTATCAGCAATCGGGTTTTACCCACGAAAAAATTGTTGAATTACTAAAAGATCAACATGATTTGAATTTGGTAACAGTTAAAACATTTAAAAGTTATTTATACCGATATGCAAAAGTGAATCCAGCTATGTCTAAAAATACTGCTACTCTCCAATCCATGCCAACTTCTCGAGAAATTAAAAAATCATCGAAGCTTGAGCATGTTTGTTATGACATTCGTGGACCCGTATTACGAGCCGCCAATGAAATGGAAGAGCAAGGACATAAAATCATCAAGCTAAATATCGGCAACCCTGCACCATTTGGTTTTGAAGCTCCACAAGAAATTATTAATGACGTTGCTTTAAATTTACCAAATGCAATTGGATATGTTGATTCCAAAGGTATTTTCCCTGCTCGTAAAGCGATCTGTCAGTACTACCAACAAAAAGGCATTCTAAATATGCACGTTAATGACGTGTATGTTGGTAATGGCGTATCTGAACTTATTGTAATGGCTATGCAAGGCCTGCTTGATGATGGCGATGAAATGTTAATTCCAATGCCGGACTATCCGCTTTGGACAGCAGCCGTTAATCTTTCAGGCGGTACTGCCATTCACTATAAATGTGATGAAGAAAACAGCTGGTATCCTGACATCGCCGATATTGAAAGTAAGATCACCCCGAATACACGCGGTATTGTAATTATCAATCCAAACAATCCGACTGGCTCGGTATATCCACGTCATGTGCTTGAACAAATTGTAGCGCTTGCCAAGAAATACGACCTGATTTTATTTGCCGATGAAATTTATGACAAAATCGTTTATGACGGAATTGAGCATGTTTCTGTTGCCTCTTTAGCAGGTGATCAGTTATGTATTTCGTTTAACGGTTTATCAAAAGCTTACCGTATTGCGGGTTTTCGTTCAGGCTGGATGGCAATCACGGGCGATAGAAGCCG
This sequence comes from Acinetobacter sp. XH1741, assembly GCF_041021895.1. Taxonomy (NCBI): domain Bacteria; kingdom Pseudomonadati; phylum Pseudomonadota; class Gammaproteobacteria; order Moraxellales; family Moraxellaceae; genus Acinetobacter; species Acinetobacter chenhuanii. The sequence goes on from NZ_CP157428.1 coordinate 2,751,932, forward strand.
TGCATTGGATTATATTGAAGGCCTAGACATGCTAGCTTCAATGCGTCTATGTGCAAACGTACAAGCTCAATATGCAATCCAAACTGCACTAGGTGGCTATCAGTCTATTAATGATTTGATCCGCCCGGGTGGTCGCTTATATGAACAGCGTAATATTGCATGGGAAATGTTAAATGAAATTCCAGGGGTAAGCTGCGTTAAACCAGAAGGTGCAATGTATTGCTTCCCACGACTTGACCCTAACATTTACCCAATCGAAGACGATGAAAAATTAATGTTAGATTTACTTCGTGCCGAAAAAGTACTTTTAGTACAAGGCACAGGTTTTAACTGGCCAACATCAGACCATTTCCGTGTTGTTTTCTTACCAGCAGAAAATGAATTACGTGAAGCAATTGGTCGATTAGGTCGTTTCTTAGCCAATCGTCGTTAAAAATTTGCATAATAAAGAAAGCATCTAAAATAGATGCTTTCTTTTATTTTATATTATCCTACAGCTTATTAATAAGCTTAATCTATTTATACCCAAACAGATGAAAAATAAAATATTACTTATTGATTTTTAAATATTTCTAAAAAAATCCATAGGAATTTTAATTTTTAATCAACGCTATTAATATTTTTTACCATTTGTTTAAATTATCGTATTTATCCTTTATTTCATCTCTAGTTATTATGCAAAAAATGCATGAGTGTATATTTTTTTGCATTTCACACTGCTTCAAAATCGAGCAACAATCCCTTTCCATAACAACATCCCATATTCGATTCGGTTAATACTGATGCAGATTTAGGAAGATGAAATCAGTTAAAGGACCGAACTGAACTTATAAGGAAAGCTTTTCAATCATCTCTAGCCCATCTAAAAGATGATTGAACCCAAAGGATAGAGGTTCATATGAAGCAAAAGAAATTGCTCAAGTATATTGTTGTTGCTATTTTACTAGGCGTATTGACAGGTTGGATTTGTCACCACTTCTTTAACGTCGGCGAACAACTGAAGCAAATTGCGTCTTATTTTAATATTGTCACAGATATCTTTTTACGTCTTATCAAAATGATTATTGCACCATTGGTATTTGCCACAATTGTATCTGGCATTGTATCTATGGGTAAATCAACTTCTATTGGTAGTATCACACTTAAGTCAATGACTTGGTTTATTACCGCATCGTTTGTATCACTTGCAATCGGTATGGCCTTAGTCAATTTTTTTCAACCTGGTGCGGCATTAAATTTAGTATTACCAACAGCTCAAGAACTCAGTAGCGCCTCTCTCCCAGCGACTACTGGTTTTACACTACAGTCATTTTTAAGCCATGTTTTCCCACGCAGTATTGCAGAAGCAATGGCAAATAATGATATTTTACAAGTACTTGTTTTTGCTATTTTCTTTGGTTCAGCACTTGCTTATGTAAATCAGGGTAAAGAAAAAGACTCCGTTATTATTCGCCTAACAGATGAACTCAGTAAAATTATGTTCCGTATTACTGATTACGTCATGAAATTTGCACCTGTAGCAGTATTTGCAGCGATTGCATCGGCAATTACCGTACAAGGTTTAGGTTTGATTATTGACTACGGTATTTTAATTGCAGAATTCTACTTTGGGCTTTTATTACTCTGGGTAGTTTTATTCTCGGTTGGTGCAATCGTACTCAAAAAAGATATCTTCCGTTTAGGTAAGTTAATTCGTGAACCCGTAACACTTGCTTTTGCTACAGCTTCGAGCGAATCGGCTTATCCTAAAGTGATGGATGCCCTAAATAAGTTCGGTGTACCTAAAAAAGTGACCAGTTTCGTTTTACCTTTAGGTTATTCATTTAACTTAGATGGCTCAATGATGTATACCACCTTTGCCGTACTCTTTATTGCTCAGGCTTACCATATCGATCTTAGCTTCACTCAGCAAATCTTAATTTTGTTAACTCTCATGGTAACAAGTAAAGGCATTGCGGGTGTTTCGAGAGCTTCTATTGTGGTGATTTCAGCAACACTGACGATGTTTCATTTACCTGAAGCTGGCATTTTGTTATTGCTTGGAATTGACCAATTCTTAGATATGGGTCGCACCGCTACAAATGTAGTAGGTAATAGTATTGCTACTGCGGTAGTGGCAAAACTTGAAGGTGAAAAAGTCGCTGATATTGAAGAATCACCAGAGCCTGTATTAATTAAAACAACACAAGAACAAACGATCGCTTAAGTTTCTTTTTTCTCCCACTCTCCCAACTAAAGAGCAATTTTATATGACCAATAAAATTGCTCTTTTTTTATTTAAAAACTAAACAATAAAACTTTATCTTTATTTTTCTACAAAATAATGTACTCAATTAAATAGCTTTACTCACTATTCATTTTTTAAAAGCAAACCTTAAAAGTAGAATAAAAATTAATCGAATAAAAAATATTTTCTTAAAAATAAATATCAACTGTCTAAATTTTAATTCACTTTGTAAGAGATTAGTTATATTAAATTATTGAAAATATTATTTAGTTTATCTATAAAAAATTATCATTTAATTTATTATTTTATCTTTTTATTAAAAATCAATTATTTAAAAATAACAAAAGGTAAACAAAAACCCTAGTTAGACTATTATTTTTTATTTTTATAAAGATAAAAAAAGCATTTACTCCTCTTATATTAAAAAGTAAACAAATCACGATAAATTAGAAAAACTTAATAGATTTTTTATTTTATTCATGATATTTATTAGCGCTGAATAAAAGCAATGACTAAATAATTGTTGTTGAAACAAAATGCTATTCAGGGATGCTTCTTATTCAAACAAGTTACGAATATGTTTTACATGGTATGTATTTTGCTTAGGAAAAGCAGGCGTATTCGACAAACTTTTACTTCGTCACTTCATAAGGATATTTTCGATGTTGACTAAAACTGTTAAATCTTTAGGTTTAGCGATGGGCTTATTGGCCTGCTCTCTCCCACTTTATGCAAAAAACAATGTTGTTGTCGTTGCTACTGGCGGTACCATCGCAGGTGCTGGCGCAAGCTCAGCAAATAGTGCAACGTATACAGCAGCAAAAGTTCCAGTAGATGCTTTAATTAATGCAGTTCCACAAATCAAAGATTTGGCGAATGTCACTGGTATTCAAGCATTACAGGTCGCTTCTGAAAGTATTACTGACAAGGAATTATTACAAATTGCTCGTCAAGTAAATGATCTTGTGAAAAAGCCATCTGTTAATGGTGTCGTGATTACTCACGGTACAGATACTTTAGAAGAAACAGCATTTTTCTTAAATTTGGTTGTTCATACTGATAAACCAATTGTACTTGTTGGTTCAATGCGTCCTTCAACTGCTCTTTCAGCAGACGGACCACTTAACCTTTATAGCGCAGTTGCTTTAGCAGCTTCTGATGAAGCAAAAAATAAAGGCGTTATGGTTCTTATGAACGACTCTATTTTTGCTGCACGTGATGTAACTAAAGGCATTAACATTCATACCAATGCTTTTGTTAGCCAATGGGGCGCTTTAGGTACATTAGTTGAAGGTAAACCATACTGGTTCAGACAATCTGTAAAACGCCATACTAATGCTTCAGAATTTAATATTGAAAATATTAAAGGTGATGCACTTCCAATGGTACAAATCGTTTACGGCTCAGACTCTATGCTTCCAGATGCTTATGAAGCATATGCAAAAGCTGGTGCTAAAGCGATTATTCATGCAGGAACTGGTAATGGTTCTGTTGCGAGCTACATCGTTCCAACTTTACAAAAACTTCATGATAAAGACGGAATTCAAATTATCCGTTCATCACGTGTACCACAAGGTTTTGTTTTACGTGATGCAGAACAGCCTGACTCTAAATATGGTTGGGTAGCAGCTCATGACTTAAACCCTCAAAAATCGCGTCTTCTTGCAGCCTTAGCTCTTACTAAGACTAATGATGCTAAAGAAATTCAACGCATGTTCTGGCAGTACTAAGTTTCTCGACCAGTCCAAATAATTTTGGGCTGGTTCTCTCCTCCTGTCTTAATTGCCTCCTTTAAAATACACACCATCTTTGATCAATCTTTCACTTTAATGTTCTAAACATTTGCCTAAATACTAAAATCCATAACAGTTTGCCAAAATATTAAGCATTTCCTTTGAACTTTGCGTGCTAAACTATGCTGCGGTCGTATTAAGGATTGGTTTATGCAGTTTGTTCATCTCGGTATTTATACAGAATTTTCGATTACAGAGTCGATTGTTCGCATACCCGACTTGGTCAAGGCTGCTGTAAAAGATGAAATGCCAGCTCTGGCAATTACAGATTTATCTAACCTTCACGCTGCGGTAAAGTTTTATAACTCTTGCCTTAAAAAAGGTATTAAACCTATTTTAGGTAGTACCATCCGTCTTAATGATGCTCAGCATCGTGTAACTTTACTTGCAATGAGTAATGTGGGCTGGAAAAGCCTGACCGAAATCGTTTCACGCGGTTTTATTGAAGGTCAACAACTTAGTATTCCGTGTGTACAAAAAGAATGGGTGCTTGAACAGCATCAAGATATTATTGTTTTACTTGGTCAACATAGTGATGTTGGTCAAATGCTTTGTTCATCTAACCCTCAAAAAGCGGCTCCCCTTTTAGAAGCATGGATTGAAAAGTTTGGTAATCGTGTTTATCTTGCTTTAACACGTACTGACCGCCCCGGTGAAGAAGACTTTATTCAAGAAGCGGCCAAACTTGCTGCCCAATATAATGTTGGTGTAGTTGCGCATAATGATGTGCACTTTGTAGAAAAAGAAGATTTTGAGGCACACGAAGCACGTGTTTGTATTGCTGATGGTTATGTATTAGCAGATGATCGTCGTCCGCGCTTATATAGTCCTGAACAGCATTTTAAAACCTCCGACGAAATGATCGAGTTGTTTTCCGATATCCCAAGTGCAATCGAAAACACCTACAACATTGCAAAACGCTGTAATGTTAGCCTACAACTTGGCACCTACTTTTTACCTGATTACCCAATTCCAGATGGCTTTACCATCGACACTTACTTTGAGCATTTATCAAAAGTAGGTTTAGAAGAACGCTTAGATTATCTTTATCCTGTTGAAAAACGTGGCGAAGACTGGCCAGAAATTCGTAAACCCTACGATGAACGAATTGATTATGAAGTTGGAATTATCCTTAAGATGGGATTCCCTGGTTACTTCCTGATCGTCATGGACTTTATTCAGTGGGCTAAAAATAATGGTGTTCCTGTGGGGCCTGGCCGTGGTTCAGGTGCAGGTTCACTGGTTGCATATAGCTTAAAAATTACCGACCTTGACCCACTTCGTTATGACTTGCTCTTCGAACGTTTCTTAAACCCAGAACGTGTATCGATGCCCGACTTTGACGTCGATTTCTGTATCGCAGGTCGTGACCGTGTGATCGACTATGTATCACGTACTTATGGTCGTGAAGCAGTTTCTCAGATTGCAACCTTCGGTACAATGGCTGCAAAAGGTGCGATTCGTGACGTTGCGCGTGTTTTAGGTAAATCTTACGGTTTAGCTGATCGTATTTCAAAAATGGTGCCTACTAAGCCACTTGGTGTAGATTTGGCAACTGCTATTGAGATGGAACCTCAGCTTAAAGATATCGTCACTAACCCATCTAACCCAGATAATGATGATGCCAGTGAAATCTGGGAAATGGCATTAAAACTAGAAGGTATCACTCGAAATACTGGTAAACACGCCGGTGGTGTTGTCATTGCACCCGGTAAGATTACCGATTTCTCGGCTGTACTTTGTGATGAAGACGGAACCAGCCGTGTTGCACAATACGATAAAGACGATGTAGAAGCCGCAGGTCTCGTAAAATTCGACTTCTTGGGTTTACGTAACTTAACTGTTATTGAAGACGCTATTCAAAATATTAATAAAAACCGCGATAGCAATGACCCTCTAAACATATCTCACGTCCCACTCGACGACGCTAAAGCATATTCAGTGTTTGCTGATGCAAATACTACCGCGGTATTCCAGTTTGAATCCGTCGGCATGAAACGGATGCTTAAAGAAGCACGACCAAGTAAATTTGAAGAAATTATTGCCTTCGTATCCTTGTACCGTCCGGGTCCGATGGACCTGATTCCTGACTTTATTCATCGTATGCATGGTGGAGATTTTGAATATCTGCATCCATTGCTTGAAGGTGTATTAGAACCAACTTACGGGATTATGGTTTATCAGGAACAGGTAATGCAAACTGCACAGATTTGTGCGGGTTATACGCTCGGTGGCGCTGACTTACTACGCCGTGCAATGGGTAAAAAGAAACCTGAAGAAATGGTGAAACAGCGCCAGATCTTCCTTGAAGGTGCGGGTCAAAAAGGTATTGATGAAAGCACCGCGAACCATATCTTTGACTATATGGAAAAGTTCGCAGGCTATGGTTTCAACAAATCACACGCAGCAGCATATGCGCTTGTTGCTTACCATACAGCTTGGTTAAAAGCACATTACCCTGCCGAGTTTATGGCAGCAGTTATGTCATCGGAAATGCAAAACACAGACAGTGTTGTATTTTTGATTGATGACTGCCGAAATAACGGACTCGAAGTTCTACCTCCGTCAGTTAACATGTCGACTTATCATTTCCATGCAAGTGACGATAAAACAATTGTATATGGCTTAGGTGCAATTAAGGGTGTTGGCGAGCAAGCCATGCAGTCTGTTATTGACTCACGTCGTCAGCAAGGACCTTATACCGACCTATTCGATTTCTGCCATCGTATTGATTTGAAAAAAATCAATAAACGAACTTTAGAGGCACTTATTCGTGCTGGTGCTCTTGATTGTTTAGGTATTGAACGTTCAAGTTTAATGGCTCAATTGCCTGAAGCTGTACAAGCAGCCGAACAGGCACGTAGTAACCGTGAAAGCGGTATTATGGATTTATTTGGTGAAGTTGAAGAAGTTCAACGTAAACCTGCAAAACCTGTTAAACCATGGAGCGACGAAGTTCGTCTAAAAGGCGAAAAAGATACGCTTGGTTTATATTTAACTGGCCATCCTATTGATGTTTATCGTCAAGAGCTTAAAGCATTTATTCCTGCAAAACTCAATGAAATTACTGCAACTCGTCGTGGTGTAACGACTGTTTATGCAGGCCTCGTTCTAGATGTAGCGAATTTCCCAAACCGTGTAGTGATCGTACTCGATGACGGAACAGCACGTATTGAAGTCAGTTGTAATCATGAGCGTTTCCAACGCTTTAAAGATATTATTCAAGTTGAACGTGTTGTCGTCTTTGAAGGCGAGATTTATGAGCGTGAAGGCTTTGACCGTCCAATGGGACGTTTGAATAAAGCATTTAACTTAAATGAAATCAGACAAAAACGTGCCAATAGCATTCAAATCAAATTAACCAAAGATTTAATGCAACCAAGTTTGGCAAAAGATCTACAAAATATCTTATTGCCTTACTGTAATGTTGATATGCATCAGCATATTGCACTACATTTACAGATTGACCAACCTTATGCTCAGGCTGAACTTCAGCTTGGCCCACAATGGAAAGTCGCTCCTTTAGATGAACTTCTTGCCAAACTGAGAGACTACTTTGGCAAAGATAATATTCATGTTGAATATCAGGTAAAATCTAAGGCAGCTAAAGCAGCAGAACCTGTTCGTCCACAACCTGTTGTTGCCTCACCTTCTGTGGACATGACTATTGATGATGCATTGGATTCATACCAAAGCGAAGTTTCTCAATATTCGTAATTTCTGGAAATCTTATGAGTTTGTCTGACGACACCGCCGTGTCAAAACAATTAGCACAAGTGCGTATTGTAATGGTCAATACCACTTTACCGGCTAATATTGGCAGTGCTTTACGCGCAATGAAAACAATGGGCTTAAGTAAGTTGGTGCTGGTTTCACCAAAGACCTATCCACATCCAGATATTCAGGCGCTTGCTGCGGGTGCACAAGATTTATTAGAACAAGTTGAAATTGTTGAAACTCTCGAAGATGCGATTAAAGATTGTCATTTAGTGTTTGGAACGAGTGCACGTAGCCGTACTATTCCATGGCCTTTGCTTGATGTACGCCCTGCCTCAAAAGAAGCTGTTAAAGCTGCGTCACAAGGACAACAAATTGCTGTTGTGTTTGGCCGTGAAGATCGAGGCTTAACTAATGAAGAATTGGCACTGGCAAATTATCATTTAACGATTCCAGTGAACTCTGACTATGGCGTACTAAATGTTGCTCAAGCTATTCAAGTTGTTTGTTATGAACTTCGCATGTCAGCATTAGAACAAACAGATGGAGTGTCTGCTACTGAACAAATGCCTCTTGCACAAGGTCAAAGCATGCAATGGGATGAGCCTTTAGTCACCCAGCAACAAATGGAAGAGTTCTATCCCCATTTAGAAAAAATGCTCACCGAAATTGAATTTTTAGATCCGGAAAATCCACGTTTATTACCTTTACGCTTGCGTCGTTTATTTGGTCGTATACAATTAGATCGTATGGAATATCATTTACTTCGCGGTATTTTTAGTCGAGTCCAAGCCCTCACTAGTGGCAAATGGAAAAAAGCATCATCGGACAAGGAGGATCAATCCAATGCTTAAACAGCTTAAAGAAGATATACAGGCTGTATTCGCGCGAGATCCTGCTGCACGAAATACGCTTGAAGTACTCACAAATTATCCTGGTATTCATGCATTGATGTTGCACAGACTTGCCCACGAACTCTGGAAAAAAGATTGCAAAGGTACTGCCCGTTTTGTTTCAACATTTAGCCGTTTTGCAACAGGTATCGAGATTCACCCCGGCGCTAAAATTGGCAAACGCTTCTTTATCGATCATGGTATGGGCGTAGTGATTGGTGAAACTGCTGAAATTGGCGATGATGTTACGCTTTATCATGGGGTTACCTTAGGTGGGACCACATGGAAAAAAGGTAAACGTCACCCAACACTAGAAGATGGTGTGGTGGTAGGTGCCGGTGCAAAAATCTTAGGTCCATTTACTGTAGGTAAAGGTGCCAAAGTTGGTTCAAATGCTGTAGTAACAAAAGCTGTGCCGGCCGGTGTAACAGCTGTTGGTAACCCTGCTCGCTATATTTATAAAGATGCCGACAAAACTAAAGATAAAGATGAAGCACGCCGCCGTGATTATGCTCAGAGTATCGGTTTCGCTCCGTATGCAACGACTGCTGATCAATCTGATCCAATTTTAGAAGGAATGCGCGTCTTACTCGACCGTATTCAACACAACGAAACACGTATGAATAATTTGTGCCAACGCTTATCCGAACTTGATCCAACATTCAAAAAAGAAAATCAAGATGAACAGCCTTTTAGTGATGAAGAGCTAAAAATTCTTGAAGAAGTTCGTCGTGAATGTGGGGCACAAACCAAGACATCAAAAACGTAATATTTTTGATTCATAATGTAACATGCTTATCCTTGCATGTCGGTTTAGGTTTTCCTAGACTTAGCTGTACCAAATCTGACTTTACTAAAATGAACGGAAGATCCTATGAATTTAAAGCCATTGGCGTATTTACTCCTTGCAACTTCTAGTTTAACAGCGTGTACAATGGCACCTGTAAAAGAACAAAAAATTGAACCTTTTGTTTTCAAGGAGCCAGAGCTTACTCCTCCATTTTATGCTTTAAACCCATTTAATTATGATGCTCCACCTGCATTTGAAGTTGCTTTAAAAGAAGCAGCAGCACAGCCTGTAACTAAAATGGTCGTAACTCGTCAGGATGATCCAACCAAATCTCTTACACTTGATACCAATAAACTTATTGTACCGACAATTAACAATTCACAACGTTCAATGAAGTATGCAGTTTTAGCTGGTGATAATGAAATTGATGTGACTGAAATTGATGATTTCTTGCAACTCGTTGAAGGTAAGGCTCGTCACTACCCACCTCGCTTTACCGATCGACAAGAACGTAAAGGTTTCGAAAGCAAACTGAAAGAAGTCACTCAACGTCTTGATACACTAGCTGCTAATCCAAACGCTTCATTTGATATTCTTATTCGTGCTTTTAAAGCAAGTGTACTTGCACGTAACCTTGATTTAGGTACTGCACATACGACTAGATCGTTAGAATATGCTCAAAGACTTTTAAAAATTAACCCAGACGATGCAGAAGCGAATTTCTGGTTTGGTTTTGGTTTGTCTGAAGGTGGTGGCCAACGTGAAGCTATTCCTTACTTAGACAAAGCTATTAAAGGTGATGTTCAAGAAGCATATTTAGCTTCTGCAAATAACTATATTGCAATGGAACAAAAGAAAAACGCAATTCAGACGCTTAAAAACTACAAGGTTAAATATCCTGACGAAGCTGAAGTTGCAGACCGTTTGATTCAAGAAATTGAAAAACAAGGTCGTTGGAATGTATGGCAAGTTTTAACTAACCCTGCTATGGCACCTGCTACTCCAAGCACACCAGCGAAAAAATAAACTTAAGTTTGTAGAAAAGGGCTGATTTGACAGCCCTTTTTTTATATTTGATCAATTGAAAAATACTTTAAAATTTGTATGATCAGCATATTACTGAACCATATATTTGACCATAATGTTTGTTAGAAAAAGAAACTCAGCGCTTTTCACGGTCATGCTCCTCGGTTCAATTCTGAGCGGATGTCAGGTCGTAAATGTTAAGCAACAGGCTCTAAACGTTACTATTGCAAATGAGCGTAATAGTATTCTTACCCAAGATAAACTGAGTGAAGCCAGTCTTAATGTTTTATCTATGTCTGGGCAAGAAGCCAAAACTTGTACTGACTCACCTGACTCTTGTATCAATCAGCTTAAGAATCTTCCCCAAATTTTAGACGAACAGCTTTTATCTGCTGCGAGTGAGATGTATCTGGCAAAAGCTATGGCTTTATCAGATTCTTCTGAGTGTAAAATTAGTCGGTTCACTAAACACAAAGCTTCTGATGAACAAAAATCGATTCAGAATAAATATGATGATTGCTTAGACCAACAATTAAGTTTACTTGATAAAAGCATCCGTTATAGCTATGCCTATCTATTTGCAACCAAACGTCAGCCGAATGACCGTATTTTTGATAACAGACAGGTACAGATACGTGACTTTTATAATCAAGCCATTGCAAAAATGGTCAGTATTTATGATTTAAGATACCCTCAAAAAAATGTGGTTGAGCCACAAATTCATATTGGTAAGAGTGTTTATTCAATTGACTTTGAATTTCATAGACAATTAACAGGTCAAAAATTAGAAAAATTAATTTCAAGTTATAACTTAAATTTCTCTGGTTTAAGAACAATTAACCGTCGTGATGGTTTTGGATCTGAATTTGTTGCCGTGTTCCCTAGTTCAGGAAAAGAAGATGTTAATGAATATATTTTAGATCCACTCAACTACAGTTATAAGAACGGTGTGAATCCAAATATTCACCACGCCCGTTATTTAGCTGCCACTATTGTCGCTGAACCTAAAAATGCTAAAACTGTTCAAGACATTATAAATAACCCTGAGTTTGTGATTCGGGTTTATGACCCTTATCGAACCGATAATATTAATGTGGCTGGCAAGCAGTATCCTTTAGCAGCCAATTTTTCGGCACCTTATGGTCTATGGCTAGCTGAAAATAACTTAGGTGTCGCTGCTTATTTAAGTCTGATTGATCGGGATCAGCACTTAACCATGCCACATTTATATATGCTTGAACCTTATAATCCTAATAAGAAAATTATTGTGTTAGTGCATGGTTTGGCAAGTAGCCCGGAAGCATGGATTGCTCTCACCAACGATGTTATGGGTGATACGGTTTTAAGAGATCACTACCAAGTTTGGCAAGTTTTCTATTCGACCAATATGCCAATACTGGAAAGTCGTTTCCAGATTTATGCGTTGCTTAAACAAGCATTTGGTTCGTTAAACCCAAGTGACCCTGCTGCGCACGATGCTGTGCTTGTAGGTCATAGTATGGGCGGTATTATTAGCCGTTTACTGGTTAGCGATGGTGATATTACGCAACCTGCCTTGAAACTGATGACTGTACGACAACAGAACCGCTTCAAGAAACATCCTATGGTGACTGAGCGATTGCAAATGCATTCAATTGGTAACTTTGATCGTGCAATTTTCTTGGCATCGCCTCACAAAGGTACAGATTATGCAGATCGGTGGTTTACTTTAGCTGCCCGAAAAATCATTCGTTTGCCGGGAGCTTTTTTATCAGCCGTGACAACGTCTCTGACTACTGAAAATCTAGATGTTAAAGATTTCTTGAACAATATTGATAATGGTCTGATTCAAAATGGTCCAAGTGACTTAAGTCATCAATCTAAGTTTATGGAGCTTACTGAAAATATTAATCCTCACCAAGGATTAGTCTTTCACTCCATTATGGGCAACATTACCAAGAGTGATGATCCAAACGTCATTACCGATGGGATTGTTCCTTATAAGAGTGCTCATTTAGAAGGTGCCAAGTCTGAGAAAGTGCTTCCGGGTGGTCATTCAATCCAGCTCACACCTCAAGCTGTACTAGAGCTACGACGTATTTTGCGAGAACATTTAGTAGAACACGGACTTTATAAACCATAAAAGAAAAAGAGCCAAAGGATGACCTTTGGCTCTTTCGTTTTAAAGCGAAATGTTATTGTCCAGAGCGAATGATGTAATCAAACGCAGAGAGCGATGCTTTAGCGCCTTCACCTGTGGCAATAATAATTTGCTTGTACGGCACAGTTGTACAGTCGCCCGCAGCAAATACACCTTGTACATTGGTTTCGTTTCGGTCATTGACAATGATCTCACCACGGTTGGTTAACTCAACCTCACTGTCTTTTAAGAAGTCAGTGTTTGGGAGTAATCCAATCTGTACAAAGATCCCTGCAAGCTCTACCACATGCTCTTCATCAGTCGCACGGTCTTTATACTTAAGACCAGTTACTTGTGAGCCATCACCTAATACTTCTGTACTTAGGGCATTCATAATCACAGTCGTGTTTGGCAAGCTATGCAGTTTGTTTTGCAACACTTGGTCAGCACGAAGTTTGGTGTCGAACTCAACCAAAGTGACATGCTCCACAATCCCTGCAAGGTCAATCGCAGCTTCTACACCCGAGTTACCGCCACCAATCACAGCAACACGTTTGCCTTTGAACAATGGACCATCACAGTGTGGGCAGTACGCAACACCACGGGTACGGTATTCTTGTTCACCCGGTACATTCATTTCTCTCCAGCGTGCACCTGTTGAAAGGATCACGGTTTTCGATTCAAGTTTTGCACCGTTTTCAAGTTCTACTTCAACCAAGCCATTAGTAGTCTGGTTTGCACCTGTGATTTTGCTAACACGTTGTAGGTTCATGATATCGACATCGTATTCACGAACATGGGCTTCCATCTCGGCAGCAAACTTAGGACCTTGAGTCTTTTGCACAGAAGTGAAGTTTTCAATGTCCATGGTATCCATGACCTGACCACCAAAGCGTTCAGCCACGATACCTGTGTTAATCCCTTTACGTGCCGCATAAATTGCTGCTGTTGCACCCGCAGGACCACCACCAATGACCAATACATCAAACGCATCTTTGGCATTGAGTGCTGCTGCATCTTTTTCAGCTGAGTTGGTATCAAGTTTCGCTACAATCTCTTCAAGCGTCATACGACCTTGACCAATATGCTCATTGTCCTGAAACACCATTGGTACAGCCATGATTTTGCGTTGTTCCACTTCATCTTGGAAGAATGAACCATCGATCATGGTTGACGTGGTATTCGGATTATAAATGGCAATCAGGTTAAGCGCCTGTACCACATCCGGACAGTTATGACAGCTTAAAGATACAAACACATCAAAGTTGGCTTTGAGGTTTAAGCCTTTAATCTGGTTAAGCACTTCATCAGAAATCTTCGGTGCATAGCCAGACACCTGTAACAGTGCCAAGATCAAAGACGTAAACTCATGACCCATCGGTAAGCCGGCAAAGAACACACGAGGTTGTTCACCTACTTTAGCCACACCAAAGCTTGGACGACGTGTATTGTTACCATCAAAACGCGCAGTGACCTTGTCAGAAAGTTCAGCAATTTCAGATACCAGTTCTTTAATTTGAGCAGCTTTATCTGACTCATCCAAAGCGGCAACCAATTCGATAGGACTTTCTAAACGTTCTAAATAAGCTTTTAATTGAGTTTTAATGTTTTGATCTAACATCTGTTTTTTCTCCAATGCATCCAAATTCTTTCAATAGATGCATAGTACGTTAAAACATTAAATAGGTGAAACAGTATGTTTTTATGAATTTGATCGGTTTTTTAGATTTTATGATGTTTAATTTGAATAAAAAAAACCAACCTGAACTTATCCCAGCGCAGGTTGGTAAACTGATTAAACTAAAGTAAAACGACACCAAATATAGCCCCTGCAATCAGGACATGTAAGGGATGAACCTTTTTAATTAAAGATAATAAAGTTGCAATGACGACCATAATTATAAGTAAAGTATTTATGGCAGCTGCCTCAGAAATAATCCATGCACTGGCGAGTACCGTTCCCACAGTGACAGGTTGTAAAGCAAGCTGTAAAACACGGCGCCATTTTTTGTCTTTGAACTTAGACCACCCCTTCATGACAAACACAGTAATAAGTGACGAAGGTAAAAATTTAGCAGTAGAAGTTACCAGTAGACCTGATAAGCCTGCTACATGCCATCCAACCAATGGTACGATCATCATGTTCGGGCCAGGTGCTGCTTGAGCCATGGCAAACAAAGCACTAAATTCTTGTCCTGTCATCCAGTGATGAATATCAACTACTTGACGTTGCATTTCGGGCAAAATCGTATTCCCACCACCAAATGCAATAAGAGACAACTGAGTAAAAATGATAGCTAAAGTAAGTAGAACGGCACCCATTACACACGTCTCCAAATGATAGTTGAATAAAGTGCCAACAAAATCAGCATGGTTACAAGCAAGGGAATTTTTAGAAAAGCAATACTGACAATTGCTGCTACAACGACACACATCGCTATTGGGTTTCGCAATAAAGGCTTAAGCATTTTCAAACCTGTTGCAACCAGTAAACCTGCCGCTGCTGCTCCCAACCCTTCAAAAAGATGCTTCACCATGAGGTTGTCTTGGAACTGCTCATAGACATAATGTAAAAGTACAACAATGACGGTAGGCGCAAAGATTAGGCCAATTAAAGAACTTACTGCTCCACGAGCACCGCGGAACTCCATACCAATCGCAACGGATAAATTGATGATATTGCCGCCCGGTAAAAATTGACACAGACCAAGTAACTCAGTGAATTTTTCGGGACTTAGCCACTGCCTTTGCTCTACAATAACTTTACGGGCCAAAGGCAATACACCACCAAATCCAATTAAACCTAATGTTAAAAAACCTAAAAATAACTCAGTGCAGGTCGGTACGGTTTCCTTCTGCATAGCAATCTCAACATGGTTCATTTTCGTTACTTTTCACTTTATCTGACCAAGATAGAATGATACTTTTATGACATATCTACAAATGCTTTTATTTTCACTAACCATACCTTAAAGGTATTTCTATGCTAGATTTACATAAGCTTCATGCCTTTGTGGTGGTTGTCGAAGAAAGAAATATTACCCATGCGGCAAACCGATTATTTATTCAACAGCCACCTTTAACACGTTTACTCAAAAAACTTGAAGAAGAACTCGGCGCCCAATTACTGGTTCGTCAACCACGTGGAATTGAACCTACTGAGGCCGGATTAGCCTTATTTAAAGAGGCACAACTTTTATTAGAACACGCGAGACATATTTCCCAATTAGTCCAAGATGTTAGTCAAGGTAAAACTGGACAGCTCAATATTGGTTTTACAAGCTCAGCAGGCTTACATCCCCTGATTTCATTAGTATTACGTTCTTATCGGGAAATATATCCAGCTGTACAAACCAAACTTGAAGAAGCAGGCAGTCAAAAGCAACTGGATTGGCTCATTTCAGAGAAATTAGATATCGCTTTTCTAAGAGCACCGATTAGCCGTGATATTGGATTAAAACATCTTCATATATTAGATGAACCTATGGTTGTGGCATTACCTATAGACCATCCACTTACGCAAAAAGAGAAAATTAGTTTAAGCGACTTGTCAGAGGAAAATTTTGTTTTATACCGCCGTTCTTCTGGGCAAGGTTTATATGACAACATTTTATATAGCTGCTATCAGGCAGGTTTTAGTCCGCGTATTGTTCAGGAAGCACCTCGACCAACTGCAACATTAAATTTAGTTGCTGCTGGAATTGGTATCACTATTGTGCCAGCCTCAATGCATAACTTTTGGGAACATGGAATTGTGTATCGTGAGTTTGATGATTCCATAAAACTGAATGCGCCTATTTACTTGATTACACGAGAAAATGAAAACTCTGCCAAAGTTTCAAACTTTATTGAACTCATGCAAAAACTTTTGCCTACAATAACTTAATCAGAAAAAAACAGACCATAAAAAAGTGCCTCTATAACGGCACTTTTTATGGGCATTTTTAAAACATTATTTAAATAAACTTTTCTATATTTTTAAGAGTAATACTTTTTCTTTAACCACAGCGAAACCGAAACCAATGAAATAAGCACAGGTACTTCAACCAATGGGCCAATTACTGTGGTAAATGCAACGGGTGATGCCAAACCAAAAGTTGCGATGGCAACCGCTAGAGCTAACTCAAAGTTGTTTCCTGCTGCTGTAAAGGAAATGGCAGTTGTACGTGGGTAGTTATTCCCCATCCGTTTACTCATAAAGAAGCTAATAAAGAACATTACGATAAAGTAAATCGTCAGTGGAATCGCAATACGTAATACATCTAAAGGTAAGCTCACCACATCGCCACCTTTTAAGCTAAACATGGCGACAATGGTAAAGAGTAAGGCGATTAGACTTAATGGGCTAATTTTTGGCAAAAACTTGGCTTGATACCAATCCAACCCTTTTGATTTAACAAAAACTAAACGTGTTAAAAACCCCATTAAAAATGGTATGCCCAAGTAAACCAATACAGCATGGGTAATGGTCCAGAAATTGACATCAATCACTTGTCCTGCCACACCAAAATAAGGCGGCAAAAAGGTCAAGAAAACCCAAGCATAGGTGCTAAAGAATAAAATCTGGAAAATACTGTTAAAGGCAACTAAAGCTGCAACATATTGGTTATCCCCACACGCTAAGCCATTCCAGACCAAAACCATTGCAATACAACGTGCCAAGCCTATCAAAATAAGGCCCGTCATGTATTCTGGATAACTATGCAGAAAAATAATGGCAAGGATAAACATTAAAACTGGAGCAATAATCCAGTTTTGTAATAAAGACAAAGCGAGTGTTTTCTTATCTTTAAATATTTCTGGCAAAGCCGCATAGTCCACTTTTGCCAGCGGCGGATACATCATTAAAATTAAGCCAATTGCAATTGGAATATTAACGTTATCTACACTTAACTCATTTAAAGATACTGATGCTTGAGGAAAGAAAACTCCAATAGCTAAGCCTAAAGCCATTGCTATAAAAATCCATAGCGTCAGGTTCCGATCTAAAAAGGAAAGCCCTTGTTTGGTCATGTTCTACTCGTAGAAAGAATTGATTAATTTTGCTCAATACACACAGATGACTAATGTACTTATGCTAAGAAAATCCGAATTTTTAAGACAGAAATCTAGGAAAATTAATCACAGCACGTTGTAGTCGTGAACGGCTGATCTTGTTGTTTTTTTCTGGTGTCGCTTTCTTCATTTTCTATCGCCTTTAAAATATCTAAAGCCCATAGAGGCAAATCAGGGTTTAAGCTGTAATAGACCCACTGTCCTTTTCTTTCATCCAGTAATACGCCATGAGTTCTTAATAAGGCTAAATGTCTGGAAATTTTCGGTTGGCTCAACTCAAGCTGCTCGGTTAGCTCACAAACACAAATGTTTTGTTTGCTTAGAACTAACTTAAGAATGTTTAACCGAGTTTGGTCAGATAAACATTTAAAGAAATCGACTTGGTTGATCATATCTTCAACAGAATATATTCGTTATTGCAAATATACGGATATCCATATATAAATGCAATATCTTAATTTGATAATAAATTTATCATGACTGAGCTAGTGAAAATCTACCATAACCCTGCTTGCGGAACTTCACGCAATACATTGGCACTTATTCGTCATGTTGGACTTGAGCCTATGGTTATCGAATATTTAAAAACACCACCAAGCAAAGATGAGCTGACCCAACTTATTCAGGATTCAAAATTATCTGTACGTGAAGCAATCCGTAAAAATGTTGATCCATACAAAGATTTAGAATTAGAACAAGCCCATTGGACCGATGAACAGTTAATTGATTTTATGGTGCAATATCCAATTTTAATTAATCGCCCATTTGTGGTTACACCAAAAGGCACACGACTTTGCCGCCCTTCTGAGGTTGTGCTCGACATTTTAGATTCAAAAAACTTAGGCTATTTTGCAAAAGAAGATAGCGAAGTGATTATTGATGAGCAAGGCCGCCGTTTAAAGTAATTGAAGATACTTAATTAATATAAAAAGCTAAATGGCATGAGACCATTTAGCTTTTTTGAGTAAAACGGGTTAAAAATAGGACTTAATAAAAGGAAGAAGTTGCTCTCCTATTACCATGCCTAATAACCCGACTAATGCAACAAGAGGTGGAGCTGGTGACTTAACATTTAAAACATAATATAAGACACCAACAAGCAACCCTACAGCCAAAGATAACAAGTACATCTTCATCGTACATACCTTAGGGAATCAAACCATTTAAAGAAGCAAGTTCCCATACTGTTTTATTTAAAATGCAAAACACGAACACCCGAGTGCGCCCCAGAAAGACTTTTTATCCTTGTCATTTACAGGAACATCTAGCATCCAAGCGTGACTATGTCCATGCATGCCACAACTGCTGGTACAAGCGCACAATGCACTTTGTGACTGTAATGATTGATTAGATGGCGCGTTACGGTTTTCTGATAAACGCCATTGCCCACCAAAACGTTTTACGGGCGACCATGTTGGAGATGCTGGCGGTAACGGCGGATCGTCTTGCTTAAACTCTGCCCCTGCATAGACCACTTTACCGCCTAAAACAGTAAGTACAGACTCAATCCACTGGATATCTTCTGCTTCAACTTTAAAGTAGTCATCGGACAATACAACCAAGTCGGCAAGTTCGCCTGCTGTGAGTGAACCTTTGACATCTTTTTCACCCGAAAACCAAGCCGAACCTTTAGTCCAGAGTTTGAGTGCTGTTTGACGGTCTAATAGATTTTTTTCATCGTATAAAGGCAAACCACCAACTGTTTTACCAGTACTTAGCCAATATAAACAAACCCAAGGGTTGTATGATGCAACACGAGTCGCATCTGTTCCCGCACCAACAGGAACACCAAGCTCTAACATTTTCTTGACGGGTGGCGTTGCCTGAGCAGCCTCGGCACCATAACGTTTTACGAAAATCTCACCTTGATATGCCATACGGTGTTGAATAGCAATACCACCGCCTAACGCACCAATACGTTCGATATTACGCTCAGATACAGTTTCGGCATGGTCAATAATAAATCTAGTTGCAAATGGCTGTTTAGCATTGACGCGCTCAAACACATTGAGTAAGCGATTAATACTTTCATCATAGGTTGCATGAATACGAAATGGCCATTTCTTTTCCGCTAAGTGCTCGACAATGGCTTCGAGTTCGCCTTCCATTTTTTCTGGCAAATCTGGGCGTGGCTCGTAGAAATCTTCAAAGTCACCTGCCGACCACGTCAGGTTCTCACCTGCTCCATTCATTCTGAATAGCTCATCACCATCGCCCGGAAATGTCATTTCTGTCCAGCGGCGATAATCATCAAGCTCTTGACCAGCCTTTTGAGCAAATAGGTTATAAGCGATTCGCACTGTCATTTGATTTTGATCGTGTAATTGCTTAATCACATCATAATCTTCAGGATAGTTTTGACCGCCACCGCCCGCGTCGATTGCAGAAGTAATGCCTAGTCGGTTCAATTCACGCATGAAATGACGAGTTGAATTAACTTGATCTTCAACGGGTAATTTCGGTGCTTTACCTAAAGTCGAATATAAAATCATAGCGGATGGCGTTGCGAGCAACAGACCTGTTGGCTTACCCTTTTCATCCCGTACAATTTTGCCTCCGGGCGGGTCAGGTGTGTCTTTGTTAAAGCCCAATACATCAAGTGCAGCTCGGTTGAGCATGGCACTAGCATATAAATGTAAAACGAATACAGGAGTATCTGGCGCAGCTTTATTAATTTCTTCTAAGGTTGGTAAACGCTTTTCGGCAAACTGGAATTCAGTCCAACCACCGACTACACGCACCCATTGTGGCACGGGAGTATTATCAGCTTGCTCTTTAAGTAAGCGTAGCGCATCTGCTACAGAAGGCACTCCTTCCCAGCGCAGCTCCATATTATAATTTAGGCCGCCACGAATAATATGTAGATGACTGTCATTTAAACCCGGTATAACACGTCGACCATTTAAATCTACAACTTTGGTCTTTGGTGTTGCGAGCTTCATGATCTCATCATTTGTGCCTGTGCGTACGACTTTACCTTCTGCTATGGCAATTGCTTGTACTTCTGGATGCTCGGGATCTAGTGTAGTGATTTTACCGTTTTTAAGTATGAGGGTTATTTCGGTCATTCTGAACTCCATTCTTGTGAATTATCGTTCTAAAAAATAAAGGTATAGCAACATATATATTTCATTATTCTTTTTGATTTTACACGACGGAGTTTGACCGTTTTACATCCAATAAGAGTAGTTAATTCTGTTACTTTTCTTTCGGGAAAAGTAACCAAAACCTGAGCTGCCATTAAGGCAGCGCAAGATCTGCAAAACTCGCTCAATTACAATCTTTTCAGATTTTGTCCTGCCTCGAACAGTTGCAGATGGCTTTTCCACTTATCAAATATAGTCAAAAATCGAATAAATCAACTTAAATATCGAAATACCCTTAACTCAACTATTTCTTATTTTGCAGGAAGTGGTGCAAGTACTTCGTGTTTTGATGTTGTACGCTCAGGTGCCTTATGTACCATCGTATAAGCATAGTCCACACCCATGCCATAAGCACCAGAATGCTCACGTACAATTGCCATGACTGCATCATACGTATCACGGTTTGCCCAATCACGTTGCCATTCAAGTAATACTTGTTGCCAAGTTACAGGAATAACCCCTGCTTGGATCATACGCTGCATAGAGTAATCATGTGCTTCTTTTGAGGTACCACCTGAGGCATCTGCAACCATATAAATTTCATAATCACCTTCAAGCATGGCACCAAAAGCAAAGGTGTTATTGCACACTTCCGTCCATAAACCTGAAACAATCACTTTTTTACGATTATTTTTTGCAAGCGAATCACGTACTTTTTGGTCATCCCATGAATTCATCGAGGTACGTTCTAATAGTGGCGTATCTGGAAATACATCTAAAAGTTCTGGATAGGTATGACCAGAAAAGCTTTCTGTCTCAACTGTCGTAATCGTGACAGGAATATTGAATGTTTTAGCAGCTTTCGCCAAACCCACAGTATTATTTTTTAATACCTGACGATCGATTGACTGTACCCCAAAAGCCATTTGTGGCTGATGATCAATAAAAATAACCTGACAATTCGTTGGTGATAGTTGTTCTAAAAGTGATTTATTCATGGGGGAACTCCATTATTCCTTTATAAATAGGCTAATTAAAATTGCCTTGTGGTTATTATCAAAACAGATAAAAATGTAAAAACATAGACAACAAATTAACGCGAATCTGTATTCTAGATAGATACAATAAAAACAATGATTGCTTTTTAATTTTTATAGTTTAATCATGAATATATATTTTTTAAGTTTCTTTTATACATGGACCGATTAGATTGTATTTCAACGTTTGTAAGTGTCGTAGAACATGGCAATTTTAGTAGTGCTGCCCGTGCGCTTGATATTTCTCGTGATTTAGTAGCAAAACGAGTGTGTTATCTTGAAAATGATTTAAAAACAACATTATTAAATAGAACAACCAGACAAATGAATCTTACAACGTGTGGTGAAAAATTTTATCAGCATTGCAAGGTTATATTGAGTGAGTTTGAATGGGCAACCTATGAGATTAGTTATAATCAGCAATACCCAGAAGGTGAACTCAAATTAAATACGCCTATGTCATTTAGTAATATTTTTCTTCAAAATATTATTTCTGATTTTATTGGGAAATATCCAAATATTAAAATTGATTTGTTTATGACAGATCAATTATTAGATATGAATCAACACAAGTTTGATCTGACCATACGTTTAGATGGGTCTGCACCTAGCTTAGCAAATAGTAAAATTTTAAATACCTATCAACGTTACTTATATGCGACACCCAAATATTTCCAAAAAGAAGGTTTTCCAACTACTTTAGATGAACTCAAAGATCATAAATTTTTAGTGTATTACCAAGATAACCGACACAAGAAATTGATTTTTCAGAAAGATCAAAAAGAAGTGTCTTTTAACTGTTTCCCTGTAATGACCTGTAATAATGGCGAATTATTATTAGATATGTGCCTAAAAGATCACGGTATTGTCTTTCTTCCCGAGTTTATTGCAGAACCTTATTTCAAAGAAGGTAAATTACAGAAATGTTTAGAGGACTATACGAGTCAGCCCCTCTATTTATATATAACATGGCCAAATCGTAAAATTCTCTCAAAGAAGGTCAAACTATTTGTTGAATTTTTGGCTAAACACATAGCATCGATTGCATAACTTTATAGGCTGATCTCAAAAGAGTTCAGCCTATTTTTTTCAATTATCTCAAGCCGAGATATTTTTATTCTGAAATAGACTTAATAAATTCTGCTCTGGACCATTCGTACTTCGCTCTTCGATTAATGTCGTAGCATAGTGTTCTAAGTGTGCTTCCATAAGTGAAGTTGCAAGTTCTTCATTGCCCTGCTCAATCGCATTTAAAATGGCACGATGCTCATTTGCAGAGCAATTATTATGTTTCGGGATTTCATATAGCCCAATTAATAATGAAGTTCTCGCAATAAGTGTCTGCAAATAACTGTTCATAATACTGTTCTGATTTGCCGCGATAAGCTTTAAATGAAACTCTCCAGAGAGTTTAATCCAGTCGGCCCAATTTCCCGCTAAACGCTCATGAGACTCTTGATCTACTAAGGTTCGAAGCTCACTAAAATTTAGACTTTGAGATTTCTGTGCGAGTTTTTTTACAGTGGCGATTTCAAGCATGCTGCGAGCTTCAAAAATTTCTTTAGTCTCTTCCACACTATGTTTATAAACAAAAGCACCTTTGTTGGGTTGAATTTCAATCACTTTATCATGTGCAAGTTTCACAAAGACTCTGCGAAGCACTCCTCGAGTAACTCCAAATGCCTGACATAAGGGAGCTTCAATCAAACGGGTTCCCGGTGTGAGCTGTCGATTTAAAATAGCATCCACAATTGCATTATAAATATGCGTATCAATTTCATCATTGCTCAATTCTAGGGCTTTTTGTGGTACACCCGATGTCATTAATTTCTCCGTTATTCTTTCAATTAAGTAAATATCTCGTATTGATATGCATGAACAATTAGACTTTTACAAGCAGGTTTTCAAAAAATTTAGCTGTTATTGCTAGATAACTTCACTATTTATCTTGCAGAAATTTTCTAGTTACAAGCAGACTAAACTCATCAATTTACTCTATTTATATTTATCTTGTTTAGTTCGTATTGTTCATACTTTCACGTATTAATTCATTTATATATTT
The DNA here is from genome assembly GCF_041021895.1 of Acinetobacter sp. XH1741. Classification (NCBI taxonomy): domain Bacteria; kingdom Pseudomonadati; phylum Pseudomonadota; class Gammaproteobacteria; order Moraxellales; family Moraxellaceae; genus Acinetobacter; species Acinetobacter chenhuanii. Next base: position 2,775,737 of record NZ_CP157428.1, read on the forward strand.
CTTCATTCTAAAACACATCATCTTACTCCTCATCATAACTGGCATAACTTTTGCTCAATAATATTGTGCACAATTTAAATAACAGATTGTACACAATCTTAATTTCATTCTTTTAGCCAGAATTTTAAAACTGCTAAAGAACTTACCCCGCCTAACATAGGGAAGAGTGTTCAAGATGAATAATACAGAAGCAATAATTAAACCTTCTTATGATGCAAAACTAACAAATCAGGACTTAGCTCCCTTAAAAAAACAAAAATGGGGTGCCTACAATATTTTTGCTTTCTGGATGTCTGATGTTCATAGCGTGGGTGGTTATGTCATGGCCGGAAGCCTTTTTGCACTAGGGCTAAATAGCTGGCAGGTACTTCTATCTTTACTCATCGGCATTGCAATTGTTCAGTTTTTACAAACCTCATTGCCAAATCTAGTCAACAAACTGGCACCCCTTACCCTGTTATTTGCCGCGCAACCTTCGGTGTACTTGGAGCAAATATTCCTGCCGTTATTCGTGGGCTTATTGCTGTCGCTTGGTATGGCATTCAAACCTATTTAGCATCAAGCGCATTCTTATTGGTTATTTTAAAGTTCTTTCCAGAATGGTCAATTTACGCCAATGTTTCAAGCCACGGGTTTCTTGGACTTTCTTACTTAGGATGGGTTGGTTTTATGCTGCTTTGGTTATTACAAGCCATTGTTTTTTGGTCAGGCATGGACAGCATTCGTAAGTTTATTGACTGGGCAGGTCCGGCGGTCTACGTTGTGATGTTTGCCATGGCTGTATGGCTGATCTGGAAAGCTGGATGGCAGAATATTGATTTAAACCTAAGTGGTGTTCAATACGACGGTTTTGCGGTCGTACCCGTCATGATTGGTGCTATTGCGCTTGTTGTTTCATATTTTTCAGGGCCTATGCTGAACTTTGGTGACTTCGCTCGTTATGGCAAAAGCTTTAATGCCATTAAAATGGGCAACTTTCTTGGTTTACCGATTAACTTCTTAGGTTTTTCTTTACTTACTGTAGTTTGTATTGCGGCAACCTTGCCAGTATACGGCAAGCTCATTACCGACCCTGTCGAAATGGTTGGCAAACTTGATAATACCTTTGTGGTGATTTTAGGCAGCTTGACCTTAATGATTGCGACTATTGGGATTAATATTGTCGCCAACTTTGTGTCACCTGCCTTTGATTTTTCCAACGTTTCACCGAGCAAAATTAGCTGGCGCATGGGTGGAATGATTGCAGCAGTGGGTTCAATTTTCATTACCCCATGGAATTTGTTTAATAACCCTCAAGTGATCCATTACACCATTGATATTTTAGGTGCATTTATTGGCCCACTTTTTGGCGTATTACTAGCCGATTTTTACCTCGTTAAAAAACAAAAAATTGTGGTAGATGACTTATATACCTTAGATACCAAAGGTTCATATTGGTACAAAAATGGTTATAACCACTCTGCCTTTTATGCCTTAATTCCAGCTTCATTAATTCCTATTCTATGTGTGCTTTTACCACAATTATCTGCCTTTGCTAATTTCACATGGTTTATCGGAATGGGATTTGGTTTTGTCATTTATCGATTTCTTAACCAACCACTTGTCCATACTAAATCGGCAATGACGAAGGTAAAAGTACAATGAAAATTAAAATTATTAATCCTAATACCACTCAAAGTATGACAGACAAAATTGCGGCATCAGCAAAGATAGTCACAAATTCTGATACTCAAATTATAGCAGTGAGTCCTCAAATGGGCCCTGCAACAATTGAAAGTTATTATGATGAAGCCCTAAGTGCAGTAGGTGTGCTGGAGGAAATTCGCCAAGGTGAACTTGTAGGTGTAGATGCTTATGTTATTGCCTGTTTTGGTGACCCTGCACTTTATGCTGCCCGTGAAATAACTTTGGCACCTGTGATTGGGATTGCTGAAGCAGCAATGCGAACTGCAAGTTATGTTAGTACTGGTTTTAGTGTAGTCACAACCTTAGAGCGTACAGTGAATATGAGCTGGCATCTGGCTCATCGCTATGGGGCTACGCCATTTTGCAAAAATATTCGAGCTTGTGATATCGCAGTTGAAGAGCTAGAGCTTCCTGACTCAGACGCCTATCGAACCATACGAGATGAGTGCAAAAAAGCACTCACAGAAGATAAAAGCGATGCAATTGTTTTGGGCTGTGCAGGTATGAGTGACTTATGTTTAAAGCTACAAAATGAGTTGGGAGTGATTGTTATTGACGGCGTTGCAGCAGCAGTTAAACAAGCTGAAATGTTAGTTCAGTTAAATTTAAAAACCAGCAAAGTTGGTGATTGGGCCTCACCTCCTGTAAAGAACTACACAGGCATATTGTCAGGTTTTGGAATGCGCTAAAAAGTTATTGTTTCAATTCCAACACAAAACCCTGTGCTGGAATTGAAACAAAGAATAATTAAAAGAATTAAGTCTCTGCTAACTCTGGCTGTTGTTCGTTTTTATAAAATGGCACATCACCATTAATGGTTGCACGGTGCATGATGCGATGGGCATCGCCATAATCAAATAATGCTTTATGTTGCGTACAACGGTTATCCCAAATCGCGACATCACCATCTTGCCATTTCCAGCGTAAATGAAACTTCTCTTGAGTTGCATGTTCAAACAAGAAATTAAGTAACTGTTCGCTTTCTTGTTCAGCTAACTCATTAATTCGAGTGGTAAAGCCTTCACTTACAAACAACAAAGGCTCACCTGTAACCGGATGGGTACGCACCACGGGGTGAACCACTGGCGGGTTACGCTTAAATGTTTGCAAAAGCTTTTCTCGCTCTTCTTCGTTATGAGCAAAACGTTCAAGTGGAAAAGACTTACGAATATCGTGGGTTGCAGTTAAGCCACGTAATTTTTGCTGTAGCTCAAGCGAAAGCCCTTTAAAAGCTGCGGTATTACTCGACCACAACGTGTCACCGCCTACGGGTGGAATTTTAATGGCTTGTAAAACACAGCCCAAAGGTGGAGTTTTACTAAATGTCACGTCTGTGTGCCAAAGTTCATTATCACGTAAATCTTGTTTCCAACTGTCGAGCACCATCACTTCAGGCACCTCTTCAATAGAAGGATAAATCGGGTGCACATGTAAAGTGCCGAAACTACGTGCCAAGTCGGCTTGTGCTTGAGGTGCCAATTTTTGCTTTCGGAAAAAGATGACTTGATGATCAAGCAAAGCCTGCTGGATTTGTTGCGTCGTGTGTTCATTTAACGCATTCAAATCGACATCATGAATAATTGCGCCAATGGTAGGCTTGATCACTTCAATATTTAAATTTGCTACGACTGTATTCATCTTCTTTACTACAACTGCTGACCATACCAAGGAGAAAACTGTTTTTGTAACCAACGTAAAAACAGCTCAAAACTAACTGCGACAATCGCAATCACAATAATGCCCAGAATCACCGTATCGGTAATTAAGAACTGCGCTGCCGATTGCACCATAAAACCAATACCACGATCTGCTGCAACTAACTCTGCTGCAACTAATGTTGACCAACCTACCCCGAGACCAATACGAATACCGGTAATAATATGAGGTAAAGCGGTTGGTAAAATTACATGCCAAAAGACTTGTGATTGACTTGCTCCTAGCGACAGTGCAGCACGCTCACGATTAAGCTGATGGCTTAACACACCATGCGCACTACTAATAATGACAGGCGCCAAAATCGAGAAGAAAATCAAAAGTACTTTTGTGGTTTCTCCAATACCAAACCAAATCACCAGTAATGGCAAATAAGCTAACGGTGGAATTGGACGTAATAATTCAACCAAAGGATCTAGAACAGCGCGAACCCATTTGTTCAAACCCATCCATAAACCCAGTGGCACACCAATCACTACAGCAGCAATCAAGGCTAAAAATACTCGAGAGATACTGGCTGCTAAGTGTTGCCACAAAGTTGCTTTCATAAAGCCTTCTTGGCTGACCGATATAAATTTCTGCCATACGGCCTGTGGACTCGGTAAAAATAGCTCAGGTACGATATGCAAAGCAGTAATGAGAAACCAAAGCGCAACCACACTTCCCACACTGATTATGCTAACCGCCAAAGTTCGATGCTTCTCAAAAAATGACAATAAAAATGAAGCTTTTTCGGATTGCGCATCTGGCTTAAGTTTTAGCTCTGTTTTGTCATATTCATAGACGTTATCTTTAGTGTTCATATAGGTAACGCCTCCTTACCGCTTTGTTTTTGTGCCCTTAAACTTTCAAATAGCTGTTCTCTGAGCTGAATAAATTGAGGGTCCGATTTAATCGAGCGAATAGACTCACCCTGACGATATCGTTCAGCAAAATCGAGATGTAGAGTTTCTACAATTTTGCCCGGATGTGCTGTCATCAGAACTAACTGATTACTCAGCAACAATGCTTCTTCAATGTCATGCGTAATTAAAAAGAAGCTTTTATTTTGTTGAATCCATAAATCGAGCACTAACTGCTGCATGTTTTCACGTGTAAAAGCATCTAATGCAGCAAAAGGTTCATCTAATAAAATAAACGGCGCGTGGCTGATCAAAGCTCTGGCAATACCAACACGTTGTTTCATACCACCGGAAAGTTCCCAGATATTGGCTTTTTCAACGTGACTTAAACCTACAATTTTTAAAATTGCGTTCACTTGTGCTTCAATCTCTGCACGCTTTAAACCTTTTAACTGCAAAGCGAAGCCAACATTATCTGCAACATTCAACCAAGGAAGTAGAGCATGATCCTGAAACACCACAGCACGGGTTACATCCGGTCCATTTACCACTTCATGATTTACAAGCACATCACCTGAACTCGGCTTTTGAAAACCTGCCAAGATATTAAGCAAAGTCGTTTTGCCACAACCTGACTCACCTAAAATGACGGTTAAAGAGCCTTCTTCAATGGTTAGGTTAATGTCTTGTAAAACTGGCTTTTGCTGTTTAGGAAAAGTCAGATGAATATGTTTGGCTTCTAGTACACTCATGACAACTCCTTAAGGCTGCAAAAATGAAGAATTCACATTGCCTTTATAATCGGCTTTAAGTTGATCGACCTTGCCCTGACCTTTTAAGAACTTCGCTGTATCAAAAATATTTTGCGCAAATTCACCATCTAACGTTTGTTTTTGCTGAGCACGATCTAGGTAAATATTTCCACCTAATAAAAGCGGGATATCTTTTGCATCAGAACCTGTGAGCTGCGCAATTTTTTGCACGTTATCGCCATCTCTCACATAAGCTGCTGGGTCTTGATTATATTTTTCAAGTTGCTCAAGTGTGGTTTTAACAAAAGCTTTTAAGAAGTCAGGATTTTTCTCGGCAAAGTCTTTACGTACCACCCATAAATCATAAGTTGGAGCGCCCCATTCACCGACTTGTTTTGAATCAGTTAAAACCGTACCAGATGCTTTAGCTTTACTTAAAGCAGGTTCCCACACATAGGCAGCATCAATATCACCACGTTCCCAAGCAGCTGAAATTTCAGGTGGACGCAAGTTAATAATTTTTACTTTGTCTTCTGGAATGTTCCAATGTTTAAGTGCAGATAAAAGGCTGTAATGCGTGGTTGAAACAAACGGTACTGCAATGGTTTTGCCAATTAAATCTTTAGGGCTTTTGATGCCTGATTTATTACTTACCACCAATGCTTCAGACCCACCAAGTTTTGATGTAATTAAGAATACTTCAATAGGTAAATCACGGCTGGCCGCAGCAGCAAGTGGGCTCGAACCAATATTACCGAGCACGACATCGCCTGATGCAAGTGCATTGACAACGTCTGAACCAGCATCAAATTTTTTCCACTGGATGGTTCGTTGACTTTGTTTTTCGTAGTCGCCATTGGCCTGTGCAACTTTACTTGGGTCAACCCCTGTTTGATAAGCAATCACAACAGGTTTGCTATCACGAACTGACGCACTTGTATTATTGTCTTTCTTATTTTGCCATACGATAAAAGCAACAATTGCGACTATAACAATTGCCGTGATAATCAACGGTTTGGTCTTAGTGCTCATAATTTCATGATCTTTCAATAATATAAGCTCATGGTATGCAGCTGACCTTATAATGAAAAATAAAAAAATGTGCGTTGCTTATCTAATTTTTATAAATAACTTTTCCTTATAAGTTTTTATCTTTTGGTAAAAAGCAAATATTAAACAACTTTACAGCTTAGCGGTAAAATTAAAATACTTATATATCAATAATTAAAAACGTTATTCAAAAAATAGGTGATGAGAAAAACCTGACATATAACCTCTAATTATTTTATCCTACTCATATTTCAGCATTTTATTTTTGTCTCTTACATCCAGAGCTTTGTGTCTAATTACTTTTTTGATTTTTTATAACGGTCAGATTTTATTATCTTTTTATCTTAAATCTTCTGCAAATATTAAGATTTGAGCAAATCTTTTTCTGATTTATACATGACTTAAATTCAATTTTTATTTTTAAGAGGAGAAAAATTCTTTTGTTTAAACATCCCCCAATTTTCAAAAAAACATTCATCGCGACGACTTTAATTACATTTAGCCTTTCAAGTCAGGCAGCCCTGACCTTTGGTAATGCTGAAGAAGGTCAACTTAAAGTAAGTGGTACTGTACGGGCCAAATATGTTTATGATTTTGACTCTGAACCCTCTACCAGTAAATTTTCCTTTAATGATGCAGTATTATGGCTGGACTACAACTCTCCAAAATGGATTGGCCGCCTAGATTATCGGGTTTATGAATATTATGGGCGTTTAGGTGATGCCAATTGGCTGACCGATGCATGGCTGGGTTATAAAATTAATGAAAATAGTAAAATTATTGCTGGCTTAAACCCTGTTCCTTTTGGCTTGGGTCGCTTTTGGGGAAATACTTATTATTTAGGTATTGCCAATAGTGCAGGTTGGGAAGATGTACATAACCTTGGCGTAAAATATGATTTCAATGATGGAATCAATGAAGCACAACTCGCCTTTTATCCTACCGATGGTGGCACCTATAGAGGTAAAAGCAAAGACTCGAGTCGATTTAGTATCAACCCTGTCAACGCGGATGACTCTGTACCACAAGGCACCAATACTAAAGAAAAGAACTCCATTGTTATTCGCGGTGCTCATACCTTTAAAAATGTCTTAGGCCAAGAAAATTTCTCTACCCAACTGGGTGCCTCTCTTTGGTATTCCACTATTGAAAATAAACGTTCAGGGCAAGATGGCGATCGCCAAGTCTATTCAGTTTTTAGCAATACCAATTATAACCAATGGAATTTACAGCTTTTGGCTGGTTATCAAGACATTGATAATGCCGATGCTCAATATAAAGACCACCTGACTTTGGGCGGTTTCGATTATTCATTTAACTCTGCAACTAAAGGTCAGATTTACTCAGCCGAACTGAGCTATTTATTTCCTCAGCAGTTTGGCCCAATTACCTCTGTTCGTCCGTATTTAAACTATAGTTCTTATCGAAAAGATCAAGATGGCTTTAAAGACTCCACCCGTTTTATTCCCGGCATTGCCTTTAACTATCAAAAATTGACGGTACAAGCCGAGTTGCTGATGGGTAAACACGATCCATATCTAGGAGATAGTGAAGGCCTTGCGGCTGGTGGAACCAATGATAAATGGAATAAAAAAGCATTTGTGATTTTTGCTTATTACTTCTAACTCCAAAAATAAAGGCTAATAGCTGTTAGCCTTTATTTTTATTTGGATATTTATTTTCACTCTAGTCGATTACTGGTGAATTATTGAGAGGAAGTTCTGGACCAGATTCATCGATAACATCAACATCTTGAGCGGTAGGCTCAAACTTAATGAGTAGTCCAATTACAATTAAAGGAATAAACGCAAAGATAGAAATAATCAGGTAAACATCGGTTTTATATCCCGCCATCCAGATCGGTAAAACAAACAAAGCAATTGCTTGAGCAACGCCCGTTACTGCACGGTTAAAGCCGACACCAACACCACGAATCGAAGCTGGATAAGCCATAGTTGGATACACCATCATTTGTGCCCCAGGCCCAAAGCCTTCGGCAAAAAGCCATAAACCGAGCATGCCAATTGCGGTATAGAGTAAAAAGCTATTACCGGGTTCACCAATGAATGCCAAGGCAATGAGCGCTATAAACTGGAGTAAAAAGCCTGTAAGCAACACATGACGAGATTTAAATCTACTGGCAACAAATACGCCTAACAGCCCACCCGTAAATGCAAACAGTAAATTAAGCCCAAGTGTGGTGATAATGGTCGTCAAGACATCGGTATGAAAGAAACGTGTTAAAATAGAAGGTAAAAAGAAGGCAATGGTCGTGTACTGAAATGCCACCGAAATGTGAATCACAATGGCCACAATAGTTCTTGGTAAATAGGTTTTATTAAATAAAACTGCAAAACCCTCGCGCTTTTTCTTATCACTAGTTCTTTCTACTTTTTCAACTGTAGCAACTGCATGAATTGCATAGGACTCTTGTAGAACTTTAGCTGCACCTTTTAAATCGCCTTGGTTTGCAAGCCAAATGGGTGATTCAGTTAAATATTTACCGCGAATAAAAATAATGAGTAATGCTGGCACTGCTCCAAAAATTAAAGATGCTCGCCATAACCAGTTGCTATGCTCAGGAGGTAAAAGAAAGTAAAGCGCCAGAACTAGACCAAAACAGACCGAAGAAGCGGCATACCACATTGGGCACCATGCAGCTAAACGCGCTGCCTTGTTGCTACTACCGTTAAATTTAGAAAACTCAGATAAGTATGACATTGCCACAGGCAGATCAATACCAACACTAATTCCCATAATAAAACGGGCTAAAATCAAAACCCATACATTCGGTGCAAAACCAGCGACAATTGCCGCAATAACAAACAGCACCATGTCTGCCATAAAGACCCGATAACGGCCAATTTTATCTGTCAGCCAACCACCAATCAGGTTACCCACAATGGTTCCGCAGACAATTGCTGAAGCCACCACACCCGTCATGACAGGGCTTAAAGAAAACTCTGAGATGACTTGCTCAATACCAAAGGACAGCGTTGTTAAATCATAGGCATCAATAAACACCCCAATCAGTGCCAACCAAATAACTTTATTCGATTTACCCTTCCCTGCAAATTTGGAAATTAACTGTGAAACATCATCGGGAGATTTAATTTCATAACGATGGTTATGATCGAGTTCTTGTGTGCTCACTTAATAATTCCTGTATTTTAATCACAGAAACAAAATAATGATTATTCACATCATACAAAAACAAATTAATCTGATTTTTTAATCTTAATTATAGAATTATTTTTTCATTATTAACTCAGCAGTAAAATCGATATAAAAAGGCAAAATAAAAGCTGGTATTTAACCAGCTATTTATTTAAAGGCTTTTCAAAATATTAACTCGCCTCAGCAAGTTTTAACTCTTTTAGATTACGATATTTTGCACCGCGGTGATTTCCAGGCAAATATGGCCCAGCACCAAATAGTTTTTCTCTTAATGTTCCTTGTGTATATGAGGTTTGATATACCCCTCGTTTTTGCAACTCTGGCACAATAAACTCCACTACATCGGCAAAGGTTTGATGCGCCAAAATGTAGGCAAGGTTAAAGCCATCGACATCGGTATCTTCAACCCATTGCTGTAGAGCATCTGAAACTGTTTCTGCTGAACCCACCAGTACTGGTCCATTACCACCTAAGCTGTTCCAATTTGCAATTTCTTCAATAGTCCAAACACGCTCTGGATCTGCATTTACATAAGAGTCTAGTAAAGATTGAATCGCGTTAGTTTGAATATATTCAACTTTGTCCGTTGGTTGATATTGTGAAAAATCAACACCAGACCAACCAGACAGCAATGTTAACGCTCCATCGTAGCTTCCATAGCTTTGATATTCTTTAAACTTAGCCTGTGCTTTTACATCGGTTTCATCAGTGACAATCGACAAAAGTACATAAATTTTGACAGAGTACGGGTCGCGACCTTCTTGAGCCAATTTTTGCCGAATACCCTGTACCACTTTTTTAGTCGCAATTTTAGACGGCGCTGCAATAAATACACACTCTGCATTTTGACTGGCAAACTTCTGCCCACGTGAGGATGCGCCTGCTTGGTAGAGTACTGGCGTTCGCTGCGGTGATGGTTCACAAATATGGATGCCGGGTACAGTAAAGTATTTACCTTCGTGCTGAATCGGATGCACTTTTTTATGGTCAGCAAAGATACCACTTTCACGATCACGAAGTACCGAACCTTCTTCCCAAGAACCTTCCCAAAGTTTATAAAGGACTTCTAAGTATTCATCGGCAATATCATAGCGATTGTCATGATTAATCTGCGTTTTTAGGCCCAAGTTTTTCGAACCACTTTCCAAATAAGACGTCACGATATTCCAACCAACTCGCCCTTTGGTTAAATGGTCTAGCGTGCTAATACGCCTAGCAAATGGATAAGGATGTTCAAAGGAAATCGAAGTCGTGACACCAAAACCCAAGTGCTTTGTGACTGCTGCCATCGCTGGCACAATCTGTAGCGGATCATTGACTGGAACTTGCACTGCCCCTGTTAAGGCATGTTCGGCACTTTGATGATAAACGTCATAAATACCAAGCACATCTGCAATAAAAATACCGTCAAAAAAACCACGCTCAAGAATTTGTGCTAAATCTGTCCAATATTCTATATCTTTATATTCAACAGATCGATCTTGAGGATGTCGCCATAATCCAGGAGATTGGTGGGCAATACAATTCATTTCAAAAGCATTAAAACTAATTTTCTTAGTCATAAAATATTCGCCAGCATTTTATTTATTTTTATACTAAAGCAATTTTTAGGTTTTCTTTATAATATAAACCCCAAACAAAATATGATTTTATTCTAATAGATTTTTATATTTTATTTTAAAAAATATAAATAATATTAAGCCACTAAAATAGCAGCTTAATATCTAAAAATATAATTTATTGTTTAGCAACATTCCCTATTCGCCATTGATACGGTGGTAATGTGCCGTTTACACTAAAATCACCGACAATTCGATTTTTAAATACTCTCGGGTTGTGTGAAGATAAAGTTCTTACATTACGCCAGTATCGATCTAGGCCTAAATCTTTGTCTGTTGCAGAAGCGCCTAAAGCGTCAAATAAAATCGTAGACGCATTTAAAATTAGATCGGTAATCACCGTTTGAGACTGTGCACTTTCAAGCTCGGCAAGTGCATTTTGCTCCTCCTCAAGCTGCTCATTATTTTGAAAAGCAGCCAAGTAAGCACGTTGTAAGCTTTGCGCGACTTTTTCAACAATCGCCCCTGCACTGTAAGCCGCGCCACGGATTTGGCCTACTATTTGTAAAATCTGCGGGTCCTGTTTTACAAATTGAGCATTTGCATGTGTGTAGTTTCGAGTACGTTTAGCAACAGCTTGAGAAACATCATAGGTTGCAGCACGTCCTAGACCCGTAATAATTGCCAGTTGCACCAGTTGATAGTAAGCCGCTGAATATTTAAAGCGATCATCGTCGGGTAAGATTTCAGTCTCATCGACCAATACGTCATGGAAATATGCTGTACCGCTTGCGGTGAGTTGCTGACCAAAGCCATTCCAGTCATCAACAATTTCAACACCTTCATCTTCACGGTGAACAACGACCGAGCCAGATTCACCCTTTAAGTCTGTGACACCAACATCCACCCAGTCTGCATATAGACTGCCTGTGGTGTAATATTTTTTACCTTTAACACGAATTTTACCGTCAGCGTCTCGATATAAGTGAGTTTCAAACTGATCAATTGACTCTTTCCCACCTTCAGACCATGCACTACCGACTGTTTCCCCATTTGCAATTCTGCTAAGCCAACGCTCCCGAAACGCTTTATCTTTACTTACCAAGACATCTTCAGTGAAACCGAAATGCACACGCAAAGCTTGCGGTAAATTTGAGTCAGCTTCTGCAAGTTCAATGAGCAATGCAAATAGCTCTGGAATGGTTGCATCAAAGCCGCCATGGGCTTTTGGAAGTCTTAGCCGTGTAAAACCAATATCTTTAAGCCATTGAAGTTGTTCATAGGGCAAAATATGCTGTTGCTCACGTATTAAAGCCCCTTCTTTAATACGAGCAAAAGTCGGTCTGAAATTTTTTGCCAATTCATCATATCGTGATGACGGCCCTTCGCCCCACACCCGAGAAATAATTGAGGCTTGACTTAATGCAGCGTGGGTTAATGAACCGAGATGATGCTCAAAATTTAAATTTGTCATGTAAGTAAAACCAATATTGCTTTGCTTTTACCATAAAATATTTATTTCACATGAAAACGATTATTTTTTTATAACTGTATTCATTCTTTATATAAAGTCATAAAAAGCCTGCAACCACTAAGCTAGTGCTTTATTGGATAGACTATGCTGACTTTGCAATAAGGTTTGCATATATTCTGAATAGACAGATAATTTTTCAAAAATATGCTCTGAATAAAACATATCATCAATTAAATGCGTCATTTGAGGTGGGGTGAAAGTATCACATAGTCCCACAAGTTCGGCATTCATCAATGCAAACTGTGCGCATAATTTCACATAAGTTTCATCTTTATTTTTGAATAATAATTTCCGCATATCTAACTGATCTAAGCCTTTTAGATCTTCATCTTTTAGTGTTTTGATCCAATGAATTTTTATTTTTAAGAACTGTTCAAGTTGCTTTAAAACTTCTAAATCAAGCTCCAAATGCGTTATTAAAAAAATTGTAGAGAGATCACTTCGGCATAGCGCTTTAACGAAACTTAAATAAATAAATTCAACCTCGCTCAGCACGGCTAACTCTAAATCCAGATATATTTTTAAGCTCTCTAAAACCTCATCTACCTTAAACAGCACTTTTTTATCGGCTTGATAATATTTACTGAGAATATAAAGGACAGGTTCAGTCGCAGGTGTCGTATAAATAGCAGCCTTGTTTAGGTTTGCAAAAATAAAAGGTGAAAATAGATAAGCCAAACTGCTTTGCTGCGGTTCAATATGAGATTGAATTAAATATACAGTTTGAGATTTAGAAAAATCTCTGAGCACCTTGGCTCTGAGTAAAGTTGCTTCAAAATTTACATAAATTTTTTCTAGTTGGTTCACGATAGATGTTGGAATAGGCTGATCTTTAATAAGTTTATTTAGGATATTGAGTTGAGAAGTAATAAACATTTTTTAACATCCAAGCTATTTGAGAAGAGCTACACTTAAACCAAGGTCTTTAATAATCTACGCAACAACCAGACCTCATACAGAACAACAAGGGAATAGAAAAGAAGAAATTTATTCTGCGCTTATAGGTAATTCCAAAGTCACATTCACATTGTTTTGAAGGTTGATTTTGGTCATCCATAAATCTTGTTCATTTTTATTTTGAACGTTAGATAGTTGGATATATAGCTACAGATAATTGAAAAAAAACTATAGCACCCATTGTCATTGCTTCAAGCTGTTATAGTTTTATAAAAAATTTCTGTATCTACATATACAAAAATAGTGAGTGCATGATTAAGAAAACTTCTTAAGGTAGGTAGTTTTCATGAAACGTACTTATGTTTGCCAAAAGATATTTCATCAATGTTTCAGTGCAACATGCTTTTTTACAAATGCAACATCAAGCCTAAACTTTGTTAACAGATTAAAAACAATTAACCATTCTATTCTCTTGAAATATCAATCAATTACATTGATTTCAACATTTGGCATTTTACTTGCTAAGACTACTCATCACATCGGCAAGTTTAATGATCAAAATGTTTTTTTACCTGAATTTAAGCATTTAACACAATCCATCATCATCAGCTAGTTCACAGGGGGAAAGTTTATGAGCCTCGGTCTAACCGCTCTAGAATTAGCGCGAATACAATTTGCTTTTACAGTTTCTTTTCACATTATTTTTCCAGCCACTTCCATCGGTCTTGCCTGCTTTTTAGCAGTTTTAGAGTGGAAGTGGTTAAGAACAGAAAACCCGATTTATAAAGATCTATTTAAATACTGGATCAAGATCTTTGCAGTTGCCTTTGGTATGGGCGTTGTTTCGGGCGTAGTCATGAGTTATCAGTTCGGTACCAACTGGAGTGAATTTTCTCGTATTGCCGGCAGTATTACTGGTCCCTTACTGACCTATGAAGTCTTGAGTGCCTTTTTCTTAGAAGCAGGTTTCTTAGGCATTATGCTGTTTGGTTGGGGACGTGTCGGCCCCAAAGCCCATTTCTTTGCCACACTCATGGTTGCAATTGGTACCTGTATTTCCATGTTCTGGATTTTATCTTCCAATAGCTGGATGCAGACACCCCAAGGCTTTGCCATCGAAAACGGTATTATTGTGCCAAAAGACTGGTTGGCTATTGTTTTTAACCCTTCCTTTCCTTATCGCTTTGCCCATATGGGTGCAGCAGCCTTCTTGGTTTCATCATTATTGGTCGTAGGAACATCTGCGTGGCATTTAGTAAAAGGCCGTCGTGATGAATTGGTAAAAAAATCGTTCTCGATGGGCCTTTGGATGGTACTTGTGACCTCATGTCTACAAGTGGTGATTGGCGATAATCATGGTTTAAATACTCGTGAACATCAGCCTGCCAAGCTTGCAGCAATGGAAGGTCACTGGGAAACCAATCATAACGAGCCTATGCCACTGTTACTATTTGCAATTCCAGATATGAAAGAAGAGCGAAACCATTTTGAGGTGGGTGTGCCCCACTTAGGCAGCTTAATTTTAACTCACAGTTTAAATGGTCAAGTCACAGGTTTAAAAGATTTCGTACCAGAAGATCGTCCTAACTCAACCATTATTTTCTGGAGCTTCCGTGTAATGGTGGGTCTTGGTGTACTCATGGTCACCTTGTCACTCATTGCCCTTTGGCTACGTAAACGCGGCAAACTTTATGATACTTCATGGTTCCATAAATTTGCCTTATTAATGGGTCCAGCAGGTTATGTAGCAATGCTTGCAGGCTGGATTACCACAGAAGTAGGCCGTCAACCTTGGGTGGTATATGGCATTCTGCGTACTAAAGATGGGTTATCTCATACTGTATCGGCAGATCAAGTCGGCCTCAGCCTCTTTATTTTTGTAGTGGTATACACCATCGTTTTTGGTAGCGGTATTTACTACACCTTAAAACTCATTAATAAAGGCCCAGCATTCATCGATACGCCAAATATCGAGTCTGGTGGTGTTGGTCACTTTAAAACACCAATGCGTCCACTTAGTGCCGTCGATGAAAACATTGACAGTAAACAAAACTCTGGGGAGAACCGTCATGATTGATCTTTCTTTAATATGGGTCGGTATTATCGGTTTAGGTGTCATGATTTATGTGGTCATGGATGGTTTTGACTTAGGAATTGGAATCATGTTCCCTTTCATTAAGAACAGCCAAGAACGTGACGTGATGATGAATACCGTCGCCCCTGTCTGGGATGGTAATGAAACTTGGATGGTACTCGGTGGTGCTGGTCTATATGCAGCCTTTCCACTGGTTTATTCAACAGTTTTATCTGCACTTTACCTGCCTATTATTTTCATGGTGATTGCCCTGATTTTCCGTGGTGTAGCATTTGAATTCCGCTTTAAAGCTCATCGTACCAAACATCTTTGGGACTTAGCTTTTATTTGGGGTTCTGTTTTAACCAGTTTCTTGCAAGGGATTATTTTAGGTGCCTATATTCAAGGGATTAAAACCGAAAATGGTATTTTTGCTGGTGGTTCGCTTGATTGGTTATCTCCATTTACGATCTTCACAGGTATTGGCGTAGTAGCTATGTATGCCACTTTAGGATGTGGATGGCTCATTTTAAAAACTGAAAAGAACTTGCAGCAACGTATGTATGAGCTTATGCCAAAGCTGATTATTGCACTGCTCGTTATTTTTGGTGCTGTGAGTTTATATACGCCTTTGACTCATCCAGAAATTGCAGATCGCTGGTTCTCTTTACCAAATCTGTTCTATTTTAGTCCTGTGCCTATCTTGGTCTTATTATTTGTTGGCCTCATTTTATCAGCATGTAAAAAGCAGAATCATGACCTTAAGCCATTTGCATATACCTTAGCCCTCGTTTTCCTTGCATTTACTGGTTTTGTGATTAGTTTATGGCCATATATTATTCCACCATCAGTCACCATCTGGCAGGCCGCAGCACCTCATTCAAGCCAGATGTTTGCCTTGGTTGGCGCACTTATTCTGATTCCAATTATTATTGCTTACACCATTGTGTCTTACTGGGTATTTAGAGACAAAGTTCGTGTAGGTGATGAAGGCTATCATTAAGTATGGAGGGTTTCATGAAAAAGTCATCCGTTAAACTTAATCAAACCCAATGGTTTATTCTGTTATGGCTTGGTGGTTTTTTTGCCTTAGCTGTAATAGCGGGTTTGTTTAAAGTGATATTGATGTATGCAGCCCCTTACTTAAAGTAAAACCATTATCTTGATATACAAATGCCGTTTGTAGATTCTGCAAACGGCATTTATTATTGATTCAGTGCATCTTTTATTTTTTTATTTCGCGCAGCTCCTACATGTATAAATCAGAACAACTCGCCCATAGCATTCGCCAACTCATTGAAAGCGGCACTTTAAATGCACATGAAAAATTACCTTCGTTAAGAGATCAGGTACAACGCTCTGGTTTTAGTTTAATGACCGTGATGAATGCTTATCAAGAGCTTGAATCACAAGGTCTGATCTATTCAAAAGAAAAATCAGGATATTTCGTTGCGGAGCAAATTGCGCTTAAACCATTAGAACAATATTCAGCCGTTTCACTGAACTCTAAAATTGAAATTAATTCATTAGTTTTTAAATATCTTAAATCGATTCAACATGAATCTATTGTACCTTTTGGTTCAGCTTTTCCAGATAGTCAGCTTTTAACTGCGCCTAAACTTATTCAAATTATGGGACAACTTGCACGGCAAAGACAAAGCTATAACCAAACAGCAAGCTTACCTCCCGGTAATTTATCCTTAAGAAAACTGATCGCTCAGCGCTACTGTATGCAAGGCATACAGACCGACCCAGATGACATTGTCATTACATCAGGCGGGCTAGATGCACTAAACCTTTCCCTGCAGGCGGTTGCTCAGCCCGGCGATTATATTTTATTACAGCAAACTGTGTTTTATGGTGCTTGGCAAGCCGCTGAACGGTTAGGCCTTAAAGTGATTACCATTCCTGAACATCCTCAACATGGTTTTGACTTAGACGCTTTTGAACAGGTGATTAATACTTACCCCATCAAAGTATGTTGGCTCATGCTAAACGCGCATAACCCGATTGGCTTTACAGTAAGCGATGACATTAAATATAAAATTGCCAAGTTGCTTCACGAACACCAAATTTATTTGATTGAAGACGATGTATATGAAGAGCTTTTTTATGGCGGCCAAAAACCACTTTCAATGAAGTATTTTGACCAACAAAATCTGGTGCTTCACTGCTCTTCTTTTTCTAAAACATTAGGTGCAGGTTTTCGAGTCGGTTGGGTCTATGCAGGTAAATTTTCAGACCATATTCAGCACTTACAGCTTATGAGTACGATTTCCGTCAATGCACTCATTCAAAATGCACTCGTTGAATTTTTATCGCATCATCATTATGAAAAACACTTACGTACCCTTAGACTTTCACTTGAACGTTATAAAAAGCAGTTTTATCGTTATTTGAAACAGCATCTGCCAGCATCTTGTGAAGTGTATTACTACCCAAGTGGTTACTTTCTTTGGGTTAAATTGCCAAATAGTTTAGATAGTATGCAAATCCATGAAGAGCTCATCCAACAAGACATTGGTGTTGCCCCAAGTCCACTATTTAGTGTTTTACCCACACAGCAGCATTATTTGAGAATTAATTGTTCTTTTGAATGGAACACTAAAATTCAAAGTGCATTAGATCAAGTGATTAAAACCATTAAACAAAGGGTTAAATCAAATCCTTAAAAGAGCTACTTCGACCTAAGCACAATTTTATAATGGTTGTTTTATGCTAACTTTATAGTTCAAATCTATAGTATTAAGGGAAATAGGTTCAAAGGATTAATATGGAAATTGATGAAGAACTCACCCTTAAAAAAATACAGATTTTTTTGGCTTTCATGCGCTGTGGAAATTTGTCTAAAACAGCTACAGAAATGCAGCTGAGTAATGTCAGTGTTCATAAGGCACTGCATTCTTTGGAAAGTGCCCTACGTTGTCCGCTATTTAAAAATGAAGGCCGTAACCTGATTCCTTTAAAAAGTGCTTATGTGTTTGAAGAACGGGCGCAAAAAATCGTACAAGACATTTTTATCACCGTAAATAAAACCAGAGAAGCCGCAGGTTTCGCAGCCAAGGTTTTACATTTGGGGTCTCTTTATTCTTTGACGGTAAATACAATTCCAAATGTGATTAGCGGTCTTAAACTCAGACGTAGTGAGCTTGATATTCAATTATTACTCAGTTCAAATCAGGACTTGGTGAAAAAGCTTAAAGCAACAGAGCTTGATGCCATTATCGTGGCTTTAAACGAAACCACTCAAGATGATGATTTTGAAATTTTGCCGATGTTTTCAGATGACATTTTTCTGGCAGTCAATAAAGATTCAAAATATGCTGACTTTAAAGACATTGATTTAAGCCTTTTAAAAGAAGAAACTTTTTTAACTTTAACTAAGGGTTTTGCAACTCATAACGACAGTGACATCATTTTTAAAAAAGCGGGTTTTTCACCTAAAGTTGCTTTGCAGGTCAATGATATTTTTACCCTCATTAGTATGGTCAGCTCTGGCGTCGGTTTCGCACTATTACCCGGTCGTATTTCTGCGGTTTATGAAAGTTCAGTTAAACTTATTCCGCTTAAACAGCAATACCACATGCAACAAGAAATCGGTCTGGTCTTTTTAAAAAGTAAAGAGCGCGACCCGAATTTACTTGCTCTGATTGCTGAATGTCGAATGTTTGCCTCTAATTTTAAGAAATAAAAATAAGGGCCGTTGTTTTGCTAACAACAGCCCTTTTGTTTAAGCACTATATGCCTATTAACCCACCAAAGCTTTAACCGCGAAGAACAAAACAGTCGGTCCCATTAAGCAACCAAGACCTGTATGGAACGTTGCTGTAAGTGCACCGTAAGGCACTAAACGGCGATCTGTCGCTGCTAAACCAGCCGATACACCACTTACAGTTCCTGCTAAACCACCAAAAATCATGGCAGAACGTGGATTGTCTAATCCCATAAATTTTGCGGTGAGCGGCGTTGACACCATTACACAAATTGCTTTCACTAAGCCCGTTGCAATTGAGAGCGCCATAACTTCAGAACTCGCACCAATTGCAGCCCCCGTCACTGGCCCCACAATGTAGGTCACAGCACCCGCACCAATTGTGGTAATACTTACCGCATCACGGTAGCCAAAAATCCATGCAAACATACAACCGACAATAAATGGCAAAATGGTCCCGAGAAATAAAGAGAAGGCGCCAATAAATCCGGCTTTTTTCGCCTCAGTTGCTTGTACTTCAAATGCTGTTGCTACAATGGTAAAGTCACGAAGCATTGCACCGCCCATAAGCCCTACACCTGTAAAGAGTGCAAGGTCGGTCAAGCCTTTTTCACCGCCAGTCATTTTTCCGCCACACCATGCCAAAATCAAACCAATCACAATCGCAATTGCTGAAGCATGCACACGTCCATTGGTTAAATATTTAGATAGCTTAGTCGACAGCCACATAATTAGGGCAATTAAGGCGAAAGCTGTAATTAAACCTAAATGGGTTAAGTCTTTTAATAATAATTCAACCATGAACTTTACCTCCAATGCGGTTTAATGTGGTGTCCTCTTCTTTAGGTAAAGGGCTGGCTTTGTTATAACGACTTAAACCGGCAATAGTGAGTGTACAAACTGCAACTGATACTACAGCAGCAAACAGTGCCATATGACCACTAGATAAAGCGGCAACTACATTTTGTTGTGCTGCCATGGCAACAACAACCGGAATATACATGGTGCCCCAGAATGAAACGCCTTTTTCGGTTTCAACTGTCATGACACCGCGTTTTTCCATCCATAACCGTATGCAAATGAGTAAAATCATGGCGATACCCACGCCACCAACGTTGGACTTTACACCCAATAAAACGCCCAACAAATCGCCGACAATAACACCCACCAAGGTGCAAAGTGCGAGTAAACCAACTCCATATATAATCATGACAATCCCTCATATCCTTGGATCATTTATGCTTTTGTAAATCAGATTCAAAAAGATCAATAATTCTGATGTTCTTTTTGCATCGCAATCTGAATGCTGTCTATACGTGTCCCTTGAAATGACAACACGGTTCCTTCTTTAAATGTTCGGCGTGCAAGTGTAGTTAGTACCGTTCCTGGTAAAGCTTCTATCTGTAACCTTACACCTCGCTCCCATGCAGCTTGGATGGTACTTTCCCAATCTACAGTTCGACTCATATTAAAAGCCAAGTCATCACCAATCTGTTCTGGCCTTCCAAGCGCACGAGCCGTTGTACCACTTAAATAACGTATTTTAGGCTGCTTTAAAGTCACTCCCTCCATAGACGCTGCAAGTTGCGTTGCTTGCTGACTTAATAACTCACAGTGCGATGGCACCGATACATCTAATTTTTTTGCCACCACGCCTTGTTGTTTTGCTAAAACCGCAACTTGGTTCATGGCTTCAAAACTTCCTGAAATAACGATCTGGTTATGTGCATTAATATTTGCGACAAAAACCTGTGGCGTTATTTCATTAATTTGTTTCACCCATCCTTCGACAGTTGCACGGTCTGCACCAATTAGGGCCGTCATGCCATAGCCAGTGGGGTAAGCGTTTTGCATGAGTTCACCCCGATAGGCAACTAAACGAATAGCATCTTCATAGTTTAAAACGCCTGCTACAACCGCAGCCGACCATGCACCAATCGATAAACCCGCTACATAATCAGGTGTTAAGTTTTCAGCCGTTAATAGGGCTGAACTCACCACACCTGAAATCAGTAAACAAAGCTGTACTGCACGTGTCGATTGCAATGCAGCCGAACTGTCCAGCATCAAGACATCTTCTTTGAGTGCATCCGATGCACGCTCAAGGTATTCTTTCACCAGAGCGGTTTGTGGCAAGTCGTGCAACATATTGCTTCGTTGCACACCTTGTCCCGGATATACCCAAATTGAAGCCATACTATCTATTCCCTAATTCCATGGGTTTTCTACTAAAACAGCACCGTCCGGACGTTTCAATAGAACTTTTCCACTATTTCTGGCCCATTCTTTTAACGCCAACCCACCTTGTGGAAGTTGTAGTTGTATATCCACATTCAGCCCTGCTTGCTGAAAATTTTCGAGTAACTCAATCGCCTGCTTTTTGGCAAAAGGCTGTTCGGCTCGAATCAACAAATCTATGTCACTTTGCTGAGTGACTGCTTTAACGCCCGTTGCCAGTTCAAACCCGAAACTTCCTGTATATCCCCAACATCCTGAAAAGTTTTTCATAATGCTGGAAATGGTCTGTAAACGTTCTGCCAAGTGTGCAAACTGCTGTGTATCTACATGGGTCAGCGCTTCGGGTTTAAGCTGTTTGCTAATCGCAGATCGTGGCATTTGCGCTGCATATCGTTGATAGCGAAATTGCCCTCTTATACCCACAGCCACCTGATCTACAGGAGTAATTGCCCGTCGAACCACAACAGGATCACCTCGTAGCAGAACCTCTTTCACCCAAAGCGGAGCATCATTGGCCAAGCAATCGACCGTCATGCCCCACAGTAAATCATGGGCTTCAAGCTCAAGTTTCATGACCATTGCTCACGCAATAATTCACGGACCTTTTTAGACATCTGACGGTTTTGGCCGTGAAGTCTTTGTTCCAATCCTTTCGATTGCTCAGCATGAATCTCTTTAAATGCTTGTATAATTGCCTGCTTAACTAACGAAAGATCATGGTTTGTCGGTTGTTCAGGGTTTTCAACAGATAACAGTTCAGATAACAAACCCAGCGTGGCATAACTTTCAATGTCATAAGCCATTGGAGGAATGCTTGATGCCAATTGCTCTAACTCATCAACCGAGCGCAAGGTAACGCGTGCAGCAGATTCTTTACCCATCGCATGCACCATAACACCTGAATCTTTTAAGGCAATAATACGATTGGCTTGGTATCCATGCGCCAAGAAAGCACCCGACATCGACTTACCAACCAATAAACTGAGAATAGGATGACCTGCCAGTCTGGCTCTGGCATAGCTATCTACTGCACCCGCTAAAGCCTGATGGATACCTAATAATTCTTCACGGCGCCCATAGGCCTGACTTGGAACATCAACCAAACATAAAATAGCGCGTTTAATTTCAGCCTGTGCATCGGCTTGAATCACGTCATCAACTGCTTTTGCTAAACTCCAACCTTCCAAGAGTCCAACTTCACCTTGTCTCGCCCGAGGGAACAAATTATTACTGTCTTGGACAACTGCAATCACACGTACCGCTTGCTGATCGACTTGACCATCAGCCACCCAAACAGAAGCTGGAAAACCTTCAACTGTCTTAAAGCCTTGCGTGAGTGATTTAAACCAATGTGCACCACGTGTAGATGCTTTTAATGTATCAACGGCGATATTCATGCTTGCTCTCCTTGATACAAAGCGTGAACCTGTGCTGGGGTAATCTGCTCGGCAGTATCGACTTGTTGTAGCTTTTCTAAATAGAATGAGTAATTTGAACTACGATGCTGATGAGGTACGCCTTGGACTAAATAATCGATGACTTGCTGACGAATTTTCTGGCGATCATCGTCTACATAAGCATCTGCCAAGCCACTAGTGAAGCGCTGATTACCACCAGTAATACTCCATATAAATGGGCGATCTTTGGCGTTATATTCTTGTACACCGGCTTCTTGTTCGATCACTTGCGGGCCATTTAGGCCTAAACGTCCTTCTTGTGTCATTACAATATAGCTACATAGTCCAGCTGCAATTGACATTCCACCGAAGCACCCTACGCTGCCTGCAACAACAGCAATCACAGGCTGATACTGACGTAAGTTCACAATTGCAGCCTGAATTTCAGCAATGGCTGCCAAGCCCAGATTTGCTTCTTGTAAGCGAACACCACCCGTTTCCAACAATAAAATTGCCGCTGTTGGAATACCTTTTAGATTGTCTTCAACTGCAAGTTCTAAGGCACCCGCAATTTTGGCACCGCCCACCTCGCCTAAACTTCCGCCTTGAAATAAGCCTTCAATAGAAATTAGAACTACTGAGCGTTCTTGAATAGTTCCCTTTGCAATCACCACACCATCATCGGCTTGCGGCACAATATTCTGCTTAACGAGCCAAGGCGACATAACACGCGCAAATGGGTCGAGTAACTCTCGAAACGTCCCTTCATCTAATAACGCTTTGGCACGCTCTCTTGCACTGAACTCAATAAAATCTTGTTTATTTAACAAGCTCTCGATATCAGTCATGAGCAATCTCCTCTAATGCTTGTTCCAGACGTAAGCGAACAACGCCAGGAGTTGCACCAAAGTCATGAATATCAATATTGACCGCTGGTGGTATTTGAGCAGTAAAAATCCGTTCAAAAAGATTGTGCCAACGTGCTGCACTGCCATCTACGGAGGTGACGACATGAATAGAAGTTTTTCCCTTTTCACCGGGTTCCATCAGAATTTCTAAATCACCCGAACCCACACACCCCACCAACGCTTTTTTTACAGGTGGTTCTGTGCCCACAAATTCAAAATGAAGTGTTTCCATAATCAAAATCCCTCTTTATTTTTTAAAGATGACTGCTGAGCACGATCTATAAACAATGTTGCTGCCAACAAATCTGCGGCACCACCAGCGGAGGCTTTCATCCGAAGTAGATCAATCTCTAAAAGATGCAAAGCGCGACGACCTTCTAAGCTTGAGCTACCGCCCAAATCCAGTACTTGCTGAGCACCTTGTTGCATACGCTTTAAACCAGATGTTCCAGAGCGATAAAGCACACAGGTATCGGTCAGATCAGTCATTATTGCAAGCAAGGCATCTAAGCGAGCGAACTCTTCTTTCATGGGTTTACTACGACTTTGGTAAAGCTGTTTTAAGCCAAAATTTACGATGGTTGGAAAGCCCAGTTGCGCCTGTTCTTTGGCACCTAAGATGCCTAATTTCTTTTGTACTTGCTGACCATGACTTAAAGCCTGCACAGGCACAAAGCGGTCTTCAAGCTGAGCAATCTGGCCTGCTAACTGGCATAGCTCAACAGCTGATAAATATTGTTGATTGCTACGTGCCAATGCCGCCGCCGTCACCATTAAACCTAATGCCCAAATTGCACCGCGATGTGTATTGACGCCATCTGTCGCCAACATCATGACTTTTTCACCTTGGCGACCAATTTCACCAATGTCTTCGCGTAAGGCCAAACAAACTTCACCATGGTGTATGGCTGCTTGAGCCATTTCTTCAAACATCGGGCGTAAACTTTTTGCAGAGCGCTCCATTAACTCCAAAGTCAGGTCATCATGTGCACCATTACCACGGCGATCTACCAAGGCTGGTTTGGGTGTCAGATTAACTTCATCAATTAAAGCCTCAACCGCCATATCTGCCAAAAGATGACTATCACTAAGTGTTTGATATTGAACTTGTGCCATCATTACCAACTCCTAAATTTTGCAGGAGGTTGATATAGCCCATCGGACCATGTCACTAAGTCGGCAATATTTTTTGCAGCTAAAAGCTCACGTGTCGCATCAGTGCGGCGAATACCTAAATCTTCAGGGAATACCACTAGGCCTTCGCTTCTTAAACGTGCTGTGGTTTTAGGGTCCTGAGTTAAACCAATACTGGTCACGCCTGCCACCGCAGCAATCATGGCTTGGCGCTCTTCTTGGCTGCTTGCTTTATATAGATAAGCAATGCCTTCTTCGGTAAGTAAATGGGTTACATCATCGCCATAAATCATGATCGGTGCTAAAGGCAAACCTGCTGTTTTAGCAACATCAATCGCATCAAGGCGTTCTACAAAAGTTGGTTTGCCACCCTCTTGGAAAGTTTCCACCATTTGAACAACCAGCTTTTTACCACGTGCCAAATAAGTTTCTGTTTCATTAGCACCTTGCAAACGCATATCAAGCCATGCTGGCGTATCGTGACGACGGCCACGCGGATCATGCCCCATGTTTGGTGCACCACCAAAGCCCGCTAAACGCCCTTTGGTAACAGTTGAAGAATGCCCCATACCATCAATTTGCAAAGTCGCACCAATAAATAGATCAACGGCGTATTGACCTGCGAGCTGACACATCATGCGGTTGGAACGTAAAGCGCCATCACGACCTGTAAAGAAAACATCAGGCCGAGCTGCAACATATTTTTCCATACCGAGTTCGGTACCAAAGCAATGCACGCTTTCAACCCAACCTGTTTCAATCGCTGGGATTAAGGTTGGATGCGGATTTAGTGTCCAGTTTCGGCAGATTTTTCCTTTTAACCCCAAAGACTCACCATAGGTCGGTAAAATCAGTTCAATTGCTGCCGTGTTAAAACCAATGCCATGATTTAAAGATTGCACATTATGCTTTTCATAAATTCCGCGAATTGCCATCATGGCCATAAGTACATGTACTGGCTTGATGTGTTTCGGGTCACGCGTAAATAACGGTTCGATATAAAAAGGCTGATCTGCAACTACCACATAATCCACCCACGAAGCAGGAATATCAACACGTGGTAAATCGGTTACGTCATCGACCAGTTCATTGACTTGAACAATCACAATACCATCACTAAAAGCGGCAGGTTCAATAAGTGCTGGAGAATCTTCGGTACTTGGACCTGTATAAATATTGCCTTGACGATCTGCCATAAAGCCCGCCGAAAGCACCACATTTGGAATGAGGTCAACCACCAAACGCGAATACAATTCAATATAGGTATGAATCGCACCAATCTCTAATCGTCCATCTTCAATTAACTGGCTAATACGTAAACTTTGTGGGCCAGCAAAAGAAAAATCGAGCTTACGCGCAATGCCTTTTTCAAACAGATCAAGATGTTCCGAACGTCCAACGCTTGGCATGATCATATGTAAATCATGCAAAACATCTGGATTGGTTTGTGCCAAAGAGCGCGATAAGAAATCGGCCTGCTTTTGGTTATTTCCTTCGAGTACAACTCTGTCACCCGGAGTAATCAGGGTTTCTAAAACTTTAATAATGTCTTGAGTTGGAATGACCACACCATCGGTATATTGGTTTGCCATCTCTAGTTTTAGTTGTTTGGCATGACGCCGCTTTGTCCATAACCGTTCTTTATTCTGAACTGAACCTTCCATGTGTTTACCTATAGATCGCAGTTTTGTTCTGAATCTATAAAAACGCTTTATTGACTTTCGATCAATCAACCTACATCAGCAGTCATTAACTTCAGGTTAATGATTTATTTTAAGGTGGCTAAAAAGCATGTGGGAGACTAGATACATTCAATATTCTGTATAAAGAAGCTTATTTATAAAAACCAGTTTCAATTGTTTTGTATCAAACTATCAGATGATAGAATATTAAGTCTGATTAATCAGATACAATTACTTGATAAGAAATAGTTTATGCCAAAGAAATATTGTTATATCTGCCATCAAGAACATCTCAACCTCTCCAAACTGCACTGTTGATACTTTCTTCCTATATAAAAATTCAACATCCAGACTCATCAATTAACACATAAAGTTAAAGGCTCTTATGCTTCAAAATACTATGCATCGCCAAGTGCTCATTTTGGCGAGCTCCCAATCACTTTTTCAAACCGTGTCAGTTATAGTGATGACTATTGGCGGTTTGGCTGGGGGCAATATTGCAAATACCCCAACACTTGCAACCTTACCTATTGCATCTATGTTTTTGGGTACCGCTTTAATGATGTTTCCAGCTTCCATGCTTATGGCACATGTAGGGCGGCGTAAGGGTTTTTTATTCGGTGCTTTTTTAGGTGTAATCGGTGGTATTATTGCAGCAATTGGTATTTTTTATAGCTCACTCCTATTTCTTGCCTTGGGAACACTATGCGTTGGCGCATATCAATCCTTTGCTCAGTTCTATCGTTTTGCCGCCAGTGAAGTAGCAAGTGATGCGTTCCGTTCACGTGCTATTTCTTGGGTTATGGCAGGTGGAATTGTTGCAGCACTGATTGGCCCGACTTTGGCTCGCTTTGGTCGGCCGTTATTCCAGCATTTAGAATATATCGGTTCATTTTTAATTATTAGCATCATCTCACTTGTCGCAATGGGCATCTTATCTAGCCTACATATTGCCGATACAGTTGAGCAAAAAACTGATTTTAGTGCTGGTCGCCCATGGCACCAGATTGTCTTTCAACCGACCTATTTAGTTGCTCTGTTTGGTGCAGTCACAGGCTACGGCATTATGATTTTAGGTATGACCGCAACTCCTATTGCCATGCGACATTCACAGCATGAACTTGGATCTATTACAACTGTCATTCAGCTTCATGTGCTTGGGATGTTCCTCCCTTCATTCTTTACTGGAAATTTGATTGCCCGATTCGGTGTACTTAAAATCATGTTTACGGGGCTTTTATTATTTGCCTGCTATATTGGATTTGCCCTGTCAGGTATCGAATTTGCCTCTTTTGCCATCTCTCTGATTTTATTAGGTGTGGGTTGGAACTTTTTATTTATTGGTAGCACGTCTTTACTTACCAGAACGTATACAGTTGCTGAAAAAGCCAAGGCGCAAGCTATTAATGATATGACTGTTTTTGTTGTCGGCTTAATCTGTTCGTTTAGTGCAGGTGCTTTACTCAACCTATTTGGCTGGAAAGTAATGAATATGGCGTTAATCCCATGGTTAGTCATTGCCGCAGCTTCTCTTTTCTGGCTAAGCCAAAAAAGAGAAAAACAACTGGTTTAAATATTTTTTAACGCGGTTTATTCAACATCCATTCCAGATTTTGGCGTACCGCAGGCCACTCATGTTTTAAAATGCTGTAAACATGGGTGTCCCGCAAAATATCATCTTTCACAATTTGATGGCTTCTGAGTACACCATCAAGCTTTGCACCTAAACGTACAATTGCAGCTTGGCTTTGAACATTTAAAGAAGATGTACGCAACTCAATTGCAATACAGTTTAAAGTCTCAAATGCATGAGCCAACAATAGCTTTTTACATTCAGTATTAACGGGGGTTCTCTGTGCAGACTTGCGATACCAAGTTGAGCCAATTTCTACACGGCGATGAGCTTCTTCAATATGCATGAGAGTCGTCATGCCCAACGCCCGCCCCGTTTTTCGGTCTTCAATATAAAATGGCAACATAGAACCAGCATGTTGCAAACCAAGACGTCTTTCAATTTCCGCAGTCATCTGTTCAGGTCTTGGGACACGGGTATACCAAAGATTATAAAGTTCCCCATCACAAACAGCCTCTTTGAGCGCTTCAGCTTGAGTTAAACTTAGTGGCTTTAAAATAACGTGTTCGCCAACCAACTCAACTGGTGTAGTCAAAGACATCTTTATCTCCTCAATAAGTACTAAAGTTTTATATTTTCAAAATTATTTATTTAACTCAGCCACACTATACATAGCATCTGCTATGGTTTGATGACCAGATTTCGATAGGCCATCTGCTGCGCCTAAAATGTCACGACGTTCTTTGTTTTGCCCAAGTTTTGATTTGCCTTGCAGCTTGGTAATTTCAATTTCGATACCCACAATGGCTTTTAACATCGGTTCAAGATAGTCTTTTGGAGCATCTGACATTTTCCATGGTTCTGGTTGAGATGCCTCGTGGGTACGAGTTAAACGAGCCACCACACCACGGACGTAACGTTCATCATCTCGAATGGTTACTCTGCCATAAGCATGCACAACCCTATAGTTCCATGTCGGCACTTGTCTGTGCTGTTCATGTTTGGATGGGTACCAATTTGGTGAAATATAAGCATCGCCTGCTTGAAATACGACCAACACCTCATCTCCATTTTTAATGTCCTGCCAAACAGGGTTAATTCTAGACACATGTGCATGTAATACGCCGAACTCCCCTTCATTTGCCTGCAACTCAAATGGAAGATGGTTTGCATCTAAACCATTGCTTCCATGAGTAAAAAGCACAGCAAACGGATACTCTTGAATAAGAGCATGTAATTCCTCTAATCGGTTTTCTGCAAAATCGTCGGGGATATACATGGCTAAAAACCTCACTGTAAATATCAGGGTTATTTATATTTTGTGTTGTAAATTTTCTGGTTTATGTGGATTATTAAAAAGAACCACTTTGTGTTTTTTTAAGTAGACCAGAATTATGGCAAGAATGGCAAAAGTTGTTGAACTTCCGTCTATTGCAAAGATTGATAAAAGCCAAGGAAAGATTAGTGCTCAATTGACTCAAGCCTTACGCGAAGCCGTACAAAATGGCGATTTGCAGTCAGGAGATCCCTTGCCATCTTCTCGAGAACTGGCCCAAACACTTGGAGTTGCACGCGGAACCATTATTGACGCTTATGATCAGCTTTTGGCCGAAGGTGTTTTTGACTCTCAAGCACGGACTGGAACTTATGTATCTCATGCTTTAGTTAAACCGAGTCCTAAACAAAGCACCAAAAAAGATTCTGACATTCCTCCCGCTATATCTTTGACCAAATCTGCACGTTCTTATGCCAAAGTGCTCGAAGAATTTAAACCGCTTCCTCATGTTCCATTTGCCGTATCTGTACCCGTTGGGCGAGCCAAACCAAGTGATGTGTGGCGTAAGTTTGGCAATAAATTTAGATCTCGAGGAGCCGGTTCTCCTTCAGGCTATGGAGAACCTCAAGGTGTGTTGTCACTGAGAGTTGCTATAGCAGACTATGTACGCCGATCACGCTCTGTACACTGTGAACCTGATCAAATTGTGATTACCCCCGGAATTCAACAAGCACTTTATATTTGCAGCCAGATTTTATTTGAAGCAAAAGATGAAGTCTGGATTGAAGATCCGGCTTATCGAGGGACCACAGCGATTTTTGAACATGCTGTACAAAACATTCGTATGGTTCGTGTTCCTGTCGATGAAGAAGGTATTGAGGTTGAAGCTGGTATTAAACTTTCTAAACATGCCCGTGCGGCTTTTGTAACACCATCCCACCAATATCCACTCGGCATGCCGATGAGTCTAGCAAGACGCACAAGTTTATTGGCTTGGGCAAAACAGCAAAATGCATGGATCATTGAAGATGATTATGACAGTGAACTTCGTTATAACGGCCAGCCCTTCCCATCTTTACAAGGTATGGCACCGGATCAAGTGATTTATCTCGGTACGTTTAGCAAAGTCTTATTCCCGTCACTAAGACTGGGTTATGCCGTATTGCCTAAAGAACTCGTAGCACCGTTTTGTGGGCTTAGAGTCTTAATTGATCGGCACCCACCCGCTGCCGATCAGCACGTTTTGGCTGCTTTTATTCAAGAGGGTTATTTAGAACGACATATTCGACGTATTCGAAATGTTTACGCCGAAGTCCGAGAACACATTATTGATTTAATTGAAAAATACATCCCTCAAGAGCTGGCTTGGTTACAGCCGGGTGATCAAGGCATGCACATGGTATTATGGCTTGCGCCTCAGATAAATGACATTGAAGTTGCAAGCACTGCAATCAATGCAGGTATTGCAATTAAAGCCATTTCACCTACATTTTCAAAAGAACGACAACGTTCGGGTTTAATTGTTGGGTTAAGCGATTTTGAACCCGAACTTCTGCAACAAGCTATAAAAAAGCTATCAATAATTATTCAACAACACGCCAAGTCAATATAGGCAAAACTTACAACAGCAACCATAAATGAATGGCAAATGGTCCAACAAGAACCATTAAAATACCGGCAATAACCATGGTTAAACTGGCAATCACACCTTCTTCGCTATTGCGTTGTTGGGCTCTGACTGTACCAAAACCATGGGCTGCATTGCCAAAGGCTGCCCCATTTGCCACATTAGAACGGATTTTAGTAATCGCTAAAATCGCATCGCCACAAATCATACCGACCAAACCCGTAATGACAGTAAATAGAGAAACCAATGCTGCCGACCCGTGAATATCTTCAGCTAAAATCATGGCAAACGGCGTGGAAATAGAACGAGCCATTAAACTATTGGTGACTTCAGGACTAAAATGGAACCACTGCGCCATTTCATAGGCAGACATCACGCCCACACTCATACCCACAATAATCGCAATCGAAAGAACCCCGAGATTTTTACGAATCGTTTCCCGATAGCGATAAATTGGTACAGCGAAAGCAACCGTTGCAGGACCTAACAAATTCACAATCCACTGGGTATCTTCTGCATAGGTTTGGTATGAAATTCCAAAAATCGTCATCAAAATAATGGTGAGTACCGGCACACTAATCGCAGGTGATAGCCAAAGTTTTGGATTTTTCTGATAGATCCGCTTTGCCACAACATAAGCTGCCAAAGTCCAGATGAGACAAAGGATTGACCAAATATTCATGTCGTTTTGCTCTTTAGATATGCTTATGTTGAAGGCGTTTTCGAGCCTCTAAATAAGCTTTCAAACGATTGTAATAGTGAATGGTCAGACACGTACTGAGCATGACCGAAATGGTCCCTACTGCAATGCTCAAAACAATTTGCCAGCCTTCGGTCATGAACAAGGTTTTATACTGAACTACAGCAACTACAACAGGCACGAAAAACAGCAACAGCTCACCTAAAACTACAGTTGCTCCCATTGCCACCTGATCCATTTTGATAATTTTAAAAAACAGGCATAAAAGCAATAAAAACATACCTAAAATACCTGCCGAGACAGGCACGCCGAGTTTTTGATGTAAGAGATATCCGACCCACCAAAATCCAGCCAAAATCAAAATTTGTTTAACTAACACGAATAGTGAAGGTTGTGTGGGTGTTCCAGAAGCAGATTCAGTACTCATTTTGCGAAATTAAATGGTTAACTACACCATTATGCTAGCTTGGTTAAAGCTGCTAAATATGAATTATTCATGTTAATATTATTCCAAAATGGAATAATTTATTCTTTATTATGCTTTCACTAAAATCATTACAGTGCTTCGTTACATTGGTAAAAACTAAAAGTTTTACCCGTACTGCTGAAGAGTTGTATCTGACTCAACCCACTATTAGTAAAATATTACAGCAGCTTGAAGAGCAGCTTCAGGTACAGCTTTTGGTTAAACCCGATCACGGCCGTAAAAGACAAATTGAATTAACTGAAATTGGAGAGCGCATTTATCAACATGCGATCGAGCTTCTTCAGGCAGAACAGAACATCTTTCTTGAAATTGAAAATTATCAACAATTAAAAACAGGAACTTTAAAACTTGGCGTTCCGCCTTTAGGCTCGCAGCTCTTAACGACTGCTCTATTTGATTATCATCAGCAATTACCAGATATTGAATTGGCTTTTATGGAGGTTGGTTCACGCGGTATTGAGCAAGCTTTGCTTAACAATGAGTTGGACGTTGGCGTGTTATTGCAGCCTTTTGATGAGCAAATCTTTAATAGCATTGAGCTATGTAACTACCCTTTAATGGTTCTTTTACATCGTGATGCCACTTGGGCAACCCGTAAAAAAATAAATCTAGAAGAGCTACAACACCAATCATTTTTGATGTTTCCAGAAAATTTCTCTTTAAACAGTATTATTCTCGATGCCTGTAAGCAGCATGGTTTCTACCCAACCATTGCTTGCCGAACCAGCCAATGGCACCTCTTGGCAGATATGGTGTTACAACGCATGGGAATTGCTCTCTTGCCACAATATTATACTGACATGCTTGACCCTAGTTTATTTGCAGCAGTACCGCTTGAAAAACCAAATATTCAATGGCACTTAGTCATGGCTTGGAAAAAGAATCTTCCTGTCTCACCAGCAGTGCAGGCGTGGCTTAGTATTGTTCGTCAGCATTTTCAGCACATTAAGCCCTAACGTTGAACACTGAAATGGCTTAATTCAAAAACCGATAAAGCTTTTCCACAAAAAAGCTACCCAATCTTGGATCAGCTCACTTAGACTAGATCCGAATTGTTTTATGACATGGACAATAACAATGAATAATGAACATTTTAAGCTGTACACAGATTCACAATTTCTAAGCCCCTACGCGTTTACAGTTTTTGTAGGGCTACATGAAAAACAAATTCCATTTGAAATAGCGACCATCAACTTAGGCCAGCAAGGCCAGTTAGAAAAATCTTATGTAGCAAAGTCATTAACTGCCAAAGTGCCTGTACTTGAGCATAACGATTTTGCCTTATCAGAATCTTCTGCCATTTTGGAATATTTAGAAGAGCTTTATCCAAACACATCTATTTATCCAAAAGATATTCAAGCACGCGCAAGAGCAAGACAAATTCAGGCATGGCTCCGATCGGACTTAGTAGCACTAAGAACTGAACGTCCAACCGATGTTGTTTTTATTCAGCCCACGTCCACTCCACTTTCAGAAGAAGGCAAAAAAGCAGCCGAGAAACTTTTCTTTGTTGCAGAAAAACTTCTCGCGCCTGATGCCGAATTTCTTTTTGGTTCATGGAGCATTGTGGATGCTGAACTTGCCCTAATGTTGCAACGCCTTATTCAAAATGGTGATGCTGTACCAGAGCGCCTAAAAAATTATGCATTACAGCAATGGCAACGACCGACCGTACAAAAATGGCTTGCCTTACGACATAAATAAATCCTTATATTTACACCAAACACGAGATAAAAAATGAGTGATTCAAACTATATTCCTCCACAAGTTTGGCAATGGACTGGAGAGAAAACCGATTTAAACCAACCTACTTCTGGTGCGCGTTACGAGCATACACTTCCAGTAGGGAAACATCCGCTCCAGCTCTACTCTTTAGCAACGCCTAATGGTCAAAAAGTCACTATTTTGCTAGAAGAGCTTTTAGCATTAGGACATCAAGATGCTGAATATGATGCTTGGTTGATTAAAATCGGTGAAGGACAGCAATTTGGTAGTGGCTTTGTCGAAGTTAATCCAAACTCTAAAATTCCAGCATTGGTTGACCATAGCCAAAACCCACCATTAAGAGTGTTTGAATCTGGCTCAATTTTGCTTTACTTGGCTGAAAAATTTAAAGCTTTCATTCCAACTGATATTGCAGCACGTACTGAATGCCTCAATTGGTTATTCTGGCAAATGGGCAGCGCGCCTTACCTAGGTGGTGGTTTTGGGCATTTTTATGCTTATGCACCCGTTAAAATTGAATATGCGGTTAACCGCTTTGCCTTGGAAACAAAACGTTTACTTGATGTGTTAGATAAGCATCTAGCAAAGCATGAATATTTGGCTGGTTCTGAATATAGCATCGCTGATATTGCAGCATTCCCTTGGTATGGTGGTCTTGTTAAAAACTGGGTGTATAACGGCGCGGAGTTTTTAGGCGTCGATCAGTATAAAAATGTTCAACGTTGGGCAGATGCGATTTTAGCGCGCCCTGCGGTACAACGCGGGCGTATGGTCAACCGCACCTTTGGCGATTTAGCCACACAGTTGCATGAACGCCATGATGCAAGTGATTTTGAGACGAAGACTCAAGATAAAGTTTAATCGTCATTGTTAAAATAAAACCCACTTTTGATCAGACAGTGGGTTTTATAATCTTCCAATAAAAACCTTATTGATGCAAAGAAAGCCCTTTAATTGCCTTATCAACTGCTTTTTTAGGCCCTCTTAACGCCACTCCAACTAAATTTAATTGATTCGCATCTTCAGCCAAAAAGACAGCTCGATTATCCTCATCATTTCCTGTAGAAAACATGGCATGTACATAGGGAACTATCGTTAAATCTTGCTCAATTCCTTTGCGGTGCGCTTTTTGTAGACCAGCTAACTCCCCCTCAAAAACTAAGATTGGCTGCCCTAGCATATTGCCATACTCATAACCATTGGCATCGATATAAGGCTTACCCAACATTTCAGGTACAGCAGAGGCAATCCCCGTTGCCAAAAAAGCTACCACATTTAATCTCTGCCACGTCGCTAGATCATTACGGACAATCAACGCAATTTTTGTGTCAAACATAACCCTCTATCCTGAGTCATAACTTTAAGTCACTCATCATGACTCATTCAGGTTTTTCTCGTCTTGTACGTTTGTGCGGAAGTCATCACAAACGTACAAGACCATAAATTTACGAGTCACTATGCTGAGTTGTTTTTATTTCAGTAGATACGTTATGGAAATCTTTTTTTATACCTTGAGTGTGATGTATAGCCCCGGTCCAGTAAATTTTATGGGGCTAAACGCTGGGCTAACAGGACAATTCAAAAAAACGATTTATTTTTTTATAGGTGTCGGTTGTGCAATGCTGATGCTATTCATGATTTTTGGATATATCGGCGCCGCGATCATTCCACAAAATGCCTTGCACTATATTGCCTTGTTCGGTGCACTTTATACGTTTTATCTTTCATATCAAATGCTAAAGTCAGATATCGATATTAGGGATGAAGCTACTGAAGTTCAGGCACTTTCGTTCTGGAATGGTTTTTGGATACAAGCTTTAAATCCGAAAGGAATTTTAGTGATTTTGCCTGTTACAACCATTATGTACCCCACAACACATATTACTGGCATTCAAATCTTTTTAGTGTCATTGCTCATTTCGATAGGTGCCGCAGGCGCACCCTGCCTTTACTCTTGGGCAGGTGCAGTGTTAGGTAAAAAAATTAAAAATAAAATCTGGTTTAATCGTATAAACAAAGCCATGGGAACAATGCTGATCATTTCTGGCATATTTATGCTTTATGATTTTTTGAAAGGTATGCATCTAATTTAAGATAAAGTCTATGTCAGCCTAAAAACAAATTGACTTTTGAATAGCTTGCTTAAGAAGATAGCTTATTGATCATCCGCCATCTGGCTGGCGTTAAACCGAACGCTTTTAGAAAATGACGTGTCATATGGCTTTGATCAAAAAAACCTGCAATTAAAGAAGCTTGAGTCAAAGACTCTCCATACATTAAACAAGACTTTACTACTTCCAATCTACGCATAGTCATATATCGATGTGGACTTGTACCAAATAGCAATCGGAAGTCCCGTGAAAGACTCCAGCGGTCTCGTCCAACATTTTTTTCAATATCATCTAAAGAGATATTTTCATATAAAGAGGCATGTATAAATTCTCTAGCACGCTCCGCTGCGACATAGTCATAAGTATGTGAGGTACGCTGATTATTACCAGAAATATCGTAAAGCGTGGTTGCCAAATCATAGAGAGCATCTTGATTCTCTAAAAGGTCAATATGTTGATCCATTCCTTGCAATAAAACATCAGTTGCCTTAAATAACCGAGGGTCCTGACTCAACCCATTCTCAAAAAATGGTAAAGGTTTACCCTTCATAATTTCCTGTAGCATTGCAGGTTTTATATATACCATCCGGTATCTAAAACCGTCTCGCGTACCTGACTCTCCATCATGTTTTTCATCAGGATGTATAACCATGGTCATGCCCGGCTGGCTATGTTTCATCTCTCCGCGGTAATGAAAGCTTTGCACACCCGTTAATGTTCGACCAATTGCAAAAGTATCATGACGATGCGACTCGTAAGCATGATCGGTAAAAAATGCTTCTATTCTTTCCAGACTATCTGGGTCAGAGTCCCTGACAATCCAATCACTTGCATTGGGTAGTTCAATCACATATTCACCAAAATTTTATATGTGCTAGAGAGCATTCTACCTATACGTTATACGCTATCGTTATTTTGAAAAATAGCCTGTATATAACTCACTCAGCCAAGCGACAAAAACTCGTACGCGTGGCGAGAGCTGCCTGTGCTGCGGATATAAAGCAGAAACTGACATCTTCGGGATTTGCCATTCAGATAAAACCTCAACCAGTTGCCCGTCTTTTAACTCATTCGCTACATGATAGCGCGGGACCTGAATTAAACCTGCCCCACGTAAAGCAGATAATACATAGTTTTCAGCATCATTTACCGCGATCCAGCTTTTCAAAAAATAATCTTGTTTTTTGCCATTCACCATCAATTCAAATGGATAATTCCGCCCGCCAGATGTCGAAAAGAAATTAACACAATAATGTGATAACAAATCCTCTGGTTGCTGAGGTGTTCCATGTTTATTTAAATAGTCAGGACTTGCACAAATGACTTGTGGCATATCAACCAAATGTCTAGCAATTAAAGTGGAATCATCCAAACGTCCCGCTCTCACCACACAGTCTATCCCTTCCCTAATCAGATCAACCAAGCGATCACCCGTACTAATTACAAGTTCAATGTCGGGATATAACTCGTGAAATTGGTCGATATTCGGTAAAACAATTTTAGTCGCATGTGCACCTGATAAATCGATACGTAGTAAACCACGGGGCTGAGCAATTACATTACGTAAGGACGATTCGGCATCATCGAGTTCCGATAATATTTGTGTACAACGCTCATAAAAT
This sequence comes from Acinetobacter sp. XH1741, assembly GCF_041021895.1. NCBI lineage: Bacteria > Pseudomonadati > Pseudomonadota > Gammaproteobacteria > Moraxellales > Moraxellaceae > Acinetobacter > Acinetobacter chenhuanii. The sequence goes on from NZ_CP157428.1 coordinate 2,813,213, forward strand.
GCCTGTCCATCTAGTGATGGCCTTACATGCCGAGTCGTCCGCTCTAGCAAACGACACTGTAAATTATTCTCTAACTCTTTAATGGCATTACTTGCTGTAGCGCGTGGGATATTTAGCTGATCGGCTGCCTGACTAAAACTACCCAGCTCTACGATGCGGGTAAAAAGTTGCAAGGTATCAAATTTATCCATGGTGCTCGCTTTTAACCCTGTCCATTATTAATAAATATGGAATTATCTTATCCAATTATGAAGATTTATCCCATATTTCTATATTATTAAAATAAGCCATACCTACTTAAACAGGCAATCTAAAAATGAATATTTCAAAAAAAACAGCTCTTGTTACTGGTGCTTCACGCGGTATTGGTCGTGCTATTGCAGAACGTTTAGCTCAAGATGGTTTTTATGTGATTGTTAACTATGCTGGCAATGCAACTCATGCCCAAGCAGCTGTAGATCACATTATTGAGCAAGGTGGCCAAGCCTCTACTATTCAAGCCGATGTTGCAAATGAACATGATGTCAGCCGTTTATTTCAAGAAGCAAAAGCCATTAACGGTCAATTAGATGTCGTGGTTCATAGTGCGGGGATTATGCCTATGGCAAAAATTACACCTGAAGCTCTGCCTGATTTCGATAAAGTAATTCATACCAATTTACGTGGTGCATTTTTAATATTGGCGCATGCAGCCGAAACAGTGCCAGATGGTGGTCGAATTATTACGCTTTCAACGAGTGTAATTGCTAAATCTTTTCCGGCATATGGCCCCTACATTGCTTCAAAAGCAGGTGTAGAAGGCTTGGTACATGTGTTAGCAAATGAGTTACGCGGACGCAATATCACTGTAAATGCAGTTGCGCCCGGTCCAACAGGTACTGACCTTTTTTACAATGGAAAAACTGACGAGCAGGTTTCGGCTATTGCAAAACTTGCCCCACTGGAAAGAATTGGAACACCTGAAGAAATTGCCAGTGTAGTTGCCATGCTAGCTGGTCCAGATGGACGTTGGGTAAATTCACAAGTCATTCGAGTAAATGGTGGATTTGCTTAATTTTTAAAACCGTGTGGATTATTTTAATTCACATGGTTTTATTAACTATTAATATTATTAATCCATCAATTTTAATTAAAGAAGGATATAAGCTTAATGAATACTTTTTTATAAAAATATCCCACATTCTTATTTATCAAAATAATATATATAAATAGATATTCCTTATTTTTGCTTATATTTAAAAACGCGTAAATTGAACAATAACAATCTGAATCGAAGATAAGGATATATTCAATGAATGCAAAATTAAATACAGAAGCTCCACAAAGCTTTATCTCAAATGATTCAAATACATCCTTTTCATCTGAAGAAATTCTTTCTCAAGCACAGCAATACGCACAAGACCATGAGCTGAATTTTAGTGGCAGTTTATCACCTCATGATGCATGGCAACTCGTACAACAAGGCGAAGCTGTTTTAGTTGATGTGCGTACCAATGAAGAACGTAAATTTGTGGGTTATGTTCCTGAAAGTGTTCATGTCGCGTGGGCAACAGGCACATCCTTTAACCGCAATCCACGCTTTTTAAAAGAACTCGAATCAAAGGTCGGCAAAGATAAAACCATTCTTTTGTTATGCCGTAGTGGCAACCGTTCAGCACAGGCAGCAGAGGCCGCATTTAATGCTGGATTTGCGCACATTTATAACGTTCTTGAAGGCTTCGAAGGCGATCTAAATGATCAGCAACAACGTAATCAGAAAAATGGCTGGCGCATCCATCAACTTCCTTGGCAACAAGACTAATACTTTAATCAATTTTCAGTGAATCAAGGAAAGCTTGTGACTCAATGGAACATTAATGCGGTTGTACAAGGTTTACAACAGGCAAGGCATGACTGGCGTCAGCAACAACACAGGACCAAAGAATTTGGGGGCCGTGAACTTCCATCTAAAGAAGCTTTAAAAGCCATTTTAGATGACCTGTGCGGAATTTTATTTCCAATGCGTTTAGGCCCTGCCGACTTACGCCAAGAAACTGAAGATTCTTATATTGCCTATACTTTAAATCGTGTACTCACAGCCTTACATGCGCAAGTACAACTGGCTTTAAATTATGAAGCAAAACGTCATTTGAGTCATTCGAATACAGTCCAACAACCCGAGGAACTTGCTCAAACTATTGTGCAGGATTTTGCCAACACCTTGCCCTCTATACGACGTCTTTTAGACGGCGATGTGCGTGCTGCTTATGAAGGTGATCCGGCGGCGCATAGTGTGGATGAAGTATTACTTTGCTATCCGGGCATATTTGCGATTATTCATCATCGAATTGCGCATCAGCTCTATACCCAAGTGCCTTTATTGTCTCGCATTATTTCCGAGTTGGCGCATTCTGCAACAGGTATTGATATTCATCCGGGTGCGCAAATCGGTAAAGGATTTTTTATTGATCATGGCACAGGTGTGGTGATTGGTGAAACCAGTGTTATTGGGGAACGTGTCCGTATTTATCAGGCCGTAACCCTTGGGGCTAAACGATTTGAAACGAATGATGATGGTGGTTTGAAAAAAGACTATACACGCCATCCAATTGTTGAAGATGACGTGGTGATCTATGCAGGTGCCACTATTTTAGGTCGTATTACGATTGGGCGAGGGTCCATTATTGGGGGGAATGTCTGGCTTACGCATAGTGTGTCCGCAGGTAGCCAGATTTTACAGTCACCGAATGAGTCTTATCAGAAAAATCATATTGCCGGTTAAAACTATAAATGTGAAATAAATAGATAAGGAGATGAATAAACAAAATTATGTATTAATTAAATGCTTATTTCTAGTTTAAATATATTTTTATTTAAAAAATAGATAACTCATTAATAAGCCCTCAATTTAAAAAATATACAACGCTATTTTTATTTTAAAACCAGAACTAATTCTAGTTTATATGCATCCTAGAATTTTTATTTTCAAAAAGCCAATGTAATAAGGAAAAATGATTCATGGCGAAAAATACTGACAAAGCCCAACTTGCTCTTGGGGACCACGCAGCGCGTCAACTGGCCAATGCAACCAAGACTGCTCCCCAACTTTCTACAATTACTCCCCGATGGCTGACTCACTTACTTCAATGGCTCCCTGTTGAAGCAGGTATTTATCGCTTAAACCGTGTCAATAATACCGATGATATTCAGGTGGCTTGTACACAACGTGATGAAGCAACTTTACCTCAAACTTTTGTTGATTATGACCCAGAACCACGCGAATACTTTTTAAATGGCGTATCTACTGTTTTAGATGTACATACTCGTGTTGCAGACCTTTACAGCAGCCCGCATGACCAAATTAAAGAACAGCTCCGCTTAACCATTGAAACCATTAAAGAACGTCAAGAAAGTGAGCTCATCAATAATCCTGAATATGGTTTATTGGCGAGTGTGACAGATGACCAACGTATTTCGACTTTAAATGGCCCACCTACTCCAGATGATCTTGATGATTTGTTACGTAAGGTTTGGAAAGAACCAGGGTTTTTCCTAGCGCATCCTGATGCAATTGCAGCATTTGGCCGTGAATGTACACGCCGTGGTGTACCGCCTCCAACGGTTAGTCTGTTCGGTTCGCAATTCATTACATGGCGCGGTATTCCACTTATTCCATCAAATAAAATTCCTGTAGAAGATGGCAAAACTAAAATCTTGCTGCTTCGTGTTGGTGAAAAGCGTCAAGGGATCGTTGGTTTGTTCCAACCAGGTCTTGCGGGTGAACAGTCACCGGGGCTTTCAGTACGCTTTATGGGCATCAACCGTAACGCAATTGCGTCGTATCTAATCTCGTTATATTGCTCACTTGCAGTACTCACTGATGATGCGTTGGCAGTATTAGATGATGTGGAGGTGGACAAATATCATGACTACCCAGTTAACTACAAGTAATCTGCAAGGTAGTCCAACAGGGCCTGAAGTGACTGGTGTTAATCCACCAGCCAACTTCCCTGATGAGTCCACCATTGCTCGTCTTGCTAATGAGTTTTTTTCAGCATTACCAAGCTCAAGCAGTTCAGCTTCTCCATCGGGCCTTAATTTGGACTTACCTGTCGGAGCACCACCTCACCCACCGCAACCGAGTGAACCATTTTCTGCACTCAGTGGTCGTGCGCCCAATATCGCCTTTCAGAAAAGTCTCAATCCGGAATATCCTGAACATATTCCAAATTTGCCAGACTACCCTGAACGTCGAATTGTAGCGTCTGCGCCTGTGGTTGGTGGAGCTAATTTGCCACGCCCACCATTTGAGCCACATTTGCCACAAGCTACTCATAGTGAACCAAATGTGCCACGCATTGAACCCAGCTTACCCACTGGTGCTGGTGAATCACCTTATTATTTTTTAAATGATTTTTCTGCTCCCAATGCAGCAGAACCGTCTGTTAAAGGTGTTGAAGATAATTATTCGGTTGCGCAGTCTTTTCAATTGCCACATGGTGACCAGCTGAAATCATTGCTGACAGAAGATCGTTTTGCAACGAATACGCCTCCCCAAAGTTCAGCAAGCTCTGCATTTTATTTTTTAGACTTGCCTCAAAGTGGACAAAGTTATAGTCACTATCAACCATCGCAACCCACTTTTGTAGCAAGTAGTGCTCAACCACTCGATGTACATGCTATACGTCGCGATTTCCCAATTTTACAGGAACGCGTCAATGGCCGCCCTCTAGTTTGGTTGGATAATGCTGCGACCACACAAAAACCGCAGCGCGTGATTGATCGGATTGCTTATTTTTATCAGCATGAAAACTCAAATATTCACCGTGCTGCCCATGAGTTAGCAGCTCGTGCAACCGATGCCTATGAGCATGCAAGAAATGTAGTTGCCCGTTTTATTGGTGCACCCTCTTCTAAAGAAATTATCTTTGTTCGAGGAACAACCGAAGGCATTAACCTGATTGCAAAAACATGGGGTGAGCAAAATATTGGTGAAGGTGATGAAATTATCGTTTCTCACTTAGAACACCATGCCAATATTGTGCCTTGGTATCAACTCACTAAAAAAACTGGAGCGAAATTAAGAGTCATTCCTGTGGATGACACGGGCCAGATTATTTTAGAAGAGTTGCCAAAACTGATTAATGAACGCACTAAACTGCTGTCAATTACTCAAGTTTCGAATGCTTTGGGAACAGTTACACCTGTTGCTGAAGTCATTAAAATTGCGCATGCAAAAGGTGTACGTGTTTTAGTTGATGGTGCTCAATCCGTTTCTCACATCCCTACCGATGTACAAGCTCTCGATGCAGACTTTTTTGTGTTTTCTGGACATAAAGTGTTTGGGCCGACGGGCATTGGCGCGGTATATGCAAAACCAGAGTTGCTAGAAAGCATGCCTGTTTGGGAAGGCGGCGGTAACATGATTCAGGATGTGACCTTCGAACAAGTAGTTTACCAACCTGCACCAAACAAGTTTGAAGCTGGAACTGGAAACATTGCCGATGCTGTCGGATTAGGCGCTGCGCTTGAATATGTCGAGAGTCTAGGCATTCATAACATTGCTCGCTATGAACATGATCTACTCGAATATGGTCAAAATGCACTGAGCAGTGTGTCTGGTTTACGTTTGATCGGAACAGCGCATCACAAAGCCAGTGTTATGTCCTTTACCTTACAAGGCTATTCAACGGAACAAGTGGGCAAAGCTTTAAATCAACATGGTATTGCGGTACGTTCTGGCCACCACTGTGCACAGCCAATTTTACGTCGTTTTGGTGTAGAACAGACCGTGCGTCCGTCTTTAGCTTTTTATAATACGACTGAAGAAATTGATTTATTGGTTTCGGTGTTACATCAACTGACGCGTAATAGGCGTAGCAATTAAATCTATTTTTAGACTAGAAAAGACTGCTTTTGAGCGGTCTTTTTTATAAATTATTTACTGAACCTTCTTGATCGCAACTTCATATATAGGAACAAGTCAAAGTAGCTATCACAGAGGAGTCTTATTATTTAAAATTCGATTTCTAGGTTAGCCTTCGGCTCGACTTACTTTGGTTTCGCCCAAAGTAAGCAAAAGCATTTTCATCTGCAAAACCTGTCCTCTTCTTATATCTAATCGATATATCGCAGAAACATAGATTGTTTAATACCACGCAGGTTGCAGATGATTTTAGCTCGAATTAAGAGTCATCAATAGTTCGGACAACTCAAAGTGGTTATTACAATGGAGTCTTATTATCTGAAATTAGATTTCTAGGTAGCCTTCGGCTCGAGCTAAGAGTCATCTACAGCCTGCCCATAATTTTTAAAAATAATGTTTTTGCAATATTTTCTGATAGATGAAAACTGTTAACAGGTTCTGTAGATGAGAAAGTTTTTTGGTTACTTTTTTCAAAAAAAGTAACAGAATTAGCTACTTTCTATTGGTATATAAACGATAGGACTCCGCCTTGCTAATCTAAAAAACTTGCAGATAATTTTTAGGACCAGCAAATACTCAAAACATATCCAGCTTATTTAAACAAACAATCCCCAAATCAACCTTAACGCAATCCCAATCAACAACACTCCCATCACCCGCTCAAAATAAACCCCAAATTCCAAAAATCTTTTACGTACAATAGGCTGTGCAAACAGGACACTTACCACCATAAACCAAATAGCATTGACCATACACATCCATATCCCATAAAAAACCTGAACTTTCATCGGTGTGGTCGTACTCACAATCGTCGTAAAAATTGCCAGAAAAAAGATGGTGGCTTTTGGGTTCAATGCATTGGTTAAGAAACCCATCGTAAAAGATTTAAACAAACTTGGAGCATCACTATCAGTTTGGCTATTAATCTCAATATTGATATTCGGCTGGCTACGTAAACACTGCCATCCTAAATAAATCAAATAAGCTGCGCCCGCTGTTCTGATCAGTGACATCAGCCATTCACTTTGTTGAATCAAAAAGCCAATACCAACCAGTGTATAAAACACATGTACTGAAATCCCAACACCAATACCAATTGCGGTCAGACATCCAATGAAGTAGCCATAACGTACACTTTGTCTTACCGTAATCACAAAATCTGGTCCCGGTAAAATCACCGCCATAAAGTGAATAAGAGCTAGCGTTAAAAACTCATGTCCATACAACTGCCACATAACAATTTAGTTCCTAAAAATCACCTAAAAGATTGTATTGCGATTTTTTAGACGCGATAATCCAATTAAAATCCAAATAACTTTTGCCTCATGAGCACAAATCAAAGTCTGGTTCTGTTAAATGAAATGGCGACTTTCGTTAAGGTTGTCGAGTCGGAAAGTTTTTCTGAAACTGCAAGGCAACTTGGTACCACACCTTCTGCTGTTAGTCGTGCAATTGCTCGTTTAGAACGAGCTTTAGGTACCCGCTTACTCTATCGGACTACCCGAAAACTTCGTTTAAGTGAAAGTGGACAACAGGTCTATCAACGTTGTTTAGATATGGTCAATGCGGCACAAGCAGTGATGGAAAGTTCGGGGCAATTTCATGTCGAACCTGAAGGTATTATTCGCATGAGTGTTCCCAAAGCTGTCGGGCATTTTATGATTCATCCGCATTTACCCGAGTTTTTAGATCGCTACCCGAAAATTGATATACAAATGCTATTAGAAGATCGTTATGTAGACCTGATTGATGATGGAGTCGATTTAGCACTTCGAATTACAGAGCAACCACCGGGTGGCCTTATGGGTCGAAAGCTCATTGATATTGATCATTTGGTTTGTGCTACGCCTGAATATTTGGCCAAGCATGGTACACCGAAGCATCCTCATGATTTAAAGCAGCATGAATGTATTTACTTGGGTGAGCAAGCCAGTGACTCAAAATGGAAATTTCAACAGGGAAATAAATCGATAAGTGTGGCTGTGCGTGGTCGTTATGCAGCAAACCATACCGGTGTGCGTTTGAGTGCTGCATTACAGCATTTAGGTATTGCGAGCTTGCCATACTTCGTTGCACGCCATGCACTACAACAAGGTAGCTTAGTTCAGGTTTTACCAGATTGGTATTTTAAGACCTATTATAGTGGTGGGCTGTGGTTACTTTACCCACCGACACGACATGTTCCGCCTAAATTGAGTGTGTTGATTCAATATTTGGCAGATAAATTAGCAGCAGAGCCGACTTTAAAAATTTAGACGGCTCTTAGCTCAAGCAAATACTATCTAGAATCCTAGTCATTAAGGGCTATGAGTAAAACTACTCAACCAATAGATCTTTTGGATTAATCGTATCGCCATAGACTGGTTTTAACGTTTTTTCATAAGCCTGATGAATCACGCCTTCCTTAGCCAGTTTCTCTAAATCTTGGTTTAACCAATCCAGCAACTCTTTATCACCCTTTTTCACTGCTGGCGCAATTAAGTCCTGCTCACCTAAATTGGTAATGCCAACGGTGTAATTTGGATTTTCTTTAGCCCAAGCTAAAACCAGCAAGTTATCATGTGCAAGCGCAGCACCACGACCATCTTTTAAAGCATCAAAAGTTTCAGTGTTTTGTTCATACTTTTGTAATTTAATTTCAGGATGAGTCTTGGTGAAGAATGAATCAGCTGTCGTCCCTTTGTTTACCAACAAAGTTTTATCTTTAAGTTGAGCAACATCGGTAATCGGATGACTTTTAGGAGAAACCACACCTAGTGCCACTTTTAGGTAAGGCTTAGCAAAATCGACAACTTCTTTACGTTCTGGCGTAACGGTAAAGTTGGCAAAAATAATATCCACTTTATTGGCTTTTAAGTATTCGACACGGTTAGCCGCTTCAGTTAAAACAAACTCAACTTTATTTTCATCACCCAGCAAATCTTTAGCGACATGCTTAGCAATCTCTACATCAAAACCTTGATTTTTACCTTGAGCATCTAAATATCCAAACGGCGGTTTATCACTAAATACACCAATTCGTACCACGCCGTTCTTTTTGATCTGTTCAATACTCGACACAGTTTGTGTGGTATCTGCCGTTTTTTCAGTAGACTGAGTTCCTTTGTCACATGCAACTAAACCTAAACTCAGTAAAGACGCAGCTAAAATATGCTTCACGTTTTGAAATGTTAATGTTGTCATTATTTCACCCTATCATTCTTGTAAAAGTCTTATTTAAAATCGCAGCGCCTACTGCTAGACACTGTTTTAGCGATATCGAAAATTATTGGCCTACATCTAAAAATACATTCGGATTGACCGAGTCACCGTAAATTGGTTTCAAGGTTTCATCATAAATTTTATTAATTTCACCACTTGTTCTGAGCTGCTTAATTTCAGTATTAAGCCAATTCAATAATTGGGTATTGCCCTTTTTAACTGCTGGCGCAATAAACTCTTGATCACCAATAGACTGAATGCCTGCTACATAGCTTGGGTTCTTCGCGGCCCATGCCAAAGCATAAGTACTATCTTGTGAAATCGCGTCACCACGACCATCAGTTAATGCTTTGAAGGCATCCGAGTTTCTTTCAAACTTAAGTAAATTTACTTTTGGATAATGCTTGGTAAAGTAGGTATCTGAACTTGTGCCTTTGTTTACAATTAAGGTTTTACCTTCTAATTGAGCAATGTCAGTAATCGGCTTAGCTTTAGGCGAGACAATACCAAAAGCACCTTTTAAATAAGACTCGGCAAAATCGACAACCTCTTTACGTTCTGGCGTTACCGTAAATGTCGCGAATACAACATCGGCGCGATTCGATTTTAAAAACTCCACCCGATTTGAAGCTTCAGTCACAATAAACTCAACTTTCTTTTCATCACCGAGCAAATCTTTAGTCACCCGTTTTGCTAAAGCCACATCAAAGCCTTGATTATTACCTGCACTATCAACGTAACCAAACGGCGGATCATCGGCAAAAACGGCAACGCGTAGAACTCCATTTTTTTTGACTTGCTCTAAAGAATGGTCTGCTTGAGCATTACTTGCCTGTTCAGTTGATGGCGTTTTACTACATGCAGTTAACAACACCCCAGCAACAGCAAGACTGCTTAATATTTTTATCGAATTACGTTTAAACATTCACTTCCTCATGATTCAAATAATAAAAATTTAGTACGACAAAATATTTAGAAAGGCTTTCGCTCGTTCTGTTTTTGGCTGTTCAAAAAATTCTTCTGGTGAAGCCTGTTCAATAATCTTGCCCTTATCCATAAAAATAATGCGGTCAGCAACCTTACGTGCAAAGGACATCTCATGTGTCACAATCAACATGGTCATTCCTTCATTCGCTAACTTGAGTACTACATCGAGCACTTCCCTCACCATTTCCGGGTCAAGCGCAGCGGTAATTTCATCAAGTAAAATCACTTGAGGTTGCATGACCAGTGAACGGACAATGGCTATACGCTGTTTTTGTCCACCAGAAAGTTGTCGTGGATAATCAAGTTTTCGCTCATATAGCCCGACTCGCTTTAGCAATTCATCTGCGACTTGTTCAGCTTCATCACGGTGGCGTTTTTGTACTTTGAGTGGTCCAAGCAAAATATTGTCAATGACGTTCATATGCCCAAATAGCTCATAGTTTTGAAAAACCATGCCAATTTTTTGACGAGCATTAGTCCAGTCCACATCTTTACCAAGCACACCTGAGCCAGTTAAACGGATTTCACCACCCTGAATCGGTTCCAAGCCATTAATACAGCGCAATAAAGTACTTTTTCCGCAGCCCGATGGACCTAAAATAACAACCACTTCTCCTTGTTCTACATCCAGATCAATGCCCTGTAAAATATGACTTTGTGCAAATGATTTCTGTAATTGTTGTATCGATAACAAAAGCATAATTACTCCCAGACCTTTTCTAAATGTGCCGCCAAACGCGATAAGGGATAGCAAATTAGAAAATACAAAATAAAAATAAAGCCATAAATCCAAAGAGAAGCACTCGGCACGGTTAACAGCGAATTTTCAATAATTTGCTGGCCAACTTTAATGACCTCAACTACACCAATCAGGACTGCCAAGGAACTAGTTTTCACCATTCGGGTAAATAAATTAATCGCGCCAGGAGTTACTCGTTTTAAACTTTGCGGAAAAATGACATAGACCAAAGCTTGAACATGGGTAAGTCCGAGCGCATAGGCCGAATCACGTTGATGCTGATCAATCGAAGTAATGGCAGCACGAACCAAATCGCCCATTTCAGCCGTACCCCATAAAACAAACACAACAACGCAAACCCACATTGCAGAAAACTGCCAGTTAAACCATGTCGCAAAGCCGAAATAAAACACAAACAGCAAAACTAAAATTGGAATGATTCGAATCGCTTCTAAATACAGACGGCACAATGCTTTAACGACTATGTTTTTAGAAGTCATAATGACGCCGAAAACTGTGCCGAAAATTGCAGAGAAAAAGACCGAAATAAAAGCAATTTTTGCAGTTGCCCAAAGTCCCCACATTAAACGTTCGAGGTGACTCGCTTGAAATAGATAATCAAGTTCCATGGCTCACCTTCCGACTTCTGTGCTCCAGATAACTGGTTAAAATAGACACGGGCAATAAAATAATCAGATAAGCCATGATGAGTAAAAACAGAGCTTCCGTAGTTTTATAATCCATGCCAATTAAGTCTTTGGTCACAAAAAGCAGTTCAACGACAGCAATGGCACTCACCACAGAACTTTCTTTAATTAGAAATAGGCAATTTGCCCCGATTGCCGGAATTGAAATAGCCAGTGCTTGAGGAAAAATGACATATCTAAAAATTTGAATCGGTTGCAGACCAATACTTTTTGCTGAGTCAATTTGCCCTTTTGCCACAGACTGTAAACCTGCTCGGAAAGCTTCAGCCATATAGCTTCCGCCTAAAAAGGTCAGTCCGATTACACCGCAAGTGAAACCATCGATTTTGATACCGAGTTTTGGCAAACCGTAATACAAAAAGAAAAGTTGGATTAATAAAGGGGTATTTCGAGATAACTCAATATAGAACTGGGCAATTCTATTTAGCACCCGCACGCGATATGTGATTAAAATACTGCAAATCAGCCCTACAATAATCGCCAGAATAATGCTGATAATTGAAATTTTCAGCGTGGTCAAAGTTGCAGAGAAAAATTGCGGCAACACACTATGGATATACTGCCAGTTCAAGGAAAATTCCAACAAATAATATTAAAACGTTATAAATATTTAGCTTTCGTCAGCCATTAAATATTTGTGTAACGAGTTTATTTTTTTCCCAATTGGTCTAAAACTATTTTTATTAGATAAGCTTTTCTATAAGTTTGATAAATTCGATTTGGTAAACGAAAACTGTTAACTCAGTTGAAGACAACTGCTTAAAACATATTCACTAAAACAAAGATGAATAATAAAACTAATAAAAAAATCGGACACCACGGCCCGATTTTTATTAAATGATTTTCAATTTATTGCTTATTTTCTAAGTACATCACCAATACTTGGGTCTTTATCAAAAACTGATTTTGCATATGGGCAAAGTGGAATTACTTTTACGTCTTTTTCACGAACAAAAGCTACCAAAGCATCCAGTAATTGTCGACCTACCCCTTGTCCGCGATAATTTTCATTCACATCTGTCGAATCAATAATCAGCATGCTTTCGCCTGCCCATGTATAAGTCATTTCACCTGCAACGGTTTCACCATCAAGTAAGCTAAAGCTGCCGTGTTTTGTATCATCTTTTTGTTGAATATTCACAATGAATTCCTCGTATTACAACTCATATTTATTTAGAAATGACTTTGTATAATCTTTATCTATAAGAACAAATTTAACTGTAAAAAAATAGCCTGTTTTTAGCAGTGAGTCTGTATGCTTTTTAAATACAATTCATGCATAAAACTCATAATTCTATTCGTAATTCTGCGTCTAATCCTTTCAAATCATTGCTGTTAAGCTCTGCGACCGGATTTTATTCATTTCATTTATGAAAATTAAATGGTTTTGAGATGGGAAATTTTATGTCTTCTTTTCATCAAACTGAGCCAAGCAAACATGAGAATACAACACCTGCATGGGGTGCAGTATTTGTAATGTCGCTCTGCTGCGCAGTATTAATTGCATCTGAGTTCATGCCTGTAAGTTTACTCACTCCCATTTCTGCAGATTTAAACATGAGTGAGGGCCAAGTGGGGCAAGCTATCGCAATTTCAGGTATTTTCGCCGTGATGACCAGTCTAACAATTAGCCGTGTATTTAAGGCAAGGGATCGACGTCATATCATTTTATTACTCACCCTACTGATGATTGTTTCTGGCATAGTCATTACATTTGCCCATTCTGCGGCTTTGTTTATGTTGGGTCGTGCAATCTTAGGCGTAGTTATTGGCGGTTTTTGGGCGATGTCGACATCAATTGTCATGCGACTCGTTCCTCCGCTTTCAGTACCTAAAGCACTCGGGTTATTAAATGGCGGAAATGCCTTAGCGACAACCATTGCAGCACCATTAGGCAGTTTTTTAGGTTCAATTATTGGATGGCGTGGCGCTTTTTTTTGTATTGTTCCTATCGCGATTGTTGCACTTATTTGGCAATTTAAAAGTATGCCCTCTCTTCCAGCAATCTTGTCGGCCGAGAAATCGAAAAACCCATTTGGTTTACTAAAACGCCCAATTGTACTTTATGGGATGACAGGAATTTTATTGCTGTTTATGGGCCAATTTGCACTATTTACCTATTTACGCCCATTTCTAGAAACTGTTACTCATGTCAATGCAAGCATGTTATCTATTTTATTATTAATCTTGGGTTTAGCAGGTTTAATCGGTACATTTGTAATTAGTTTAATCCTCCACCAACATGTTTATCGTTATCTGATTCTTATTCCATTGATCATGGCAGCAATTGCTGGAGCTTTTGTGCTAGGTGGTGAGAATTTATGGTTCATTGCAATATTGATGGGTTTATGGGGCTTTATTGGAACGTCAGCACCTGTTGCATGGAACACATGGCTTGCCCAGACACTACATCAAGATGCCGAAATTGGCGGTGGTTTGATGGTTGCGATTATTCAATTTGCAATTACTCTAGGCGCAACTATAGGCGGATTATTATATGACTCACATGGCTATAGCACCACGTTCTATATGAGCGCAACGATTTTGCTATTAGGCGCAATTACTGCTTTTCTCACATGGCGAAATGCTATTCACGTAGCACATCAATAACCAACCGTAACGCAGGTGAAAGTTGTCTTCGATGTGGATAGTACAAATGGTATCCGGGAAACTGGATACTGTACTCTTCCAAAACTTGAATCAGATTTCCCTCTTTTATATCTTCTCGAATCAAATCTTCGGGAATATAAGCAAGTCCAAATCCAGCTCTAACAGCTTCAACAATATCGTAGCTTTCATTAAATATCCATTGTCCTTGAATTTTGATTTTTGACTCTTGACCATCTTTGACAAATTCCCATGCGTAAACACTGCCTTGAGTCGTTAAACGAAAGCCAATACATTGATGACTTACTAAATCTTTAGGCGATTGTGGAATTCCATATTTTTCAAAATATGCCTGAGTTGCTATCACCACCATTTTGACATCTGGGCTAATACGTACCGCAATCATGCCATCAGCTACACGGCTTCCAAAACGAACCCCTGCATCAAACCGCTCAGCAACAATATCGACCATCCCACTATTGGCAGTTAGTTCAACTTGCACATCTGGATATTCACCAGCAATCTTTTTAAGTTTGGGAATCAGCACTTCCCGTATTGCATGGCTACTGGCATTAATCCGAACTGTACCAGCGGGTTGGTCTCGAAATGAAGTTAAAAGGGATAATTCATTATCAATCTGATCGAAGCTGGCACTAATCGTTTGTTTCAACCTTTCGCCTGCTGCTGTAGGTGAAACACTACGTGTGGTTCTGGTCAGGAGCAACATTCCCAAACGTTCTTCTAAACCTCGAATGGTATGGCTTAGGGCAGATTGTGAAATTCCCATTTTCCCAGCAGCCTTAGTAAAACTGCCCTCTCGAGCCACCATGAGAAAGGCATAAAGATCATTATAGTTTTCTTTATTTATCATCTGCTTTTATCTCTGTTCAAGGTTCAATATCATTATAGAGTATAAAACTATTCATGAATATTACTCATAAGTCCATGTTTGTTTTTTAGACTAATTATTAAAAAGAAGATTCGTTAAAATCCATATCAAGCAGTAAACATGAAGATTTAAATAAACTGAGGCGATTATTATGAGTCATTTTATTATTGTAAAAAATTAATGAATCACACTCATATCTTTACGTTAAAGAATAAATAGCTTCATTGCACTTATATGCTTTTTTCTTAAAGAAGTGAGGTGAGTTGATATGGCTAATTATAAGTTTTTTAGAGGCTTAGTCAGCCTATGTATTTTGTTCTCAATTACTTCCGCCTCTTATGCAATAAAGCCTCAAGGTAAAAATCAACAAAGGATATCAAAGATTATGACTCTACTGAAAAAATAGCTGATCTACCCAACAAGCTAATTACACAAAACGCGCCTCATGGATATGCCGGAAAAGCGGGTGATCTTACCTATTATGCTCCTTGGGGCAATCTGGCTTTTTTCTATAAAGATTCACATGTTGGTTACGCCAATGGTCTCATTTTTCTTGGAAAACTAGATGCTATTCCCCAAGCATTCAAGCAAAACCAACCGATCAAAATTTCAATTTCTCAAATCAAATAAGCATGTAGCTATTCACCCATTCACATTGTTTAAATTGAGGTATTTATGAGTACATCTCCCTTGTTTAAAAAGCTAAAAACCCATACAGCGGCTGCAATTTGTGCAGCAACTATTGGTCTATTTTCTTCAACTTCTGCTATGGCGGCCGATATGTCTAATGGTGCAAATAACTTCTATCAAAGTCAGCAAGTGACTATTCAAAAGGTGACTTTTAAAAATCAATACAATATGGATATTGTCGGCAATCTGGTTATTCCCCAAAATTTGAATAAAAAGACTAAAGCCTCTGCAATTGTAATTGGTCACCCTATGGGGGCTGTAAAAGAACAAAGCTCTATGCTTTATGCACAAAAACTGGCTGAACAAGGTTTTGTGACCTTAGCAATTGATCAATCATTTTGGGGTGAAAGCGCGGGCCAACCAAGAAATGTGGTTGCACCAGACATTTATGCAGAAGCGTTTAGTGCCGCTGTAGATTATTTGGGAACACAATCTTTCATTGACCCTAATAATATTGGTGTACTCGGTATTTGTGGAAGCGGGAGCTTTGTCATTAGTGCAGCAAAAATTGATCCGCGTTTAAAAGCTATTGCCACTGTAAGTATGTACGACATGGGTGCAGCAAACCGCAATGGCTTACGTCACTCACAAACCCTAGAGCAAAGAAAGCAAATTATTGCAGAAGCCGCTGCACAGCGTTATGTTGAATTTAAAGGTGGTGAAATCAAATATACCAGCGGAACTACGCATGAGCTAACAGCAGATACACACCCTATTCAACGCGAATTTTACGACTTTTATCGCACTCCACGCGGAGAATATACGCCTAAAGGCTCATCGAGAGAGCTTACAACTCACCCAACGCTCACAAGTAATGTCAAATTTTTAAACTTCTATCCATTTAACGACATTGAAACGATTTCACCACGTCCGATGTTGTTTATTACAGGTGATCAGGCTCATTCAAAGGAGTTTAGTGAAGAAGCTTATAAACTCGCAGGCCAACCTAAAGAACTTTACTACGTTAAAGGTGCTGGACATGTCGATTTATATGATCGGGTCGATCTCATTCCATTTAATAAATTAACCAGTTTCTTTAAACAAAACTTGAAGTAAGAAAAATGATAGAGGCTCTCTAAGGGCCTCTAGCCTTTTAATTAAGTTAATGAAACTCTTGCACCAAACTATTAATGTGCGCCACAGCAGCAGTTCGATTTTCAACGCAAAGTTTTTCAAACACATGCTCTAAATGCTTATTTACCGTCCGTGGACTCAGCTCCAAGATTTCGGCAATATCTTTATTGGTTTTCCCTAACAACAACCAGTGCATGACTTCTGCCTCACGTTGAGTCAACTGCGGACAATATTTCAAAATATCAGCCATTTCTAAGGCAGGTGTAGAAGTCTTAATCTGTATCAGATAGTTTTTTGCCACACTTGGGTTAGTCTCCCACGGCGTGAGCAATAAAAGCTGTAATTGCTGAGATGGTGTTGAATAAGAACAGCTGGTTAATTTTTTGGGGTCTTTTTCATGTTCCAAGTCTGAAAACCAAGCTTTTAAACCTGCTTCAAAACCCTCTAATTCAGATAAATATTGATTCAGTAAATCACTGGCTTTTTGAGTTTTCCACACAATTTTACCGTGAACATCTAGCGCGAGAATGGCTGTTTCCGTTGCATCAATCACCTGTTTTTGTTGTTGCAATAATTTGGCATGTGCCAAATGCGTTTTCACTCTTGCCAGTACTTCTTCAATATTCAGGGGTTTGGTCACATAATCCACCCCACCCACCTGAAAACCACGCACTATATGTTCTGTTTCCGACAAGCCTGTCATAAAAATGACGGGAATAAACTGCGTAATTGGACTCGCTTTAAGCTGTATACAACTTTCAAAACCATCCATATGTGGCATATTGCCATCAAGCAAAATCATATCAGGTAAGCATCGGTGTGCTATTTCAATAGCACTCAACCCATCGGTTGTGACAAGTACGCGATAACCTGCCTGATCTAGACTTTCATGTAGCAAGCCTAAATTTTCAGGCACGTCATCCACAATCAGAATAACAGCCTGCTCGTTTGGCGAAGCTTGCTGAAAAGAAACATGTTGCGTACTCATTGCTTATCCTGAATTAATCGTTGGGCGTGTTTTAAATCAAACTTTTGAATAGCCTGTTCAAGCTGCTCCCATAACTCATCATGCTCCGGAAAACTTTGACGGCATTGCGTTAAAGTCTGTTGAATTCCTCGAATATAACCCTGTCCAATCAAATCATTTAACTGTTGCAAGCTTTGCGGTAAATCGAGCAGATCATTATTTTCAGTTTGTTTAATTGGTTCATGAACAAGGATTTCCTCTTGCTTAAACACATTTATATCCAGTGCTTGAACTTCATTATTTTCAAGGTGTACATCTGATTTAGAATCAATCCACACCAAGCCTAACTTATCTCCAATTTTACTGAGCAATAAATTGAGATCGATTGGTTTTAGCATAAAGTCTTCACTTAAGACGGCATCTTGTGGATTGACTTCACGCTCGCCTGCATTGGCTGAAATAATTAAGATCGGCACATTGGTAATATTATTCTGACGCAATAATCGCGCAGTTTCCCAACCGCCCATCATAGGCATATTTAAATCCATCAAAATCAGGTTAGGTTGAAAAATAGGTACTCGTCTTAAACAGTCAATGCCTGACTCGGCTTCTTCAATCATAAATCCTAAAGGTTTTAGAAAATTAGCGACTAAGCCTCGATCCACCGCTTCATTATCGACAACCAAAATTCGTTTACGCTCACCTTGATAGCCTGTAATCTGGTTAGAGTAAACATTAGAAATCGGATGAACTACTTCTTTTGAAGGTAAGTAAAACTTAATCTTAAACTGTGAACCTTGATTGAGCTGACTAGTCACAGATAGTTGACCACCAAGTAAATCGACCAACAATTTGACAATCGGTAGTCCGAGTCCTGTTCCGGTAAATCCACCTTGCACTACATTGCTGCCCCGTTCAAATGGATTAAATATTCGCTCTAAATCTGCTTCTGCAATACCACAGCCCGTATCTCTAATTTCAAAATAAGCCGTTTGAAAACGATACTCAACTTTCAAAGTAATTGTACCGCTGGTCGTAAACTTTAAAGCATTGCCCAGTAAATTGATGAGTACCTGTTCTAAGCGTTTTTTGTCGGTACGCACATAGTGCGGTAGGTTCTCTCCAATTTCATAAATAAACTGTAAATTCTTCTGTTCAAACTGAGGCTGAAACATTTGAATAATCTGTTCAATAAAATTGGGAAAATGAACATCCACTACGTTTAAAGAAATTTTGCCTGTTTCAATTCGTGCTAAATCTAGTAAACCATCAATCAATGAAGTCAGATGCTGTCCACTGCGGCTAATCACCCCGAGCGCCATTTTGCCTTGTTCTGAAAGCTGTTCTTGTTTTTGAAGTAATTGGCTATAGCCCAAAATACTATTTAGAGGTGTTCGTAGTTCGTGGCTAATACCAATGACATAACGACTTTTTGCATCATTTGCCCGTTCTGCTGAAATTCTGGCATCTTGCAGGTCTTTTGAAGTGACTTCATGGGCAGCAATTTCATCAATCAATAATGCTGTTTGTTGGTGTGTCTCAATTTCGGCATTACGGCGGCTTTCATCGTTTAACACTAACCACCATGCAGCAACACTCATTAATAAAAATAAGATGGTGTAAATTTTGATAAACAGTGTAAATAGTTGAGGAACGGCTGCCGCATTAATTGTTTCTAAATAGGTTTTTTCTTGGATATAAACCAGACTTAAACTCACTGCCAAAACAATAGAAAGCCCTAGAGTCAACAATAGATACAAACTGACCCTGCTATTTAAACGGCTCGCCCAACGTTCTGGTAAATAGTGCCAAATGGCTTTTTTGAGTTGTACTGACCAGCGTGCATCGGGTTTACATAAATCGTGGCAGCGTGCTTCAAGTGAACAGCATAACGAGCAAATCGTACCGTTATAGGCTGGGCAGCCCGCCATATCGGCAAGTTCATAGTCCCGTTCACACACCACACAGTTTGCAACTGAGGTTGCCTGAATTTTTTCAGGCTGACGTGCGATGTAATATTTGCCTTTGGTTAAGTAAGCAATGATAGGAACACATAACACTGCACTCCCTAAAGCAATAAAACTCGCCAAGCCTTTCGCCATGAGTCCGAAAAAGCCCAAATAACTCAGCATCGATAACACTGAGGCAATCAGTAATGCGCCCACACCTACGGGGTTAATGTCATATAAATAAGCACGGCGAAATTCAATTCCCTTTGGGCTTAAACCTAAAGGCTTACAAATAATTAAATCGGCAACAACGGCGCCAATCCATGCCAAAGCGATATTGCTATATAGTCCCAAAATGCGTTCAACTGCATGGCTAATTCCCATTTCCATCAAAACAATGGCAATAAAAACGTTAAAAAGAAGCCAGACAATTCGTCCCGGATGGCTATGAGTCAAGCGGGCAAAAAAGTTTGACCATGCCAGTGAACCAGCGTAGGCATTGGTCATATTAATTTTAATTTGCGCCAAGCAAACCAGTGCTAGAGTCAAGATTAAGGCAAGCTGAGGGTTTGGAATAAATTGCCGATAGGCAACCCAATACAGATATGTCGGATTGTCTAGTTCAGAGACTGGAATAAACAGCTGAAAAGCCAAAACCATCAGCAGCATGCCCATCAAAACTTTTAGAAATCCAAAAATAATCCAAGATGGGCCACCTAAAAAAACGGCAAAACGCCATGCGGTTCTATTTTTTTCTTGTTGGGGTAAAAAACGTAAATAGTCGGCTTGCTCACCAATTTGGATCACAAACGAAAAAATAAGAGTGCACGCCGCACCAAAGTAATACAGATTAAAATCGGTTGAGTTCGAAACCGCACCAACAAAATGCAGACTACTACTTAAAATTTGTGGCTGTTTCCAAAGTACAAAAAACCACGGCAATAACAGCAATAAAAGCCAGATTGGCTGAGTGATTGCCTGAACTTTATTAATAAAACCAATGCCTTTGACCACTAAAGGCAAAATTACTAAGGCAGAAATTAAGTAACCAATAACTTGCGGGATACCTAAAGCAAGCTCAAGTGCCATTGCCATAATGGCGGCTTCAAACGCAAGCAAAATAAAGGTAAAGCTGGCATAAATTAGAGATGTAATGGTCGAGCCAATGTAGCCAAAACCTGCACCACGAGTAAGCAAATCGACGTCTACATTATATTTTGCAGCGTAGTAACTAATCGGCCAACTGGTTAAAAATATGATGGTACATACCACAATTGCTGCCCAGACTGCATTGCTAAAGCCATACTGCCAAAGCATCGTCGCCCCAATGGCTTCCATCGCCAGAAAGCTAACGGTCGAAATTGCGGTATTGGTAACGGTCCAAGGTGACCACTTACGTACTGAGGTCGGTGCATAGCGCAGTGCATAATCTTCGATACTTTCATCTGCCACCCAAATATTATATTCACGGCGTGTTTTGATCACACGTTGTGGCGCTTGTTGGGGGCGTGAAGAATCTGGCATAACACTCATGTTTTGGATGTGGCTGCATTAAACCCAGCAATCCTTATGCCAAAAGTCATTTATCATGGCGTTTTTTTCAAATACGCACATATACGCAAAATAACGTATTTTCAATTTTTCCCAAAAATCACACACTCAAAACCATCAAAAAACAATGATCAATATTTGTGTTGATTGACCGAAAATGATTGGGAGATTGATGTTATGAGTGTATCTGAACATCCAAATCTGGACACTGTGCAAGGTACAGATTCACAAAAAGCAGTGAATGAAACCTTAGAAGATTATACTTTACGTTATGCTCCACACAGCTTTCGGCGCTGGAGTCCCAAAGTTGTCGCTATTACTGCTCTTGGTGGTATTGCCTATCTTGCTGACTTTTCTATTGGTGCCAGTATTGGTATGTCTTACGGAACAACTAATGCTGTTTTCTCCATTTTATTTGCAGCGATTATTATCTTCTTAACAGGCATTCCTTTGGCCTACTACGCAGCGCGCTATAACATTGACCTTGACTTGATTACCCGCGGTGCAGGTTTCGGTTATATCGGTTCGGTTCTGACCAGTATCATTTTCGCCAGTTTCACATTTATTTTCTTTGCCCTTGAAGGTTCAATCATGGCGCAAGGGTTATTGCTTGGTTTAGGTATTCCGCTTTGGGCCGGCTATCTCATCTCGACCATTATGGTTATTCCACTCGTCATTTACGGCATGAAAGCTTTAAGTAAATTACAAGTTTGGACCACTCCACTTTGGCTCGTTCTGATGATTGGTCCTGTGGCTTATCTAATTTACCAAGAGCCTACCTTAGTTAGCCAGTTTGCTACTTTTACAGGTAAAGAAGGTTTTGCAACCATAGACATGGCAGCAATCATGTTAGGTGCGGGTATTTGTTTATCGCTAATTATGCAAATTGGTGAACAAATTGATTACTTGCGTTTCATGCCTGCTAAAACAAAAGAAAACAGCAAAGCATGGTGGGCAGCCGTTATTTCAGCGGGTCCGGGTTGGGTGATTTTAGGGGCAATCAAACAAATTATCGGGGCATTTTTAGGTTTCTATTTACTTACTAAAATACCGGGTGTAAACAGTACTGAACCTGTTCAACAGTTTAATGCAGCGTTTCATGACATGCTTCCGGGATGGGCTGCTTTAACACTTGCAGTGATTTTGGTGGTTATTTCTCAAATTAAAATTAATGTGACCAATGCTTACTCTGGTTCCCTTGCATGGACAAGTGCCTACACACGTATTAGCAAACATTATCCGGGTCGGATTGTCTTTGTGATGGTGAACTTGGCAATTGCACTTGCTTTAATGGAAGGCAACATGTTTGCGGTATTGGGTAAAATCTTAGGGTTCTATTCAAACTTTGCGATTGCATGGGTTGTAGTTGTCGCAACAGATATTTCAATCAACAAATATGTTTTAAAACTTTCACCGAAAGAACCAGAATACCGCCGTGATATGCTCTACAACGTAAACCCTGTTGGTATGGTTGCATTCCTTGTATCAGCAGGCTTATCAATTGCAGCATTCTTCGGTTTACTTGGTAGCTTCTTGGCGCCTTACTCACCGCTTATCGCACTTGTGCTTGCTTTTGTCTTAACTCCAGTCATGGGCTTATTAACCAAAGGAAAATACTACATCAAGTCACACGATGACGGCATTAAAGAACCACGTTACGATGCTGAAGGCACCCCAGTTGCAACGGTTTACCACTGCCGCGTATGTGAGCAAGGCTATGAGCGTCCAGATATTATGTTCTCTCACAAACATAACGGCACGATCTGTTCTTTGTGTAAAACACTCGATGCTTAAATACTCTCGATACTAAAAAAGAAGCTTTAAAGCTTCTTTTTTTATATTTGCTGATTCTTAGCCGATCGGAAATAAACGCTCAGGCACCACATCTTTCATCACAATGGTTGAGATGAGTCGTTGCACACTTGGAATAGCAGATAATTTTTCATCATACAAACGCTGAAAAGCAGGTAAATCTTTAGCCACCACATGTAGCAAATAATCTGGCTCACCAAACAAGCGCTGCGCTTGAATAATTTGCGGGATATCAATTACAGCATTTTCAAACTTCTCGACTGCCTGTTTATCACCTTCTTTAAGCGTAATAAAAACAATCGCTGAAAATTCAAATCCCACTAAGTTTGGGTCGAGTTCTGCCCGATAACCTTTGATGGCTCCCGACTCTTCTAAAGCCTTCACTCGTCTATGACAAGGTGAAATGCTCAAACCGACTTTTTCTGCCAACTCAGTGATAGATAATCGGCCATTTAATTGCAATTCAGCAAGAATCTTTTTATCTGTGCGATCCATTTAGAAAAATTTACCCCAAATATGTGTGATATGAGCAAACATTTAAAAGCACATTCTAAATACATGAGCATATTATTTTCAACAAGCTCGAATAAATAGGTTTTTTTTCTAAACCACGAGTGAAACCTTTGGAAAATAGTTTGCCGAGATAAGCATATGGCTTTTAACATTTTTATTGCATTTTGGAGTGTCTCCATTCTTTTTATTATTACGCCAGGGGCAGACTGGGCCTATGCCATTTCGGCAGGTATTAAAGGTAAAGTCGTCGTACCTGCTGTTGCAGGTATGCTATTTGGGCACTTTATTACGATTTTATTGGTAGCGGCTGGTGTCGGTTTACTTGTAGCAAATCATCCAACTGCACTCATGATTCTAACGGTTGCGGGTTCGGCTTATTTGTTATGGATGGGAATAAATTTACTCATTACCCCACCTACTCCGAATCAGTCCGATTCTGAAAAAGCACAATCACGGTTAAGATGGGCAACTAAAGGTGTGTATGTAAGTGGCTTAAACCCAAAAGTTTTTTTACTTTTTTTAGCGCTGCTTCCTCAATTTATTGACACTACCGCTTCATGGTCCGTGACGACACAAATTCTTGCCTTTGGTGTTGTTCACATGATTAGCTGCGCGATTATTTACTTAATGGTAGGTTATGGTTCAGAAGCTATTTTAAAAACCAGACCACAGGCAGCTCAGATAGTTGGCCGTTTTTCGGGTGGTTTGATGGTCGTTATCGCAACGTGCTTATTGATTGGGCAAATTTAAAAAGACATTTAGTAAAAAGTTACTGATCGTGATTTCAGATCAGTAACTTTAATAAAAAATATAAGAAAAAATTTATCTCATACGTTTGAGGTTATAAGTCACTACTCCCCAAATCACCAGTTCTTGGCCTTCTTCAATATAAATATTTTGATAATCAGGATTTTCTGCTTTTAACCAGATTTTAGGAGGCTGAAATTGACTATCTATCATTAAGCGCTTAACAGTAAAATCATTGTCGATGAGTGCGATTACAATATCCCCCGATTTAGCGGAAATACTACGATCTACAATAAGTGGATCATCAATATCAATTCCAGCGTCTAGCATGGACAATGAATTGGCTTTGACAATAAACGTGGCATTTTCATTTCTAATTAAATATTCATTTAAATCGAGTGCTTGCTCAATATCATCTTGTGCTGGCGAAGGAAAACCTGCCGCAACACGTTCTGTTGCTAAAGGAATATGGTAAATTTTGTCGTTGTTCGGATGGACTTGCTGAACTTTAAGTTTGGAGCTGAAGTCTGTCTGATTATCGGTTTTGACATTATTCAGTAACCAATTTTTGATAAAGTTGACTTGAGATTCGGGAACACGAATGACTTTTGTGGGTTCATTGAACTGTGCTTTACGTCCGGCATTTTCTCGCGCACCACCATGCTCGAAGTCTTTTTTCTTTGACATATCCTCTCCATTTCACCGTTCAAGTCCTACACAAACAATGTAACTTGAAAAAGTTACATTTTCAAGTTGACGAAATATTTTTTTTGCATAACAATAAATTTCATGATCAGATTTTAATCCATTTTGCTTTTAACAGGGATGTTTTAATCAAAATGGCAATTTGAAGAAAATCAAAACCTATTGCGAAATAGTCCTTATCACTGACTGTTTTTGATTTTTTATCAAATGAAATTCTGGACACTTAACATTTGGTTAAATTCAGTTTTTTGGTATGGAGACATGCGAAATGAGAAATCAACGTGATGCTGTTTTAGGTTATGCAAATGAACAACATGCCTACTATATTCGTCTTATTGAAAATAATGCCGTGCTAGGCGAAAGCTATGGAATATTTTGTGAAAATCCAGATAGCGAAGCAGCAGAAAGTATTATGACGACGCTATTTTTAAAGAAATCTTTTTGGTTAAACGGGTCTGAATACCTTGATATTGTAAAAGGCCTACAACCTCTCCCTCAGTAAATACAGTAAATAAACTAAAAACAAAGGAAGCAAAAGCCTCCTTTGTTTTTAAAACATTCTGCTTAAGACGTAAAACGTCCGTAGGCATCACGTTTTTGATTACGAGAGTTTTGACCGCGGCCATCATAATCATCATCGTCTTCACGGCTGCGACCGCGTCCTCGACCACTTGAACGGCCACCACGATCATCATCTTCGTCGTCATCATGACGGCTGCGACCGCGGCCTCGACCACTTGAACGGCCACCACGATCATCATCTTCGTCGTCATCATGACGGCTGCGACCGCGGCCTCGACCACTTGTACGACCACGATCATCTTCATCGTCGTCATCATGACGGCTGCGACCGCGGCCTCGACCACTTGTGCGACCACGATCATCATCTTCATCGTCGTCATCACGACGGCTGCGACCGCGGCCTCGACCACTTGTACGACCGCGATCATCATCTTCATCGTCATCATCACGACGGCTACGACCACGTCCTCGGCCACTTGTGCGACCACGATCATCATCTTCATCGTCGTCATCATGACGACCGCGGCCTCGACCACTTGTACGACCACGATCATCATCTTCATCGTCGTCATCACGACGGCTGCGACCGCGGCCTCGACCACTTGTACGACCGCGATCATCATCTTCGTCGTCATCATGACGACTGCGACCGCGGCCTCGACCACTTGTACGACCACGATCCTCATCTTCATCGTCGTCGTCATGACGGCTGCGACCGCGGCCTCGACCACTTGTACGACCACGATCCTCATCTTCATCGTCGTCGTCATGACGGCTGCGACCGCGGCCTCGGCCACTTGTACGACCGCGATCATCTTCATCGTCATCATCACGACGGCTACGACCACGGCCTCGACCACTTGTACGACCGCGATCATCATCTTCATCGTCGTCGTCATGACGGCTGCGACCGCGTCCTCGACCACTTGTACGACCACGGTCATCATCTTCATCGTCATCATCATGACGGCTGCGACCGCGTCCTCGACCACTTGTGCGACCGCGATCATCATCTTCATCATCGTCATCATGACGGCTGCGACCTCGGCCTCGACCACTTGTACGGCCACGATCGTCATCTTCATCGTCATCATCACGACTACGGCCACGGCCTCGACCATTTGTACGGCCACCGCGATCATCATCTTCGTCGTCATCATAACGGCTGCGACCACGACCATTACGCTCATCGTTCTTATGACTTAACGCACCAGCTTCACGAGCCTCTTCCGAGGTAAATTCATGTGCATTACCACTTGCATGTGCAGCTCGTCCAGCTTCACGTGCTTCTTCTGAAGTAAATTCATGTGCATTGCCACTTGCATGTGCAGCACGCCCACCTTTACTGGCTATTTCTCTAACTCTTTCAGGATCCATACTCGCAAATCCACGATTTGAAGTACCTGAACTATTGTTATCTTGATCTTCATATCTAGCATTAGCCATAGTTATATCTTCCTATATTAAAATTATAGTCGCTACCGCTTCTATTTAACGGATAAATTTAAGATAAGAGATTTAAAATATTTTCCCAACTATGCTATGTATCAAGCTTTTTAAATGTATATAAAATAATGCGCATACAAAAACCTAAGATCATTATTTAACAAAGATTTTATTAATTAAAATATTTATAATTTATTTTTATTTTTACTTTTTAAATATTCCACATACCTATTATTACTCAAACCAACACACTAATATATTTTTACAAATACAGTTAAAAATTATTCTTAAATAACATAATCTTTCACAATGTACAAATCAATAAAAAGCAGAAACATCTCAGCTATTGAACAAACAAATCAAAATATAATTAAAATTACTTAAAAACAATAACATAAAACATTACACTTTTAAAAAAAATTTGCTTGAGTGATAAAAATCACCATTTAAAATTAATTTATATAATTTAAAAGGAATTAATTATGCAATTAAATCATTTACAATCAACACTACAATACATTCATATTTCAGTTCCTGAAATTTTACTTAGTAATATTCAGATTAAAAGCTCTTGGCAAGATTTCAACCAAGAATGGAGCTATAGATTAGATCCACCTCATGCTAGCCACCCATTTCAAAGAGATTTACATATTATTAAATCAAAAAATATTGAAAAAGAAGACATAAAAGAGCTATTGAATAATCTAGTAGCTAAAAATAAATCTGAATTAACATCTATAGTAGAAGCAGAAACAGTAATAAAAGAAATTTTAGATTTATCAGCTTATATACCTATAGAAAATTGGCTAAATGATACAGGTAATCGATCAATTATTGAAAGTATGATTGATAAAAATAAAGTTAAATTATTAGATATTATTTAACAATTTTAAACGTTATATTTTTTTACATCCTTATATATAAAATAACAAAGACAACTTTTTCAAAAAGACTATTTACTCATATTCACGTGCAGATTAATCACTATAGAGGGACTGAAATTTAAATAGAGGTAGTCTAGACATGGAAAATACGACAAACCAATATCCATCAGAAGCTCCTGCACAAGTTCAATCTCACCAACCAGGTGATCAGGAAAAAATGTATCCTGAACCGGAAATTATCAAAGCATCACATAAAGGCAGTGAAAAACTAAAAGGTAAAGTTGCCGTCATTAGTGGTGGTGATAGCGGTATAGGCCGTTCCGTTGCCGTATTATTTGCCCGTGAAGGTGCCGATATTGCCATACTTTATCTTGAAGAAGAACAAGATGCCGAAATCACCAAACAGCTTGTAGAAAAAGAAGGACAACACTGTCTTTTACTCAAGGGTGATATTTCCGATCCAGATCTTGCAAAACAAGGCATTGATAAGGTATTACAGCATTTTGGTAAAATTAATATCTTAGTGAATAATGCTGGAGTTCAATATCAACAAAAAGAAATTGAAAGTATTAGTAATGAACAATTAGAAAAGACATTTAAAACAAATATTTTTGCATTGTTTTATTTAACAAAAGAAGCAATTCCATATATGGAAGAAGGCGATACTATTATTAACACCACCAGTATTACCAGCTATCAAGGTCATGATGAGCTAATTGATTATGCAAGTACTAAAGGCGCAATTACTTCTTTTACACGTAGCTTATCAAATAATTTAATGAAACAGAAAAAAGGGATTCGGGTAAATGGTGTGGCCCCAGGACCAATCTGGACTCCTCTCATTCCAAGTAGTTTCGATGCAGAAACTGTCGAAAAGTTTGGTAAAGATACTCCTATTGGGAGAATGGGTCAGCCAAGTGAAGTTGCTCCTGCATATCTGTTCCTTGCCTCAGACGATGCAAGCTATATTACAGGTCAGGTTATTCATGTTAACGGTGGTCAAATCGTAAATGGTTAATTAACTCGATCATATTAAAAAAGCCCTGAAAGCATTAACTTTCAGGGCTTTTATTTAAGTCACTTAAGCTGGAACATGTACAGCTATTTGTTCTCGTGACCAAACACGATGAGCTTTAATCAAGTTTTTAAATTTTTCTGCAACATGCTGGAACTCATCTTCTATGAGAGTCCCTTCATCGGCGACTAAACCGAGTGGTTCAAGCAAATCAGATTTATTGCCTAAAAACACAATTGGTTTTAAGTGCTTATAAGCTTCTAATACATAATGGCGAGCTACCCCATCTTGCATTACTGCCTTTAAATTATCTCCATCTGGAACAATTACTGCATCATAAGCAATTGAAGGTTCGGCCATTTGCATGCCATCAGCCACAATAATATTATCTTTATGATCTTTTACGGGAGCCAAACTCGGTGCAAGTAAATGGACAACAGCACCTTCTTTAATTGCCCAATTTTTAATGGCTTCAAGTGTATCTGACTTCACAAAATTATGAATAAGCACTGCAACCTTTCTACCTTGAATATCTTCAGGTGGGAAAGCCAAGAAAGATAATTTAGCTGATTTTTCAACTGCGGTTTTTTTATAATCAAGCGTTAAATCAGGCACTTCAATTCCTAGGTTCGCTCCCACTTGACGCGCCAAGTCTAGATCGATATTTGCCAAAATTTCTTGTACCTGACGCTCACGAATATGTTTTCTTTGAACTTTACTTAATTCAAAAGTATAAGCATCGACTACATGCTTTTGTTCATGGGGTGCAAGGCTTTTGTAATAGAGTCGAGGTTGTGAGAAATAATCAGAGAATGTCTCACTTCTTTGACGAAGTTTGTGTCCGCTAATTTTTTCAGGATAACTTTCAAAACCACCATTAGATGCCGCTGGCGGTGTTTCTACTGGCCAGTTTCCATCAATCGAATTTGGTTGATATGAAGCCTGCCCTTTATGAATCGTATGCTGATGAATACCATCACGTTGATTATTATGGAATGGGCATACAGGTTTATTAATCGGTATTTGGTGGAAGTTTGGCCCACCTAAACGGCTTAACTGTGTATCTGTATATGAAAATAATCGCGCTTGTAACAGTGGGTCGTTTGTAAAATCGATACCCGGTACTACATGCCCCGGACAGAAAGCCACCTGCTCTGTTTCAGCAAAGAAGTTATCTACATTTCGGTTCAAAACAAATCGGCCAATTGGTGTAACAGGGACTAACTCTTCAGGAATAATTTTTGTTGGGTCAAGTAGGTCGAAGTCAAAGTTCATTTCATCTTCTTCTTCGACAATTTGTACACCAAGTTCCCATTCTGGATAAAAACCTTGTTCAATTGCTTCATAAAGATCACGGCGATGGAAATCTGGGTCTTTACCTGCGAGTTTTTGCGCTTCATCCCATACTAAAGCACTTAAACCTTGTTTTGGTGTCCAGTGAAATTTTACAAAATGAGATTTACCTTCGGCATTAATAAGACGGAAAGTATGAACCCCAAAGCCTTGAATTGAACGTAAATTACGTGGAATAGCACGGTCTGACATTGCCCAAATTACTGCATGAGCTGACTCAGGGACTAAAGAAACAAAGTCCCAGAAAGTATCGTGTGCTGTAGCTCCTGTTGGCATTTCTGTGTCTGGCTCAGGTTTTACAGCATGTACAAAGTCAGGAAATTTAATCCCGTCTTGTACAAAAAAGACAGGTGCATTATTACCGACCAAATCGAAGTTGCCTTCTTGGGTATAAAATTTAATCGCAAAACCGCGAATATCACGAACAGTATCTGCCGAACCACGAGGCCCTTGCACTGTTGAAAAACGTACAAAAATTGGGGTCTGAATGCTTGGGTCGGTTAAGAACCCAGCTTTAGTTAAACGTTCATTTCCTTCATAAGCCTGAAAATAACCATGAGCCCCTACACCACGCGCATGTACGATACGTTCAGGAATACGTTCATGGTCAAAGTGCGTGATTTTTTCTCTTAAGATAAAATCTTCCAATAAAGTCGAGCCACGAATTCCTGCTCTTAAGCTATTTTGGTTATCCGCGATTTTAACACCTTGGTTTGTAGTTAATGCTTCATTAGTTGCATCATCTCTCACTGTGTCTAACTGTTCAGTTTTCTGGGTAGTATTGGCTTTATTTGCTGCATCAGCACCAGCCATTTCGCTTGTTTTATTAGTTAATTTAGTTTTGTCGTTCATGTCCATTACCTGTGTTTTGAAAGTTAAACTTGGGGTTGAAATAAAAAACGTTTATCAAACTAGTTTTTAAACGTACCTAAATAAGGAAAAAGAAGTTCTACGTATTTACGAGTACTCCAAAGACCAATACTTTTATGGTGAGAATCAGGGGCAAGAAACGGGGTAAGTTTGCATATTTTTATTGCAAGATCATGTGATTGCTGTACGCGCTCTTGGAGTGCATCCAACTCACCATCAGAGATATAGCTAAAGAGATAATCTTGAATACGCTGGCTATTCTTTAGTTCTCTGCTGTATGCCAAGAAGTTAGAAGAATGATCACTACCAGCAATCCAGTCATGAATAATTTGACGCTCTAGAGGGTTAAATACCCCAAACATTTTTCCATTTTCTTCATTAATCATCCGCCAGAACACACTTTGTTCAGGGTCGGTATTAAATTTAATCCACTTGTGATTAATGAGATGTGTAACCAAGCCTTTAACGTCTTCTGGGTTTGATAACCATTGATTAATCGTTTTGCATCCAAATTGTCTGGTTTCGTTATGAATCAACTGACCAACCAAAGCTTTTCTTTTAAGAATCTTAAGAACAAAGTCATCAAGGTTTAAATTATTGATAATGTGTGAAGACGAGACGCCACAATCATTAAGAGCAAATCCACGTTTTAACTTAGTGAGAAACTGCTCTTTGTCTCTGTATTTATTGTAAATATCTTCAATAACTTTAATGGCTTTATGCGCATGGCCATTGTCAATGTTATCAATGGTAATGTGCAGGTTAAAGTATTTAGAATCGATTCCTAATTCAGCAAGCTCATAATTAGAAATCAGAAGATGCAGCGGCAGCTGTTCATATCCTAAATTAAAACCAACAATTTCAGGGATAAATTCAGGCGGTGCATAACCCAATGCAAGTTGCACCACTGCTTGATAATAATATTCGTCTTCTAGAAGTAGATCGAAACTATCGAGGCCTAAACTTCGTAAAAGATCATCATAAATGCAGACATGATTGGCTTTTGGTTCACCTAATCCAAGCTCTTCCAAATAGGTAATGATCAACTCATGGAACATAGGATCATTCCAATAGTGTACAGAGCTATACAACCACGCTCCATCTACTTTCTTAGTTGGAGAAACCTTAATAAGAAATTCAAATGCCTGAGCAACATTATTAAAATATTCTCTGTCATGCCCTGCCTGTCTACGATTTAAATAAGACTGAAATTCCTCACAATTTTTTTTATTATCATTATCAAACCATGCTTTAATGGAATTAATATCTGAAGGAAAATTAACTTCCTTCATATCTATTTTCTCAATTTCTTTAGTTAAAAAGTCTCTTGCCTTTTCTTCTTTTTCAAAACTCGAAACATCCGGATCAAGAAAAAAAACAAACAGTTCATAATAATTTTGTTGATTATCTTGTAATAAGTCTAATAATCGTTCTTTCACTACAACAGGCATTTTCATTCTCCGTTTGTGAGATATCAATTACCATACGTCACATAGACTATAATCAAATTTTAAGTTTGTTATCGTACGTTATAAAAAAAGAACACCAAAACAATAAATCAAAAAAATTCAATTAGATACAAATTAACGCAAAATTACATTTAAACTTTTAGAATAACTTAAATCGCTGTTTTTATATAAAA
Organism: Acinetobacter sp. XH1741; assembly: GCF_041021895.1. NCBI lineage: Bacteria > Pseudomonadati > Pseudomonadota > Gammaproteobacteria > Moraxellales > Moraxellaceae > Acinetobacter > Acinetobacter chenhuanii. The sequence goes on from NZ_CP157428.1 coordinate 2,845,988, forward strand.
TTTGCAAAAATTAATCTATCTTTACATTTGATATCTATAAAAATTATAACTATTAAAAAATTAACAAAACAACCGATTAAATGGTTTTATAACATTTTAAAAACAATTGAAAAAGGAATTAAAAATGTTTAATACATGCTGCAAATTATTAGCCAAGGAAAAAATTAAAATTGCATTTTTTGAAAGTGCATCTGCTGGCTATCTTGCTTACCGTTTCTCCTTAAGCCCCCATTCTGGAGATATCCTTATAGGTAGTCTGGTAAGTTATGACCTGAGTGTAAAGGAAAAGACCTTACATATTTCCAAGGAACTTATTGAAAAATATACTGCAGAATCAATGGAAGTCACTATAGAAATGATTAATAAAGGAAAAAAACTTTTACATGCTGACCTCTATGTGGCATGTACTGGCCTCTTAAAAAAAGGAGGGTCTGAAACTGAAGAAAAACCCGTCGGAACATTTTTTTATTCAATAAATTACAAAAATAACTTTTATAATTTTAGGCGTGTTTTAAAGGGGCCAGCTTTTTTAAAACTCCGAAAACTTCTCTATTACATTACTCAAGATATAAAAATCATTATTTCTGATGAAGCATTTGTTAATCTACATAAAAATTAACAAATATACATTTAGACATATTCATTATTTTTCTTACCGCTTCTGTACCTAAATGTAATTTCTTAAACATTCATATTAATAATGTTTAAAATGAAAATTTGCGTACATTATAAAATCAATAAGTTATTTAAAGTTTATTTATTTTAAGTTTACAGTTAAATATAGGGTAACACCCCTACGCTTCAAATTTAAAATAAGCATGTTTTAATAAACCTATCTGAAGTTCTCAGATAAAACACATCATCATAATTGATATGAGGTAATTAAAATGAGCACTACTAATAATCAATCAAATCAACGTAATAATCCGCAGCAGCAACAACAGCAAAATGACTCTCGTAACAATCAACAGCAGCAAAACAATCAGCAGCAGCAACAAAATGACAATCGCGGCCAACAACAAGGCTCTAACCAAAAAGATTCTGGCCAACAAAACTCAAATAACAACCAACAACGTTAATCGTTTGTAGTTGTTATTTGAAGCGGTCATTTATTTAGGAAGGTGCAGTCACCTTCCTAAATCCAATATAAGCATAAAATTCAATAAAATATGAGGGAATTCTGATGACAGATCAAAATACAGATCATGCTCAATTAGTAGCTGGCGATCATAACTATTCTGATTCTCGCTGGCGTGAAAGCTATCTGACTCGACCTTATTATCAAGAAGCGCAATTAACTACCCCAGATCTAGATTATGATCGTGATTTTTCTGCCGCTTATGAACTTGGTCATCGAGCTCGTTCTGAATCTAAAGAAGGAACTCTGTTTGAAGATATGGAAGATAGCTTGCAGCAAAAATGGGAACACCTAAAAGCCGAGTCTCGTCTAAAATGGGAACATGCTAAACAAGCTATTAAGGATGCTTGGGACGATATGTAATATCCTGAAGGGTCCAAAGTTATGAGCCTATTTCCTATTGGCCCTGGGAAATAGGCTTTTTATTATTCTAAAATTATGTTTATTTAAAAATAGAGATGTATATTAAATTCAGAATTATTAATACATGTTTTATCTATAAAATACACAAACACATGCAACTTTCCTGAATATCAATAGTAATGATTGCTCTTGTTAAAACAAAAGTCTGACTCAAATTATCAGGTCAGATCCTTACTAAAAATTAATTTTGATTTTTTTTAAAATACTCAATTATTTCCTCACCATTATTCACATTTTTTTTCGGCGAAGAATAAGTTTCCTCATAAGCGTAGGCGGGTAAAGTAATTTTAGTTCTAATAGGCAGCAACTTCTCTTGCCCACCTGTGGTAATTCGTTCAATAAAACCAGCAAGCCAAAGTATAAATTCCTGAGAATTCTTACTTTTAGGAATAAGACTTAAATCCAATTTAATTTTAGACTCTTGTAAAGGTTTAATGAGCAGCTCAGCGAAATCAATATAATTATATAAAAGCTTTAGATTTGTCCCCTTAATCTCACCTCTGAGTTCGATCATCAAGTTGTTAAGATCTTCCATTGGTTCATCGGTAAACCCTTTTTTTTCTTTAACATTTTGATATATTTTCTCAGCTATTTTTAAATATTGGGGCATGTCCTTACCTTTTATATTTTGTTATTCCTAAAGTGAATTCTGGATGAATATAAGTAAACTATTGTGCTTGTTTTATTAATTTTTTGAAACGCCCCATTAGATTTGCAACAATTCGATAACACTAAAATTTTCAAATTACATAAACTCTCAACTCACTGATTAATATTATATTTTAAAATATTACGTTGTTTATTAATTCTATTTTTTAGATAAAATAGCGATAAAAAAAGCCCACTTAAATAGTGAGCTCTTTTCATAAAAACTAATTTTTATGAGTTTTTATTCATATCATGTGATGTGGTCGGATCACTTGCTTCATGCATTCCATCATGTTTTGAATTTCGGTCTTGGCATGCACTCATACCCATAGCAATTGCCAATACCATACTTACTGCACAAAAGATTCTTACCATTTAAATCACCTTTATAAATATTAAAATGTAGGTTTATGAATAACATTAACTTGTGTTGGCCTACCGCAGTGGTTCTCTTAACTTTTGTAGATTATGCAAGCTTTTGTAAAAACCTAAAATTTTGATTAATAAAATTATATTTCTTGCAATTGATATTTTAGTTATTTTTTGGCATGCGATGTTTAAATGAGCAGATTCATTATATAAAAATAGAATTACTAAAAAGTTTAATCATTCAACGTAGCTAATTAGTGGCATTTAAATACTCTACAAATAAACAATTAATAAATAATTGATATATAAGATTAAAAAGCAATACCACTACTAAAATAAAAATTAATTATATCGATATAATATTTTTTAATTTTCCTATTTTCTAAATAAAAACAGTGAAATATTTATAACAAGTTATATAAACCAATCTTTTATTTTTGCAATTGACCCACCCTAATGCTCAGCTTATGATGCTCGCGCTGACAAATTTTGTCAGTCGGTTTTAGCAGACCGTCTACCTAAGAGCACTAAAAACAAGTTTTTTGGTGTGTAGCCCCTCGTGCCTTTGATGGAGGAACGGGAGTGGGACACCTTCGGGTGTGCTGGTTTCTTAGGTATCAGTCTGCTAACCCTCTTTCGTTTCACCACCATAATGATTAGCAATGAGTGGGCGTAACTTCTTTTAATCAAGGAGTCACTCATGACGATTACTTTATATTCTTTATGCTTTTTTACTGATTCAATCTCTATTCGACATCTTTTATTTATTCCCTCTTTTTTTAGAGATCTGCTCGATCATCTTTTAAAAAGAAATAGTGTCTATAGCACTTAATCAATTGTCCATTTAATCCATTTGCGTATTTGCCCACTTAGGCAAATTGGGGTCAGAAGTTTTATCTATTCAAAAAGCGCATAAAGATTAGAGTACCTATCTATATCACTGAACGATAACAACAACTTTTGAAGAGTAACAATAATGTTTTATCTCTATCGTTTTGTTTTGGTGAGCATTCTTACAATAATTTTTTTAAATTTAATGGGGTGTCGACCAATGAGTAAAAATGAATTTAATACACGATGCGTTTGGTCGGGACATCATCTGTCAGAGTGTAATTGTATCTACAACTCTTTAGAACAGCACTATTCACCACAATTTGTAGAAAGCTTACCAAAAGTAAGCTTACAAAACATAGATGCGAAAATGAATTTTGTGGAAACGATGAATACGACAATTCAACAGTGCCAATTAAGCGCCAGACAATAATGAATTTATGGTGGCATGCTCCACCAAAAAGTCTAAAAATGCCCGTACACGACGAGGGACATATTTATCATGGCCAATCCAGACTGCATGAAATTCTTCAGATACATTGATATTCCAGTCTTCAAGAATTTTGACGAGTTGTTTTTGTTGAACTGCTCTTTGAATCTGAAATTCATTGAGCTGTGCAATTCCTGCACCTGTCAATGCTAACTGTAAGATCGCTTCACCTTGGTTTACTTTTAAAACTCTAGAGGGTGTTAAGTTAATTTCCTGATCTGCTTTTTTAAATAGCCAAGTTTTATTCTGACGTTGATAACTTACATCTAAAAGCTGATGCTGCTGTAGTTCATGCGGATGTTGGGGGCAGCCATATCGAGCAATATATTCAGATGAACACACATAGTGCTTTGTTGTACTACCTAATGAACGAGCCACCAAATTTGAACTTTTTAAAGGGCCGGTTCGAATAGCGACATCAATTCTTTGCTCAACCAAATTAATAACTTCATCACTTAAGTGAGCTTCAAGTTCAATTTGAGGATAGCGCTCATTAAATAAAGTAATACAAGGCAATAAAAAGTAAGTCCAATAGGAAAAGCTAGTATGTATTCTAATTCGCCCTTGCGGGATGTGATTTGAAGTAACGGATTGCTCAAGCTCATCTAGATCATTCAATATTTGAAGACCTTGCTCATAAAACTGGCATCCCTCACTGGTAAGCTGAAACTGACGTGTTGAACGATTCAGTAATCTAACTCCAAGTCTTTTTTCTAAACGTGAAATTAATTTACTTACCGCGGACGGCGTCATGTCACACGCTCGAGCGACTGCCGAGAAGTTTCCAAGCTCAACCACCCGAATAAAAATTGCCAACTCACCCGATCGATTTATATCAAAATAAGACATAACAAAATTTATTTATGAATTGTATTCACAAATCTTATTCCGCTTAGCCCGCTATAACAAGCCATCAATTTATTTCAAGATAACTTTAATTCGTTTTAAAGAGTTCATGAGATGAAACTTTATCAAGCCACTCTATTTTCTTTTGTTTTATTTACAAGCTTTACACGAGCAGAAGTACCAAATAACCAATGGGTAACGACTTGGTCTGCTAGCCCCCAAAAAGTCTGGAATAAAGACTTCGTTTTTCCAACATTCATTCCAGAGCAAATATCTAATCAGACAATTAGACAGGTGAGCCAAATTAGCTTAGGTGGTGAAGCTATCCGACTTGTTTTTACCAATCAATATGGCGAACAGCCGCTTTATATTGATAAAACAACGATTGGTTTAGCAAACGCAGTAAGCCTGAAATCTAAGAGCGCCTATCCTGTTTATTTTTCTGGTCAGCTTAAAGCAAAAATTTTACCAGGCAAACAACTGGTGAGTGACCCAATCGAGTTAGCTGTCCCTGACCATACTCAATTGGTGGTCAATAGCTTTATTCAAAAGCCTACAACATTTAAAACTTTTCATTGGGATGCAAAACAAACCAGTTGGCTCATTAGTGGCAACCAGACAACAACTTTAAATACGCCAACCGATGCCAAAACCACAACGGCGCGATTATTATTGTCGGCTATAGAAGTAAAACCAAAACAGAAAGCACATGTGGTTGCAGTCATTGGAGACTCGATTACCGATGGTGCAACCGCGACTTTAGATGCTAATAGTAGGTGGACCGACTTTTTAGCTAAACGTTTATCAGCACACCATGTGGCTGTGATTAATAGCGGAATTTCAGGAAATCGCCTACTTACCGAAGGTATGGGCGATAGTGTTATAAAACGTCTAAACAGTGAGGTGTTTCAATATTCAGGTGTTAAAACTTTAATTGTTTTGATTGGTATTAATGATATTTCATGGCCCGGCACGGCTTTCGCTCCTAAACAACAAACACCTTCTTTTGAAGCCTTAACCCAAGGTTATCAACGTGTTGTGAATGAAGCTCATCAACACGGTATTCAGGTCATTGGAGCTACCTTACTTCCGTTTGCAGGTGCTTTACCGAACACCCCTTTAGATAATTACTATCAACCCAATAAAGATCAATTACGTGAGCGCATCAACCAATGGATGAGAACCAGTCATACCTTTGATGGTGTACTTGACCTTGATCAAGGCTTAAAAGATCCTAAGCACCCTAATCGCTTAAATCCAGTTTATGATTCTGGAGATCATCTACACCCCAATGATCGTGGAAATCAACACATGGCAGAATTGGTAAATTTAAATCAAATAATTCACAATTAATGATTAGCCCATCAGGTGAGCATTTCACCTGATGGGAGTATCTATTTAGAAATCATAACTTGCTATCATGTTAAAGCGGTTATCAATGCCGTTTCGGCCATCGAAAGTTTCTCGTTCACCATATACATATTCAACACCTAAAGTAATGGGTTTGTATGGGTTATACATGGTATTTACCCAGCCCTGCCAAAGCTCTTTATTTTGAGTGGTACTATTATGTTGTAATTCGGCAAAACGGTTATCATCTTTGGCTTTCATATAGCCATAAGCTAAAGTCGAGCGAATTTTCGGTGTAAATTGATGAGTTATGCCCAAAGATACCGTATCAAATTCATTGCTATGCATGTTGTTTTGATCATCTATTGCATAGCCACTGTTGCTCCATAACAAGAAACGTCCATCCCCCTTAACATGGTAATAATCGGCTTTAAGTAAAGTATCTGGGGTCATTTGGTATTTACCGCCTAGGCCTACACCCCAAGCCCATTCACTATCATTATTCGTTCTTTTTTCAGCAACAAAACTACGGCCTGAAAGCATCGAACCATTGGCAAATTTATGATTTAAACGTCCGACTAAAGCAGGTAAGCGCATTTTATTATCTGGGTCTGTGGCCGCTGTATATTTCGGGTCTTCAACCGATACTACAAAACTTGTATTTGCCGTTAAATTATCGCTATAGCGAACCATTGGCGATCTAAGTAAAGCACTACCTACAAATGTACCTGCATCAATCGTTTCTGGATAATATTCAGGTGCAATAAATGTCGACCATGTTTGACCAATAAGCCATTTATCAAAAGTTAGATAAGCATGGCGTATACGAAACTGATCACGAGTGGCGGCCCCAAAGAAGTCCATTTCCAATTTTCCGCCCACATCACCAGCAGTTGTTGGTGTTTTAAAATTCAACCCGAAACGCGTAACATAGACTGTACTGTGCAATTGGTCTTTCTGGGCAGTTTCCTCTGGCGTGTGTTCAAGTGGAACCCCGCTAATATTGTTATACATGGTAGATGCACCCTTAATTTGATAAGAAGCATCTGCTCGTATATATCCATATAAGTTAAATTCTGTACCAGACTTAGTTAATACTTGCTGTATAGATTGTGGTGCTTGAGTGACTACAGGAGTTGTCTGCTCTACGCTTGCCTGTGTTAAAGATTTTTGAGTTTGTATATTGGTTTGTAGCATTGCCCGTAGTTCGTTTACTTCTTGGCGAAGTTGTTCTAACTCAGGGTTTACTTGTTCTGCAAAGGCAGAAGACATAAGCAAAGACACAGAAACCGCCAAAGCACTTTTGTAAATCGTTGTATTTAAAACTTTCATCATGAAATTTTCCTTTAGACCTTTAAACCGACTTAAAGATCTCGACATCCTTTTTTGTTATGCATCTATCTGAAATAGATCCTTGAAAATTTGCCTTTCTTTCACAAGAAAGAAGTTCCCTCATATTTTTTAGACCAAACCTCCCTAAAGCAGCACAAGGCTTTTAATTTTTCATTTTTATATTCTCATCCACATTGAGAATATTCGGTTTTAAGTCCTGATTTATATCCCCCAATCGTATTATTTTTTTGCAATAAACCCCTGATAAGTCAAAATTTGCGTATAAGGTTCTACACTTTCAAAGCCAGTTTTTTCCAAAAGTTTTATATATCCCTCAGATGTCAGGCTAAAAAAGTCTTGTGCCATACGCTCTAACATTTTTTGACATTGTTGTTCGGTTAAACCTTGTGCCAAGCATAGATAACGTAAAGCTTGAAGCTGCTTTGGGTTTATACAAGTCATGAGGTCATAAGTAAGCAAAACTGCTTTCTCTTTTAAGCATTCATAAATGTCTTTAAAGAATGTGGGCTTTATCTCATCGGCAACGAAATGCGCCACAAGAATAGAAAGTGCAGCATCGAAACAAGGTTCAACAGGCAGTGCTGAAGTATCACCATGTATGAAGGTGACTTGTGAAGATTTATCTAAAAGTTCAACCTGTTTTTGGGCTTTTTGCAGCATGGTTAAAGAAGGATCAACTGCTGTAAATTTCCAGTCAGGATGTCTTTTAAGTAAATATTCGAGTTCATACCCTGTACCACAGCCCACAATTAAGATATGAGCATTTGGTGGTAGTACCGATTGCAAAATGGCATCCACCTGTAGATGGATGACTTCATAACCCGGAATTAATTTACGAATATGCGCGTCATATCCTTCGACTACCTTTAGGCTAGTAAAGTCTTTTGCCATTTTGTTTTATCCCTTTTTATATTGCTTCCAATTTATAATTTGCCGCATTTTAACGGAGCTTTAGACCTTTTTAATCAAAGACATTTCCCGTTAAATTAAGCTCGGCACGCATAATTTCCTGCAATTTAAACTTTTGAGCTTTGCCTGAAGCAGTCATTGGAAACTCATTAAAGAATCGGACATAACGCGGCACTTTATTATGAGAAATGTGCTCTTTGCAGAATTGGCGAATGCTGTCTTCATCAATTTGATGATGTTCATGCAAAATAATACAAGCACAGAGTTCTTCACCATATCTAGCATCTGGTAAGCCAATGACCTGTACATCACTTACATCTGGATGGGTATATAAGAAGTCTTCAATTTCTTTTGGAAAGAGATTTTCCCCACCACGGATCACGACATCTTTAATACGGCCTTTAATTTTAATAAAACCGTCTTGATCCATTTCGGCAATGTCACCCGTGTGCATCCAGCCAGCCGAATCAATGACTTCTCGGGTCTTTTCTTCTTCGCCCCAATAACCCGCCATCACAGAATAACCACGAACACATAGCTCACCTAACGTGCCTTGCGGAACAATCCGCCCTTCTAAATCGACAATTTTAATTTCAACATGCGGATGAACATGCCCAACTGTGCTTACTCGTTTATCAATTGAATCGTTTACCGAACTTTGTACACTGACTGGCGAGGTTTCAGTCATACCATAACAAATGGTGATTTCGGACATATGCATACGGTCTATAACCCGCTGCATAATTTCACGTGGGCAAGGACTGCCTGCCATAATGCCCGTTCTTAAACTCGATAAGTCAAACTCATTAAACTGTTCATGTTCTAAAGTGGCAATAAACATGGTTGGTACACCATAAGCTGCCGTACAACGTTCTTGATGAATCGCTTTTAAAGTTTCTAAAGGATTAAATACAGCCGATGGATAAACCATGGTTGCCCCATGGGTAATACAGGCTAAATTGCCCATGACCATACCAAAACAATGAAACAACGGTACAGAAATACAAACGCGATCTTGAGGGGTTAAACGAATCCCTTCACCGACAAAATAACCATTATTTAAAATATTATGATGGGTCAACATGGTCCCTTTAGGGTTACCGGTTGTACCTGAGGTAAACTGAATATTAATGGTTTCATCAAACTGAAGTTGCTTCGCTAATTGTTTTAATTGTTCTAGCTGTTCAGACGTTGGTGTAGTGACTAAATCACTAAAGCGATAAATACCCGTATGTTGTTGGTCATCGATTTTAATGACAAATTTTAAATGTGGCAGTTGCGCCGAACTAAGCACTTTATCGGAACTGTTAGTTAACTCAGGGGCAATTTTTGTGAGTAATTCTTGGTAATCAGTCGTTTTGAACTGTGAAGCAATAATCAATCCTTTGCATGAGACTTTATTCAATACATATTCAAGTTCATGGCTTTTATAAGCTGTATTTAGATTGACTAAAATAATCCCTGCTTTAAAAGCTGCGAATTGTGTAACCGTCCATTCCACGCAATTAGGCGACCAGATGGCTAACCGATCTCCTTTTTTCAAGCCCAACTTTAACAGGCTACAAGCAAAAGCATTGACTTCATCCTGTAAAGCTTTATAGGTTAATCGTCTGTTTTGATGAAAACTAACGATTGCTTCCTTTTCTGCATATTGCCGACAGGCCTGATCAAATTGTTCACCAATGGTCATACCCAATAAGGGCTGTGTACTTGGTCCCGAGGCGTAGCTTAACCGTTCTTGTTGCATTGAATCATTCTCCTTGATTCTTTTAATTCTCTTCATACCTGATCTAATTGTTGTTACTGCAACTATTTTTCCAAACGACTTATTTTGTGTTGTTTTAACCTTTATATGCCCTATTTCTTCTGCACAGCATCTACACAAAAGTCAGCAATCTGTTTTGAAAAATAGTCTTTATGCTCATGATCAAACTTTGTATTTTGAGCTGGGTCTAGGGGTTCAACCACTACATAGGTCATGGCACCAACTACACAAAGTGCTGCTGTGTTTAAGTCATCCAAGACAAACTCACCACTTGCATTTCCATCTGCCAGTATTTTTTTAATACTTTGTTTAATCAATTGCTTCACACGAAAACGCTCATGTTCAACCGTTGAATCGACGGGTTCAAACATGAGTGAATATGCAAGCTGAGGACTATTGAGTGCCCGTTTTACAAAGGTTGCCACCGCTTTGTGTAATTTCTGCTTTGCCGATAAGCCACTTTCGGTAATCGAATCAATCACCAAGAGTTCTGTATTAATGGCATCAGACAAAACCTCAATCAACACTTGGCTTTTATTATCGAAGTAGCGATAAACCAGACCACTTGATACGCCCGCTTGCTCTGCAATTGTTTGTATTTGCGCGTCTTTAAACCCTCCCTCTGAAATTATTTTTCTGGCTGAATTCAAAATCGACTTTCGATTTTGCTCCATCCGCTCTTGCATTAAAGATGATCGTTTATAGCTCATAATTTATTCTCTAACAAATAAAATGAATTGTAAATCATTTTATGAATCAGTATTCACTTTTTCAAAAAATCATTGTATGTTACTTATCAAATACCCACAAAATATTTTATGGACAACAAATATAACCAATAGGATGAAAATACCATGAACCTACGCAGCTTGAATTTCGGTCTAGATGAAACTTTAATTGCACTTCAAGATTCAGTAGCGGCATTTTGTGCAAAGGAAATTGCACCTATTGCCCAACAAGTTGATCAAGACAATAAATTCCCTGCACACCTCTGGAAAAAGTTCGGAGATATGGGCCTTTTAGGCATGACGGTTTCTGAAGAATATGGCGGTGCCAATATGGGTTATTTAGCTCATATTATTGCTATGCAAGAAATTTCTCGTGCTTCGGCAGCCATTGGTTTGTCTTACGGTGCTCATTCTAATTTATGTGTAAACCAAATTAACCGTAACGGTAACGAGCAGCAAAAACAAAAGTATTTACCAAAACTGATTTCTGGTGAATATGTGGGTGCCCTTGCGATGTCTGAACCAAATGCAGGTTCTGATGTGGTCAGCATGAAATTACGTGCTGAGCAAAAAGGCGATCACTTCGTTTTAAACGGTTCAAAAATGTGGATCACCAACGGTGGTGATGCAGATGTACTCGTAGTTTATGCCAAAACTGACCCACAAGCTGGTGCAAAAGGCATGACCGCTTTCTTAATTGAAAAAGGCATGAAAGGCTTTAGTCACGGCAACCATTTAGACAAACTCGGTATGCGCGGTTCTAACACTTACCCACTGTTCTTTGACAATGTAGAAGTCCCTGCTGAAAACGTACTCGGTGGTGTCGGTAACGGCACAAAAGTACTGATGAGTGGTTTGGACTATGAACGTGCAGTTTTGAGTGCTGGGCCTTTAGGCATTATGGATGCCTGCTTAGATGTAGTCATTCCATACTTACACCAACGTGAACAGTTTGGTCAGGCTTTAGGTGAATTCCAGCTTATGCAAGGCAAACTTGCCGATATGTATTCAACTTGGTTGGCATGTAAAGCCCTCGTTTATGCTGTTGGTGCTGCATGTGATAAAGCTGACCATGACCGCAGTCTACGTAAAGATGCCGCAAGTGCCATTTTATATGCTGCTGAAAAAGCAACATGGATGGCGGGTGAAGCCATTCAAACTTTAGGTGGCAACGGTTATATCAATGAATTCCCTGCTGGCCGTTTATGGCGTGATGCAAAACTTTATGAAATTGGTGCCGGAACTTCTGAAATTCGCCGCATGTTAATTGGCCGCGAACTCTTCAATGAAACCAAATAATAATTATAAATAAGGACGCATCTTATGAACCAATTACAAAGCAAGATTAATGTTAGAAGTGAAGACTTCAAAACAAACCAGCAAGCCATGCAAACATTGGTCACAGATCTAAAACAAGTTGCCCAGCGTATTGCTTTAGGCGGCGGTGAAAATGCCCGTCAAAAACATTTGGCTCGAGGTAAACTTTTACCCCGTGAACGTATTGATCAACTGATTGATGTCGGCACGGCATTTTTAGAAATTGGTCAATTGGCAGCCTACAACGTTTATCAAGATGATGTTCCTGCTGCGGGTGTAATTGCTGGTATTGGTCAAGTCAACGGCATCACTTGCATGATCGTTGCCAACGATGCAACGGTTAAAGGCGGTACGTACTACCCACTTACGGTTAAAAAACATTTACGCGCACAAGAAATTGCCGAACAAAATCACCTGCCTTGTATTTATTTAGTAGATTCAGGCGGTGCCTATTTACCAATGCAGGATGAGGTTTTCCCAGACCGCGATCACTTCGGGCGTATTTTCTATAATCAGGCACGTATGTCGAGCCTAGGGATTGCTCAAATTGCTGTAGTAATGGGTAGCTGTACCGCTGGTGGTGCTTATGTACCTGCCATGTCTGATGAAACCATTATTGTACGTAATCAAGGTACGATTTTCTTAGGTGGCCCTCCTCTGGTAAAAGCCGCAACTGGCGAAGTGGTGAGCAGTGAAGACTTAGGCGGTGGTGATGTACACACACGTCTTTCAGGTGTCGCTGACCATTTAGCTGAAAATGATGAACATGCAATTGCGATTGCACGTAACATTGTTGCGAACTTAAATAAAAAACCAAACGACTTAAATAAACAAGTTGATGAACCACTATTTGATGCATCTGAACTCTATGGCGTGGTTCCAAACGATGCGCGTAAACCTTTCGATGTTCGTGAAGTGATTGCCCGTATTGTAGACGGATCTCGTTTTGATGAGTTCAAAGCACGTTTTGGTTCAACCCTGATTACGGGTTTTGCTTCACTTTATGGTATGCCAGTCGGGATTATTGCCAATAACGGGATTTTATTTTCAGAGTCTGCACAAAAAGGTGCGCACTTTATTGAGCTATGCACACAGCGCAATATTCCATTGCTATTCCTACAAAACATTACGGGCTTTATGGTTGGTCGCCAGTATGAAAATGAAGGGATTGCAAAAAATGGCGCAAAATTGGTTATGGCAGTTGCAACCGCAAATGTACCAAAACTGACCCTGATTATTGGTGGTTCGTTTGGTGCAGGTAACTACGGTATGTGCGGCCGTGCTTATTCACCACGCTTTTTATGGACTTGGCCGAACTCTCGTATTTCAGTGATGGGCGGCGAACAAGCTGCAAGCGTACTTTCGACTTTAAAACGTGACCAGATTGAGCAAAAAGGTGCCGAGTGGTCAGCGCAAGAAGAAGACGAATTTAAACAACCAATCCGTGAGCAATATGAGCGTCAAGGCCATCCGTACTATGCTTCTGCTCGTCTTTGGGATGACGGCGTAATCGACCCAGCTCAAACTCGTCAGGTACTTGGTTTAAGTCTTGCTGCTGCTATGAATGCTCCAATCCAGCCAACCAAATTTGGCGTGTTCCGCATGTAAGAGGTGTATATGAGCTATCAATTTTTACAACTCGAACAACAAGGTCAGGTTGCCTATGTTTGGCTGAACCGCCCTGAACTACACAATGCTTTTAATACAACCGTCATTGAAGAATTGCATACCTGTTTTAAGCAAATCAATACACGTGATGATATTCGTGTAGTAGTTCTAGCGGGTCGCGGCAAAAGCTTTTCAGCAGGTGCCGACCTCAACTGGATGAAACAGGCAGGTCAAGCATCTTCAGCAGAAAATGAAGCAGATGCTCTAAAGCTTGCCCAAATGTTAGATGCGCTTGCAACGCTTAAACAACCGACTATTGCGCGTGTGCATGGCATTGCCTTTGGTGGTGGTATGGGTTTGGCATCGGCATGTGATATTTGCATTGCTAGCACAGATGCCAAGTTTGCAACCTCTGAGGTTCGTTTGGGGCTTGCTCCATCTACCATTAGTCCCTACGTGATTCGTGCGATTGGCGCAAGACAAGCCTCTCGTTACTTCTTAACTGCCGAGCGAATTTCAGCACGTGAAGCCAAACACATTGGTTTGGCACACGAAGTGGCAGATGCAGAAGACTTAGATAAAAAAGTTCAAGAAATTATTGATGCATTATTACTTGGTGGTCCGCATGCTCAAGCGGCATCAAAACATCTGATTCAAATGGTGAGCAACCAGACCATGAGCAATAACTTGCTGCAACAGACAGCACATCATATTGCTCAAGTTCGTCAAGGCAGTGAAGCAAAAGAAGGTCTGAGTGCCTTTTTAAATAAACAGCAGCCTGCTTGGGTTTCTAACTCGAATAACAACAATTAAGGACGATCATCATGTTTGAAAAGATTTTAATTGCGAACCGTGGCGAAATTGCCTGCCGTGTGATTCGTACAGCCAAAAAATTAGGGATTGCAACGGTTGCTGTTTACTCCGATGCAGACGCAAACGCACAACATGTCAAACTTGCAGATGAAGCGGTTTATATTGGTCAGTCCCCTGCAACACAAAGTTATTTACAGGTTGATCGTATTATTCAAGCAGCAATTGATACAGGCAGCCAAGCGGTTCACCCGGGCTACGGTTTTCTTTCAGAAAATGACCAATTTGCGCTTGCTTGCCAACAACACAATATTTGCTTTATTGGCCCACCAGTGGATGCCATTTTGGCGATGGGCTTAAAAGCAACCTCTAAAGCTTTAATGGAAAAAGCAGGTGTTCCTTTAACACCGGGTTATCACGGAACCAACCAAGATGCTGACTTTTTAAAACAACAGGCCGACCGAATTGGCTATCCAGTTTTAATTAAAGCCAGTGCTGGCGGCGGTGGTAAAGGCATGAGTCTGGTTGAACGCAGTGAAGATTTTCTACATGCCTTAGCCTCTTGTAAACGTGAAGCCAAATCGAGCTTTGGTAATGATGATGTCTTAATTGAGCGTTATGTGATTCAACCGCGCCATATTGAAGTTCAAGTGTTTGGCGATACACATGGCAATTATGTGCATTTATTTGAACGCGACTGCTCTGTACAACGTCGCCACCAAAAAGTGCTAGAAGAAGCCCCTGCTCCACAGATGCCAAGCGAAAAACTCGATGCGGTGCGCCAAGCAGCAATTGATGCTGCGCGTGCGGTAAATTATGTCGGTGCTGGTACAGTTGAGTTTATTGTGGAACAAGACGGTACGGCTTATTTCATGGAAATGAATACTCGTCTACAAGTCGAACACCCAGTGACTGAAATGATTACAGGTGAAGACTTGGTTGAATGGCAACTACGTGTAGCTTATGGCGAACCTTTGCCAAAACTACAAAACGAATTACACATTCACGGCCATGCGCTCGAAGCACGGATCTATGCAGAAGAACCTGAAAAGGGCTTTTTACCTGCTATTGGTAAAATTGACTATCTGCACTACCCAACTCAAAACCAATATGTACGTGTAGACAGTGGTATTGTTGAAGGCGATGAAATCACGACCTATTACGACCCAATGATAGCTAAACTGATCGTATGGGGTAAAAACCGTGAAGCTGCACTCATTCAAATGCAACATGCTTTAAGCCAATTCCATGTCGATGGTTTAGGCAACAATATTGCCTTTCTTGAAAAAATTGTTCGTAGCGAATCGTTTAAACAAGCCAAGCTTGATACCAATCTGATTCAGCGTGAACAAAACTTCTTGTTTAGTCCTGAAGAAATCAAACCAGAACTTGTAGTGGCAGCGGCATTTATTGAGTTTCTAAGCAAACTTAATAACAACAGCTCAAGCCAAAAACAGCTTTGGCAAGCTCAACCGCTTTGGCGTTTAAATATTGCTTATCAGCACAGCATTAAACTGAATTATTTAAACCAAAATATCCAAGTCAAGTTTGCTTCAAATGAACATGGCTTCACCGCAGAATATAACGGTCAAAGCTACCCGATTTCTGGCCAATTGATTGATGCGCATACGGCCTCTGTTCAAATTAATGGAACACAGCAAAAACTGTCTTTTAACCAAAGTCAGCAAGGCATTACCTTATTCCAAAATGGACAAAGCTATAAGTTTGCTTATATTCGCCAAGACTTTAATCAAGCAGATAGTCAAGCCGATGAAGGTCACTTAAAAGCCCCAATGCCGGGTGTAGTCACGCAAGTGCTGGTAAGTGCAAATCATAGCGTGAAGAAAGACGATATTTTAATGACGCTTGAAGCCATGAAAATGGAATACACCATTCGTGCACCTAAAGACGGCTTGATTGTAGACTCTTATTTCCAAGTCGGTGATCAGGTCAAAGCTGGCGATGAACTTGTGGAATTTCAGCCTGCTCAGGAGGAAGTTGCATGAGTGAGTTTGTCAAAATCGTGGAGGTCGGTCCCAGAGATGGCCTCCAAAACGAAAAGCAGGCCTTGACCGTCGAACAGCGTTTAAACTTTATTAATGACTTGATAAATGCAGGTCTGAAATCGATTGAAGTGGGTTCATGTGTTTCGGCAAAATGGGTACCGCAAATGGCTCAAAGTGACGAGCTATTTAAGCTGTTACCCCAAACAACCGAGGTGCAATTTAGTCTGCTCACGCCCAATATCAAAGGTTTTGAGACAGCTCAAGCGGTAGGATGCAAAGAAGTTGCAGTGTTTACGGCAGCTTCTGAAAGCTTTACTCGTAAAAATATTAACTGCTCAATCGACGAAAGCTTTGAAAAATTCAGCGATGTCATGAGCGCAGCAAAAGCACATAACATCCGTGTACGCGGTTATGTCTCTTGTATTGTCGATTGTCCTTATGAAGGTGCAATTGCACCTGAGCAAGTCGTAAAAGTAGTGAAACGGCTCTATGACATGGGCTGCTATGAGGTGTCTTTAGGTGAAACCATTGGCACGGCAACACCAGATCGTGTTCAAAAGGTTTGGCAAGCCTGTCTTGCTGAACTCGACAGCAAGGTTTTAGCTGGGCATTTCCATAACACCTACGGCATGGCAATTGCCAATATTTATCAGTCTTTACAGCAAGGCATTCGTGTTTTTGATTCGTCTCTTGCAGGACTTGGTGGTTGCCCTTATGCCAAAGGGGCTTCTGGCAATGTATCGACAGAAGATCTGTTTTATTTACTGTCGCACATGGGGTTTGAAACGGGGATTGATTTAGAAAAACTGATGCAAGCCAGCCAAAATATTAGCAATGTATTAAACCGAAAAAGCTTGTCGAATTATGCAAATGCGTATTGGCAAACCAAGTGTGCATAGTCATAAATTAAAATCACTCAGCATCTGGTATAAGGCTTAAGATTAGGCGAAATACCAGATCATCCTATCTCATCTTTATCTCATTTCATTTAGGAATTGGGACTAAATCTCTCATGCAATTTTTTTAAAATCTATTATTTATCTCTGTATTAAATGCCTCTCTCAACAGAAGCATTCTCTACCCTATTTTTATTCTAATCCGTATTATTCTTTATCCTTTTTTCAATTGTAGTCCTTAAAAAATTTATCTCATTATTTCTCTGTACACGACAAAAATAGATAACTCATTGAAATAATGTCATAATAATTGTTTTCTAACGACGAATACTATGACACATCTCAATGAGTTATATCTTATCTTAAACAAATCTCTAAAATGGAACAAGTCACATTTAAAGTGCTTTGCGCTCATCATGCTTGTGATTATTTTAAAGCAAACATGTAATCTTTCTTCTGCATCTAAAGCCTTGCCCATCAAGTGCTTACCACAATCATTTTATCGACGTATGCAGCGCTTCTTTGCAGGTCAGTATTTTGATTATCGTCAAATTTCTCAGTTGATTTTCAATATGTTTTCATTCGACCAAGTGCAACTGACTTTAGATAGAACCAATTGGAAATGGGGAAAACGAAATATTAATATCCTGATGCTCGCAATCGTTTATCGTGGAATAGCGATACCTATCCTTTGGACATTGCTTAATAAACGTGGAAATTCAGATACGAAAGAGCGCATTGCTTTGATTCAACGCTTTATAGCCATTTTTGGTAAAGACCGTATTGTGAATGTGTTCGCAGACAGAGAGTTTATCGGTGAGCAGTGGTTTACATGGTTAATTGAACAAGACATCAACTTCTGCATTCGTGTTAAAAAAACTTCATTGTCACCAATCATTTAGGAAAGAATCATAAAATTAGTGATTTATTTCGCCATCTTAAAGTTGGTCAAATTGAATGTCGTAAACGACGGATTTTGGTTGGTCGGGTGAAACTATATATAAGTGCACTACAGTTAGAAAATGGAGAGCTTTTACTCGTCGTTTCTCCTCAGTTTAATGCCAATGCTATTCAGGATTATGCATTACGCTGGGAAATTGAAACCTTATTCAGTTGTCTCAAAGGACGCGGGTTTAATCTTGAAAATACGCGCTTGACAGACCCTAGACGAGTGAAAAAATTGATTGCGGTGTTAGCTATAAGCTTCTGTTGGTGTTACTTAACGGGTGAATGGCAACATGATCAAAAAAAAGCGATAAAAATAAAGAAGCATGGACGACTCTCAATGAGTTTATTTCGCTATGGTTTAGACTATGTTCAAATGGCGATTCAGCGTTTAATTGGTTTTGGGAAAAAAGAAGAGTTTAAGGAAATTTTGGCAATTTTAAGAAGGCAGAATCCTGATAGGATAAGGGTTCTGTGAAATTTGTCGTGTACAGAGCCGTTGTTTATAATAATGCTATCACTATCGAAAATATCCCATTAGAAGCCTATGACTACGTTGTAAATGGCAAGCCTGCACTCGAATGGGTTATGGAACGCCAAGGCGTATCTACGCATAAAGACAGTGGCATTGTGAATGATGCGAATGATTGGGCAATCGAAACAATGAATGATCCATCATACCCTCTCAATCTGTTTTTACGAGTGATTACTGTCAGTCTTGAAACAATGAAGATTGTTAGAAACTTACCTAAATTAGATATTTAGTATTAAAAAATGGGGGTGAACCCCCCCATTTTTTTTACAAAAAAAACCTAATAATAGTTTAAAAAATACAACTATTATTAGTTACAATATTAGTTTAACTTATAGTTTGGATATTGATATGAGTAATAGATTTAAAAAAGCAATGGAGAATACTGAGTTTACTCAAGATGACGTAAATTCAGATGCAAAGGTATCAGATGGTAAAGAAAAAAAAGATAAGGAACAAATCGTCACACGCAATAAATCAATCATCAATATTGAGAAAAACACACTACCAATAGCTAAACGTGTTCGTACTAAACATGGTCGCAACCTAACTATCCCACTCTTTGTTGAAGAACTTAACGTGATTGATGAAGCTGTTAAAAAACTTGGGCAAGATCAGAATATTTCGATTAGCGTATTCATTCGTGAGAGTATCTTGCAACAATGTAAAAAGGTTTTGGGTGCTAAAGAATATCAAGAGATATTGAATAATCAACTTAATGTTACTAAACCTAAAAAAGAACAATAAATAATAGTTGTATTTTTAGGTGTATAAACAGTTTTATGTATACAGTATTTTATAGTTTAATTTATCAATTAAATAATACGACTATAAATACAAACAAATAAACGATTATTTATTAATTTAAAGGTGTTTGTTAATGGCTAAGATTATAACTATAGCGAACCGAAAAGGTGGAGTTGGTAAGACTACACTAGCTACTAATTTAGCTGTATCGCTCAATCAAAAAGGAAAAAGCATACTGATTGATTGTGATGAACAACAATCATCTTCAAAATGGGCTAGACAACGTGGAGATATTGAGTGTCAGTGTATTCACGAAAATCTATTACTACAGCTTGAGAAATTAGATGCGGAATATGAGTACGTCCTAATAGATGTTGCAGGGCGAGATTCAACGGTCTTTCGTGAAGCTCTACTTGTATCCAATGTGCTAATAATCCCTACTCAGCCAAGCCTACTTGATCTGCAAGTATTGGACTACATGCAAGAGAAAGTTGCTGCTGCTAGAAAGACTAATAAAGATTTAGACGCATACGTGTTGATTAATAGAGCTTCAGTACGCTCAAATGAGCTAAATGACGCTGTGGAGCTTATTAACGAATATGAGCAGTTCAAACTACTAAAAACAGTGCTATTCGAGCGCAAACAGTATCGTGATGCGATTCTTGAATCAAAGTCAGTAACAGAAATGAATAGCTCGAAATCGAAAGACGAAATGAACGCTTTAATTATCGAATTGTTGTGATCGAGTCCACCAAGAACAACACCTCCATGCGAGGTGTTTTTTTGTAGAAACCTTTTACTTATAAAAAATCATTCTACAGGCACACACACAAAACGGATAATCAAACATAAATATTTGATTTATTTGTATTTTACTATTCCAATTTCCGCACTAAGTTTAGTGGTAACTAAGCGTTGACGTGGGTCGAGCGGCGTTGCAACGGGAGCACCCAAATACACATCTCCCAACCCCATCACTAGATAGTTTGCACTATAGACCACCTCTTTAACGGCTTGCTTGGAAGCTAAGCCATTAATACGGCGAATAAACTCAACATTATCGGGGCACCACGGCGCATCTGGACGAACAATTTGTGTGTAGCGTTCGGTGGCAAGCTTTGTTTGTGAATCTTCCCAAGCCAAAGGCAAGTAGACAGTCCGTGAAGGCACCTGCATATTTTGAATGTCGGGTAACTCGGCTTCTGCTTGTTGAAGTTTCTGTAAAAGCTCAAGTTGATCAAGCTGAATTGAATCAAAATGAATTTGTAGTGAACGAATGCCAGGTGTTAAGTCGATAATGCCCTGAATGTTTTGATCTTTGACCCATTGCATAAGCGCATGAATACGGAAGCGTAAATTTAGGTCGAGGACTAACTCTCCATATTCCACCAATAAATAGCTATTTCCTGCTGGTCGATAGGTCACGCTTGGTAAATCAGCTTCACCTTGTAAAGTTGCCAAAACTGCATCATTTAAAGTGTCGGGTTCTGCTCGAATGGTTGGGTTGAAATCAATGTGAGTTGTATCAGTCGCAGTTAAGCTTTGATGATATTTTTGATCGAGTGCTTTCGCTTGCACATAACTCACAGGTACAAATTTGACTTTATCGCCTGCTTTTAGCTGCCCAATTTTCCAAAGCTCAGAATGAATGACTACCGCAGGACATACAAAGCCGCCTAAGCTCGGACCATCTGGCCCCAAAATAATTGGCATATCACCTGTAAAATCAATTGCGCCAATCGCATATGCATTGTCATGAATATTGGACGGATGTAAGCCTGCCTCGCCACCATCTTCACGTGCCCACGCTGGTTTTGGCCCAATTAAACGAATGCCTGTGCGGCTTGAGTTATAGTGAATTTCAAACTCGTTGGCAAAGAATGTATCGATATCTTGTTTGGTAAAAAAATCTGGTGCGCCATGTGGCCCATACATCACTGCAATTTCCCAAGTTTGGGTAAAGCTAGGAATTTGTGCTTGAGCTAGAGCTGTGGTCGTTTGAGCGGAATATTCAGTAATTGGCAGCATATCGCCAATTAATAAATTACGGCCTGCATGCCCACCAAATTGCCCCAAAGTAAAAGTCGCTTGCGAGCCTAAATAGTCAGGAACATCGAAACCACCTTTAACGCCAATATAGCTACGGCAACCTGATCGAATAATCCCACATTTTAAAACTTGGCCCTTTTTTACATTAATGGTTTGCCACATTGGCACAAGTTCGCCATCAAGTTTTGACGGCATATCACCGCCTGTAATGACAATTTGGCTGTCGCAGTGAAACTTTAAAGTTGGCCCTTGTAAGGTACATTCAAGCCCTGCGGTATTTAGCTCATTGGCTAAAAGCTGGTTTGCCACTGTTAAACTGAGTGGATCGATGGCACCTGATGGCGGCACACCAACATCCCAATAACCTAATCGGCCTGTTACGTCCTGAATGGCAGTTTGAATACCGGCTTGCAATACCTCAATTTTTTGAGTTTTCCATTCAAATGTATTTAAAAACCGGGTGGTTTGAGTGCCAAGCGCAAACACATCGCAAGCAATAATGTTTTGTAAATATTCCAGATTGGTTTCAATGCCTGCCACTTGCGTGTTGGCAAGGCTGACACTCATTGCATGTATGGCTTGTTCACGTGTTCCAGCAGTCACAATAATTTTGGCAATCATTGGGTCATAAAAAGATGACACCGTTGAACCTGTTTCCACCCATGTTTCGACTCTGGCTTGCGGGTCAAATTTAACATGTGTGAGTAGACCTGCACTCGGCTGGAACTGTTTAATCGGGTCTTCGGCATAAAGACGAACTTGAATGGAATGGCCTGTTGGCTCTAACTTTTCTGTTGGCGCTGACCAATCACCACTTGCTAAAGTAACCATCCACTCGACTAAGTCGACACCAAATACTTGCTCGGTCACGCCGTGCTCAACTTGCAAACGCGTGTTGACCTCTAAGAAATAAAATTCTTGGGTTTCGGTGTCCATGACAAACTCAACCGTGCCTGCCGAGCGGTAGTTCACCGACTGCATGAGTTGAATCGCAACTTTTTGAAGGTAGTTGCGTTGCTGTTCATTTAAATGTGGCGCAGGTGTTTCTTCAATCACTTTCTGATTACGGCGTTGTACCGAACAATCACGCTCACCCAAGGCTAAAACTTGGCCTTGCCCATCACCAAAAATTTGTACTTCGATGTGCCGTGCATGTTGTACAAATTTCTCTAAGTACAAACCTGCATCTTTAAAATTGACCTGCGCTAAATAAGACACAGTTTGATAGGCATCTTTTAAGCCATCTTCATTCCACACCAGACGCATACCAATACCACCGCCACCCGCGGTACTTTTCAGCATAACCGGATAACCAATACGAGCAGCTTCAGTTAAGGCCTCAGCTTCATCGGCAAGTAGCGAACTACCCGGCAGTAAAGGTACATTGCTTTTAATAGCGAGTTCACGCGCAGTATGTTTTAAACCAAAGTCGAGCATTTGGCTTGAAGTTGGCCCAATAAAAGCAATACCTTGGTTTTCACATAAATCACAAAATTCTGCATTTTCAGACAAAAAACCATAACCGGGGTGAATCGCTTCTGCGCCCGACTGTTTCGCAACCTCCAGGATTTTTTCAATATTTAAATAGCTTTGATGAGCGGGCCCAGAACCAATCAAAAAAGCTTCATCGGCCAAAGTCACATGTAACGAATCACGGTCGGCTTCCGAGTAAACCGCAACCGAAGCGATACCAAGTTTTTTTAGGGTGCGAATTACACGACAAGCGATTGCACCGCGGTTAGCAATTAGAACTTTTTTAAACATGCTTACACCCCTTCCGCTTCGCGGACAATCAGTTGAATTTTGGTTGGGTTATAGGCATTACATGGGTTATTGAGCTGTGGGCAATTGGAAATTAAAACAATCAAATCCATTTCTGCCCGAACTTCGACATATTTTCCCGGTCCTGAAATTCCATCATCAAATTTAAGCTGACCGTCTGGCGTTACTGGCACATTCATGAAAAAGTTAATGTTTGGGCCGATATGACGGACATTTAAGCCATGCTTTTTCGCAATGGGGTGTTTTGCTAAGGCATACATAAAGTTGTTACGGCAACTATGCATTGGGTACGTTTCATGTGCATAGCGAACCGTATTACTTTCGCATGAACAGGCGCCGCCAATCGTGTCATGGCGACCGCAATTATCATCATGAATAATGGCAATTGGGCGGCCAAAGTTACTATAGAGCTTGGTGCCCTTTTCTAAATAAATGTGTTGGTTAATGGCCAAAGTATCCATTGCGCTATAACGCTCCGTCGGGTTTTCGGCACTTATAAACAAAGTATCGACCGCTTGGTTTCCCTCAAGATCAATAATTCGAAAATATTGGCCCTTTTTAACCTCGCACATCCACGCTTCACCCGCAGGACAAACTTCATTTAAAACTGCTTTTTCAAATGATTGTAAAACTGTCATGATGCTTCTCCTGATTTAAATATTGCTAAGTGCGTAGTAGCGCGCAGTGTTTTGAAACGCACGCTGATTTTGCGAACATGCATCACGACAAATATCACTGTCTGTTAAAGAATTGGCTTTAAATAAACTGAGTTGAATATCGGCAGGTTGATAGCTTGGGCTAGTGTCTAAACCATGCGGTGCGGCAGATAAAAATAGTAAGCAGTCCATTTCAAGGCGCAGTTCAATGCTTTGATTAGTGTTGTCA